>CAYUYM010000059.1:0-17038 GCA_964449305.1 uncultured Chromatiales bacterium | reverse complement strand
CATGGACATGGTCAACAACCAGATCCCGTCGTTCGAGGACAAGGCCGAGGCGCTGCACTACTTCCCACTCTTCCGCACCTGGTTCGGGCTGCTCGGCCTGTGCAAGATCGTGTGGAACGACGTGGCCCCCGCCGACAACAAGAAGCACCCGCCGCAGCAGGCGGCCAAGATCCCGGAGCATGTGGAGAACTACTGGCGCTTCTTCGAGGGCATGACGGGCGTCCCGCTCGATGAGCAGAAGATGCTCGACCAGTCCGCACGTGTCTACAACCTCCAACGGGTGCTCGCCTACAAGCTCGGCGGCATCACCCGCAAGGACGACATCCCCCCCGCGCGCGCCCTGGGTCCCGTGACAGAACGGGAGTACGAATCGCGCGCCGAGCGCTACGACAAGCAGATGCGTGAACAGCTCGGCATCGATCCCGACGGGAAATCCACCGCGGAGAAGCTCGCCATCACGCGCGCGCACCGACTGGACCAGTACCTGAAGCTCATGGACGTGGTCTACCGCCGGCGCGGCTGGACGCTGGACGGCGTTCCGACGCTCGAACGCCTCCGCGAGCTCGGCATCGATCTTCCGGAGATCGTGGCGATGGTGCAGGACGCGCAGGATGTCCCGACGGCCTGACATCTTCGCACGCAATGTGCCGGGCACCACGGAGCGCCTGCAGCACGCCACCGTGGGCATCGCCGGCTGCGGGGGCCTCGGCTCCAACGCCGCCGTTGCTCTCGCGCGTGCAGGAGTCGGGACATTCATCCTCGCGGATTTCGACATGGTGGAGACGTCGAACCTCAACCGCCAGCACTATTTCCAGACCGACATCGGCAGGAAGAAAGTGGATGCACTTGCGGCACATCTCCACGCCATCGACGCCGGCATCATCATCGACGTGCACGATGTCCGCCTCACGCCGGAGCTCATCCCCGTCATCTTCGCGCGCGCGGATCTGCTGATCGAGGCCTTCGATCGGGCGGAGAGCAAGCGTTGGCTGCTGCGCACCTGGTGCCACGCCTTCCCTCGCCGCCACATCGTCGGAGGCAGCGGCCTGTCGGGCGTCGGCGGCACGGATGCGCTCCGAGTGCACTCCGCCGGCCACATCCACATCTGCGGCGACGAGACGAGCGACATGGCACAGGGCCTCTGCGCACCGCGCGTGGCCATCGTCGCCGCCATGCAGGCGAACGTGGCCATCGAACTCCTTCTCGCCTCATGACCCCTTCTTCACCACAACACAGGACAGACGACCGCCCATGGTGCGAGTGAACAACAGAGACCCGGTGGAGTGGTTCGAGGGCATGACCGTGACCGATGTTCTGAACGCGATGCACTACGACTACGCCCTGATCACCGTCACCGTGAACGGCGAACTCATCGATGAGGAGGACTGGGAGACGACACGCATCCCCGACGGTGCGGAGGTCGGACTCTTCCACCTCGCACACGGCGGCTGACGACATTTTCATACACGGTCGGCTGTCCGTATCTTGATGGTCCACCAACATGCGATCATTCCATGGCCATCGACGAGACAACGCTGTTCATCCCTTTCGCGCAGAAGATGCTCAAGGCGGGCGTCCATGAGACGGTGATCCGGAGCTTTCGCCGGCATTTCACCGAGCTGCTCACCGGGCAGTCCGGCATGATGCCCGGCAGCATGATCGATCCCGTCCCCGATCTTCCGGATGCGATGGAGCTCGACGGCTATGCCGACGCCGGACGGGCGGCCCTGCCACACACGGTGGTGATCAAGCTCAACGGCGGCCTGGGCACCAGCATGGGCCTCGAGAAGGCCAAGAGCCTCCTGCCGGCGAAGAACGGCCTCTCGTTCCTGGAGATCATCGCCCGGCAGGCGGAGCATCTGTCGCGGCACACGGGCGTCGACGTCCCGCTCATCCTCATGAACACCATCCTCACGCGGGAGGATTCGCTTCGTGTGCTGGACGAGCACCTGCGGCCCACACCGGGCATCCCGCGGGACTTTCTCCAGCACCGTGTGCCGAAGATTCTGGCGCAATCGCACGAGCCTGCGGAATGGCCGGATTTTCCTGAGCTGGAATGGTGCCCCCCGGGGCACGGCGATCTCTACGCGGCGCTTGCCACCTCCGGTCTGCTCGAAATGCTCCTCGCACGCGGCCGGGTCTATGCCTTCATCTCGAATTCGGACAACCTTGGCGCCGTGCTCGACGAGGAGATTCTCGGCTATTTCGCTGCTGAGCAGCTCGATTTCATGATGGAGGTCGCCGACCGCACCGCCGCCGATCGGAAGGGCGGGCACTTGGCCCGGCGCCGCGATGGCCGGCTGACATTGCGCGAAGTGGCGCAATGCCCCGCGGAAGAGATGGAGGAATTCCAGAACATTTGTCTCCACCGGCACTTCAACACGAACAGCCTCTGGGTCAACCTGCGCTCTCTGAAGGAGCTCCTTGACGCACATGCGGGGGTGCTGCCTCTGCCCGTCATCCCCAACCTCAAGACGCTCGATCCGCGTGACCCGCGTTCCCCACGCGTGTACCAGCTCGAGACCGCCATGGGCGCGGCCATCTCGCTCTTCGACCGCGCCGTGGCCCTGCGCGTCCCCCGCACACGCTTCTCCCCGGTGAAGACGACCGACGACCTGCTCGGGCTCTGGTCCGACGCCTTCATCCTCACCGAGGGGCACCGGGTCATTGCCAACCCGGCACGGCAGGGGCGGCCACTGCGCGTGGTGCTGGACCGCATGCACTACCAGCTCATCGATCAGCTCCACCACCATTTCCCCCACGGCGCCCCGTCCCTCGTCGGCTGCAACGCGCTCACCGTCGAGGGCAATGTCGTGTTCGGGCGTGGTGTGCGCATCATCGGGGATGTGACCATCACCGCACCGGGGCAGGATGAGACCTGGATCCCCGACGGGGAGATAATCCGGCGGGATTGACCCACCACCACCACCACGGATCGCCACCACGTACACGTGTCCGGAAAATCCCTTCATCGTTTCACCCGCGGAAACACAGGGTGAAGTAAAGGAAAGATTCGGAGGGAATTGACTTCCACCTTTTTCTTCCCTACATTAGCAATTCTTGAATTGTAGATTTTGGAGATTTGGTTCATGTACGCAATAGTCAACATCAGTGGTAAGCAGTTCAGGGTCAGCCCTGCACAAAAGATTTACGTCCCGCTCCTCGAGAGCGAAGTGGGCCAGACCGTGGAGTTTGCGGATGTCCGCATGTTTTCCGACGAGAACGGCACCGTGGTTGGGACGCCGACGGTCAACAATGCGAAGGTGACGGCCACCGTGCTGCGCCACATGAAGGACGACAAGGTGATGGTGTTCAAGAAGAAGCGCCGCAAGGGCTTCCGGAAGATGAACGGCCACCGCCAGCAGTTTTCGCACATTTCCATTGAAAGCATCGTGAAGGGATAGGAGGATACCATGGCTCATAAAAAAGGACTCGGAAGCTCCAGGAACGGTCGCGACAGCAACCCGCAGTATCTTGGCGTGAAGGCATTCGGTGGTGAGACGGTGTCCGCAGGCAGCATCCTCGTGCGCCAGCGCGGCACGAAGTTCCATCCCGGCGAGAACGTTGCCAAGGGCAAGGACGACACACTGTTCTCCCTGATCGACGGCAAGGTGGAATTCGGCCGCGAGGGCCGGGATCGCAAGACCATCAGCGTCTTCCCGCTTCCAACAGAATAAAACCTGCTTCCATCGAATTTTCAGGCTTCCTGCGCGGCAGGAAGCCTGTTTTTTTATTTCGCCATGGAATAGATTAGCTGCACGGACCAGCATCATTCCGGAGGTTCCCATGCACACGCGTCTTGCGATCGCGATCCTCGTCGTCATCGCCCCACTCCAACTCATGGCGCAGGAGGCTTCCTCTCCGCGTCCCGAACCGCTGCGCCTCGGCTTCTCGGCCGGGTACGCGGTGAACATCCATTCCGCGTCCTTCTCCTCCCTTGCCGGCTCCACAGGCTGCTGCCCGCGCTACGAGTCCGGAGACGGCGGCGGCATCGCTCTCGGAGGCTTCCTCCGGCTTCCCCTGACCGACGGTGTGCATCTGAACCTCGCGCTCACCTATGCCTCCCTCGATGGCGTGCTGACGGTACAGGAGCAGACCTTGATCCTCGATTCCGCGTCCGTGCCGCAGACGGCGACCATCGAGCACCGCTTCGATGCGGCGGTCTCCTCGCTTGGCCTCGAACCGAGCGTCGGGATGCGCCTGTTCTCCGGACTGACGCTCGACCTCGGCATGCGGCTGGACCTGCTCCTTCAGCATCACGCGATAGAAACGGAGACAACAGACCAGGGGGTGTTTCTCTCCACCGGCACCCGGGAGCAGACTGTGTTCGATGGCGACATTCCGAACACTTCGACGCTCAATGCCGCCCTGCTCGGAAGCCTGTCCTGGTCCCTGCCCCTTGATGCGCGATCCGCGACTCTGCTGGAACCATCGGTGACGGTGACACAGCAGTTCACGGATCTGCTGAAGGATCTCCGCTGGAAGGTGCTGTCTGTGTGCGTCGGCGTGCGTGTTGTCGTGACGCTCTGACCATCGCCCCCGTCGGCGCCAGGCCGGCGTTCCACCTTCTGTCTTCCAGTCATTTGTCGTATCTTGACGCCATGCGCAATCCGCGCAACGGAGTGAACCACGAAGAGGTCCCATGCGGCACGCCCTGATCATCCCCGTCCTGCTCGCCCTGCTGTCGCTCCCGGCAGCGTCCCAGACACCGCCACCGACGCTGGAAAACGCGTTTCGTTTCGGCATCATGGCGGACTACGCCTTCAACTGGCACACCACCGCGTTCCGCGCCCTCCCCGGCGTCCCGAACTGCTGCCAGCAGTTCGAGAAGGGTGACGGTGGCGGCTTCTTCGTCGGCGGGTTCGCGCGCCTCCCTCTCGACCGGCGCTGGAGCCTCGACATCGGCATCAGTTTCGGCACGCACAACGGCATGTTGAGCGCGAATGAGACGACACTGGGAAGCGACACGGGCAACGCCATTCCGATCACCTTTGAACACACCATTGACGCGAAGATCTCGACGCTGGGCATCGAACCCATCGTCAACTACCGGCTGTTCGGGCAGCTCTCCCTCATGGCGGGAACGCGCGTCGGCATCACCCTGGGGAAGACCTACCGGCAGGCGGAGACCATCATCGAACCCGCCGACCGCGGGGTGTTCATGGACACGAAGACGCGGACGCGCAACGTGTTCAGCGGCGACATCCCCGATGCATCGCCACTCAACGCCGCCCTGCTTGCGGGTGTGAAATACGCCCTGCCGCTCAACCGGCGCTGGACCATGATGGCCGAACCGGAGATCCTGCTGTCCTATCAGCTCACGACCATGGTGAAGGGTCTCGACTGGTCCGTGCTGGCACTGCGTGCGGGGGTCCGCATATCCTTCGCCCTGCCGCCTTCCGAACCTGCGCCTCCTGCTCCGCCACCGCCACCACCTCCTCCTCCCCCACCTCCACCCGACACGACGAAGCCGGTGGCGCCAGCTCCGGTGCTCACGGCCCAGATCCGGGCCAGCGGCATCAACGAGCACGGCATGGAGCAACCCATTGCCCGCGTCATCGCCGAGGAGTTCATCAGCACCGAAATGCAGCCGCTGCTCAACTACCTCTTCTTTGCCGAGAACAGCGCCGCCATCCCTGATCGCTACACCATGCTGGATGCACGGCAGGCGGGTGCCTTCAGCCTCGACGAGCTGTTCACGCGCGGCACGTTGCAGGTGTATCACCACCTCCTCAACATCGTCGGCACCAGGATGCGCCAGCACCCCGCAGCGCGGATCACGCTCACCGGCTGCACCAGCGGTGCGGAGCCGGGCGGGACGACGCTCTCGCGCCAGCGGGCCGAGGCAGTGAAGCAGTACCTCACGTCCGTATGGCAGGTGGATCCCGCGCGCATCACCGTCAACGCCCGCGCCCTTCCGGAGAAGCCGTCGAACGTGAACGATCCCGATGGTGTCGCAGAGAACCGCCGCGTCGAGATCCAGTCCGACACCTGGCAGATCCTCGAACCGCTCACCCTCCGCAATGTGACCCGCACGGTGAATCCTCCCGTCATCCGCTTCCGCCCCACCGTCGTGTCCAGTGAGGGCGTCGCCTCCTGGTCCGTGGATGCGGAGCAGGACAGCCGCTCACTGCGCACCTTCGACGGAACAACGGTGCCCGAGGTCATGGACTGGCCGCTGCAGAACGAGCAGGAGACCATCCCCACCTCCAACTCGCCGCTCGTCTACCGCATGCGCGTCTCCGACAACCGGGGCACCGTGGTGATCACGCCCGACCGGGAACTCCCGGTGGAGCAGATCACCATCCAGCGGAAGCGGCAGGAGATGCGCGCCGACCGCGCCATCAACCGGTACAGCCTCATCCTCTTCGACTTCAACAGCGAGCAGCTCAACGCCGCGAACCAGCGCATCGCCACGCTCATCCGGAACGACATCAAGCCCGGCTCCGACGTGCGCATCACCGGCTACAGCGACCGCATCGGCGAGGCCGAATACAACCGCCGCCTCTCGGAGGCGCGTGCCATCAACACGGCCGCGGCCATCGGCATGCCCGATGCCCCCACGGAGGGCGTGGGCGAGGGCGTGCTGCTCCACAACAACGACCTCCCCGAGGGCCGCTTCTACAGCCGCACCGTGGTGATCGTGGCGGAGACGCCCATCACCAAGTGACATCCATCAGCGCACGGGGGAACGACGCATGCTCCGTGCGCATGATCCTCCATCCATGATTGTCCAACAACATCCGGTCATTGCATGAGCACACAGGTGGTGGTGCGTTTCGCGCCCAGTCCCACAGGCTATCTCCACGTCGGCGGTGCACGCACGGCGATCTTCAACTGGCTCTTCGCCCGGCATGAGGGCGGTCGCTTCCTCCTGCGCATCGAGGACACCGACAAGGCGCGCTCCAGCGAGGCCATGATCCGCGAGATCCTCAACGGCCTCCGCTGGCTCGGCATCGACTGGGACAACGAGCCCGTCCTGCAATCCACACGGGTGGAGCGCCACCGCGAGGAATGCCTGCGCCTCCTTGCCGAAGGCCGCGCCTACTGGTGCTACTGCACACCGGATGAGCTCGATGCCCAGCGCGCCGCGCTCGGAGACGAGGGCTCGGAGTATCGATACGACAGACACTGCCTCCACATGTCCGACGGCGAACGCCGTGAGAAGGAGGCCTCCGGCGCCCCACGCGCCCTGCGCTTCCGCGTGCCCGACGGCGAGACGAACTTCTTCGACATCGTCCACGAGGGCACCACCTTCCAGAACAGCGAGATCGACGACTTTGTGCTGCTCCGCTCCGATGGCACACCGATGTACATGATCGCCGTGGTGGTGGACGACCACGACATGGGCGTGACCCATGTGATGCGCGGCGACGACCACCTTTCGAACACGCCCAAGCAGATCCTCCTGTATGAAGCGCTCGGCTACGAGCTCCCCATGTTCGGCCACGTCCCGCTCATCCTGGGTGACGACAAGAAGCGCCTTTCGAAGCGCCATGGCGCCACCTCCGTGGGCGAATACCAGGAACGCGGGTATCTGCCCGAGGCGGTGTTCAACTTCCTCACGCTGCTCGGCTGGTCGCCAGGCGACGACCGTGAGGTGATGACACAGGGCGAGATGATCGAGGCCTTCGATGTCCGCCGCCTGCTCAAGAAGAGCTCGGTGTTCGATGAGGAGAAGCTGCGCTGGATGAACGGCAAGCATCTGCGCCTCCTGTCGGATGCGGAGCTTCTGGAGCGCATGCGGCCCCACCTGCCCGAGTCCATCCTGGACCGCGGCGAGGATCACCTCCTCCGCATTGCCGGCCTCATGAAGGAGCGCCTCTTCCTCCTCACTGATCTGCCCGACACCGGGAGGTACTTCTTCGAGGACCCGGACGCCTACGATGAGGCGGGCATGAAGAAGCACTGGAAACCGGACTCCGCGGTGCACATGCGCATCGTGATGGAGCGCATCACCGCTGCGGACTTCACCGCCAGCGCGTTGGAGGAACTCATCCGCACACTGGCGGAGGAACTGGGTGTGGGAGCAGGCCGCATCATCCACCCCATGCGCCTCGCGCTCACCGGCGGCACACAGTCCCCCGGGCTGTTCGAGATGATGGAGGAAATGGGCCGCGACACCTGCATGCGCCGGCTCACCCGCTTTGTGCACCACGTGGAGCCATCCTGATGCAGCGGCATGCGTGACGCTCCCCTTCGCGCCACTGACACCCGCGTCCTGTTCTTGGCATTTCCCCGAACATTTGATAGCTTCGATTCCTGTGGCATCGCCCGATGCCTCCCCTTTCCACCACCCACATCTCATCTCCGGAGCGACACGTGCACGCTTTTCAACGCCTGACCCCGACAGTGGTTTTCGCCGGCATTCTGGCCATGGCTTTCATCATCGGCTGCAAGGAGGAGGCACCGAAGGCGGCCGGGCCCGCGGCGCCCAAGGACATGGCGCTGGTCGAGGCCGGCACGTTCATGATGGGCAACCTCACCGACTGCGCCTGCGGCACCTCCGACGAGCTGCCCGCACATCAGGTGACCCTAACCCGCTCGTTCCACATGGGCCTGACCGAGATCACGCAGAAGGAATGGTCTGACGTGATGGGTGCCAATCCGAGCGTGGTGGTGGGTGACGATCTTCCCGTCACAAATGTGAGCTGGCGCGAGGCGGTGGATTACTGCAACCGCCGGTCCAAGCGCGAGGGCCTCACCCCGTGCTATTCCGGATCCGGTGACAGCACCGCCTGTAACTTCGACGCCGATGGATACCGCCTGCCCACCGAAGCGGAATGGGAATACGCCTGCCGCGCCGGTTCCAAAACCGATGTCCACACCGGCAACGTGGGCACATGCGTCAGGACCGAGGTGGACTCCGCACTGAACGCCGCCGGGTGGTACACGGCCAATTCCGCCGGCACCATCCACCCCGTCGGCACAAAGGCCGTCAATGCATTCGGCCTGTTCGACATGCACGGCAACGTGGCGGAATGGTGCTGGGACGGCGTCGAGTGGATGCAGGACGGTTTCCCGCCGTACCCCTCCGAGCCTGTCACCGATCCCATCGCGGACGCCCGCACCAGCAACCGCGTCACGCGCGGTGGCTCGGCCTTCAATGCCGCCATGTGGTGCCGCGCCTCCGCCCGCGGCTGCGCCCATGCCAGCGACCGTGCGCGAAACCTCGGCTTCCGCGTGGTGCGCACCGCCGTCCCCGGCAGGTGATCTTCTCCGCCGGCGGCCGAACCCCGGCGCATGCGTGTTTCCATCCTCACCACTTCTCCCACCGTTTCACGGAGGAACACATGCGCACGCTCTTCATCCTCTGCATTCTTGCATCCCTGACCTTCACCACCTGCAACGGCCAGAAGACGGCATCCAAGAACAGGGCCGACTGCCCGGAGCAGACGACCATCAGCATGACCAGCACCAACGGGGCGTGGCCCAGGGACGCCGCCATCGACTGGTCCACCATTCGGACGGTGCGCGCGTTCCGGGATGAAAGCTACGGCGTCACCTCGCATGCGGTGTTCATCGCGAATTTCGAGACCGCGGCGAAATCCCCCTCCGAATTCCACCACCTCGCACTGGAGAAGGGGCAGGCAGTGGTCGCCTTCTCCCTCGTCACACAGATCAAGGGCGGCAGACAGGGCCTGCCGTTCAAAGCCGGCGCCTACGATTTCACCAAAGGACAGGGGCAGGTGGAACAGACCGGCGCTGTCAGCATCCGCGTCACGGGAGGACGTGAGGTGCAGATCGACCAGACCAGCGTCGCCGGGCAGTTCACGGTCACGCACGTGTCGCCCACGCAGTTGTGCGGGCGCTTTGCTTTGAAGGACAAATGGACATCACTCGAGGGTGCCTTCACCGCTCCCGTGGTCCGCTGACACTGCCCACGAGCAGGGGTTCCCGACACGCCACCACGCTGGGGCCCGCGCTCACCGCTGCCCGAGCATGAGCAGGCGGCGCGCACCAATGCCTGCGGCTGTCTGCACCACGACGATGTAGCTCCCGGCGGGCACGCGGAGATTGCTCAGAGTGAAGGACTGTACACCGGTGGATGTGTGGAGGATGCGTTCCTCCCGCATCACCGTCCCCTGCATGTCGACAAGCGTGATGACGGCTGGCCCCGGCTGCCCGACAATGTATGACACGGTGGTCTCCCAGCCCGCAGGGTTGGGGGCGATGCCGATGCCGGGGGGTCCAGACAACGATGCACCCGGGATGTCGACATCGGTGAGCACGGTACAGGTGTCGCATTTCACCGTGATGGAGCGCGACATGCCGGGGTTGGCGTCAGGCTTGTAGGTGACGGTGAAGGTCCGTTCCGTGCCGTTGAGGCAGGGAGGCATGCGGAAGTAGAAGGAGCAGCATTCCTCGAGCCCGAGATCGCGCCCGAGGGCGTTGAACACGGAATCGAGCGTGCTGGCGCTGTACACATCATACACATGGCCGCGGGAGGCCGTCGCGATCTTGTCCATCTTCATGCGACCATCGATGTCCTCCATTGACTGGCTCAGGCCCAGCGCGATGATGTAGACGGGGATGTTGATGTTCTGGACAAAGGTGAGGAAGGCGGGTGTGTAATAGGGTGGAGCGGTGTTGGCGCCATCGGAGAGCACGATGAGGGCGCGTCGCGGATTGGCGCTCTGCGACACCTTTTCCAAGGCCTCGGCCACGGAGCCGAAGAAGGCCGTCTGCCCTTCGGGCAGCATGTTGTCGACGGCGGCCGCGAGGAGGGGCTTGCTGTCGGTCCAGTCCTGATTGACCGAGTACATGTCCGCGAATGAGGCGACGAAGGCGGAGTCGCCCGGCTGGAGATGTCCGATGAAGTTGTGCACGGCCGAGCGCGAGGCCGTCATGCGGATCGTGGGATCGGATTCGCTGATGGCGCCGGCCATGCTGCCGGAGCGGTCGATGAGGAGGCCGACAGCGGCTCGTTGATCGCTGCGCCCACAGCGGATGGAATCGATGGTGTAGGGCGCCCCCCCCTGCGGGGTGATGGTGAAATGCGCCGGGTTGGCATTCTGCAGCAGGTGGATGGGTTCACCGTTCACAGGATTACGGAAGAGCGAGACCCGGAGGTTGGCACCGGCATAGCGATGTGTGGCATCACAGATGGGTATCAGATCGCAGATGTTGAGATCGGTGGTGCCCACGGCTTCCACCGTGATCTTCAGCGAACCGCAGTTGTCCTCGTAGCGTGGGACGGCGGATTGCGTCATGATGTTGTAGTTGGAATCGAGGATGGAGAAGGCGAAGGGAGCCCCGGTTCCCATCTTCTCCACCTGGTAGCGATGTGTGACCATCGAAAGGCCGGTGTTGGGAAGCGGTTCGCCATCGATGCGGAAGCCCTTGTACCTGCGGAAGCTCAGCGAGAAGAGCGGCGTGCCTGTTTCCGGAAAGGACCACGTACGCGTGTCGCCCACCCAGTGCGGGATCTCAACGAAGGGGATGGTGGTTGTGCCGATGGTGATGGTTTCAGGCGGCCAGCGCCAGGCGTCGATCTCCTCCTGAGGGACGTCGTACACGTAGGCGGCATCCACACCATGGCAGTCCTGGAACTGCGGCCACATCGAATAGGAGCCCTCCACAGTGATGCGATAGCGTGTGGAGGCGCTGGTCACCGGCGACTGGACGAGTGATCCATCTGATCGCAGGGTGAGGGCCACGGGGAACTGCGCCGCAGCCGGTGTGCCGACAAGCATCGCCAGGCCCGCGAGCAACGCCGCCTGGATGACGGGGAATCTATGACGCATTCTTCACCTCCTGATCAATGGACGCATCGTGCGAAAATCGTCAATGCTCCGGAGAAATGCGAGTCAACCAGTGGAAAATGACGCTCACAACAACTGCTCCAAGAGCCAGTTCTTGTACCGTCGAGACTCCGTGCTGTCCCACACCAGCGCTCCTTCGCATTTCTCTGGATCCGTTTCTTCACGCTTCACCAACCCCGACACCGTCCCACGTTCACCAGAGGTCGCAGCCTTGTTTCCCGCCCATCCCCCACCTATCTTTGTAATAGAGAAATATTTCTCTTTCAACAGCTTCTGCATTTTCACAAGGAAATTCTATGGCAATCGTTCTCGATGGTTCCGGTTTGACGGTGGAAAAACTCGTGGCTGTCGCCCGTCACAACGAAAAGGTTGAACTGCATCCTGACGCCGTCGAGCGGATCAAGGTGTGCCGCGCCATGTTGGAGGAGAAGATCGTGGCGCATGAGATCATGTACGGCGTCAACACCGGCATCGGTGAATTTTCCGAGGTCGTTCTGGATGATGAGCAGGTCAAACAGTTCCAGCGCTACCTCATCTACAACCATGCGGCAGGAATAGGTGACCCCGCCCCCATCGAATACGTCCGTGGTGCCATGCTCGCACGCGCCAATGTCCACGCCCACGGCAACTCGGGCTGCCGCCCGGAGATCACGCAGACCTTTGTCGACATGCTGAACAAGGGTGTCACGCCGGTTGTGTGCCAGAAGGGCTCCGTGGGCGCCTGTGGCGACCTGGCCCCCATGTCGCAGATCGCCCTGCTCATGATGGGCGAGGGTGAGGCGTGGTATCAGGGTGAGCGCCTTCCGGGCCGCGTCGCCCTCGAGCGCGCCGGCATCCCTGTTCCCGGCCTGCTCGCCCGCGACGGCCTCGCCTCCATCAACGGCTCGAACCTGCTCACGGCCATGAGCGCCATCCACCTCTTTGACATCAACCGCTGGCTGAAGCAGGCCGAGATCGCCACCGCCATGTCGCTCGAGGCCCTGCTTGCGAACATGAAGCCCTATGACAGGCGTCTGCACGAGCTCCGCGGCTTCTCCGGCGCGGTGCGCTCCGCCAATGCCATCATCAGCTGCATCAAGGGCAGCGATCTCCTCAATGGAAAGATCAAGACCAAGGTGCAGGATGCCTACTCCATGCGTTCCACCCCGCAGGTGATCGGCGCCGCGCACGACGCGGTCCGCTGGGCGAAGGCCCAGGTGGAGACGGAACTCAACGGCGTGGGCGACAACCCCATCTTCGTCCCCGAGGATCGCATCACCCTCACCGGCGCCAATTTCCAGGGCACGCCAGTCGCCCTCCCGATGGACATGGTGGGCGCCGCCGTCACCATGGTCAGCGTCCTGTCGGAGCGCCGCCTCAACCGCCTCCTCAACCCGGCCCTGAGCGTCGGCCTCCCCGCCTTCCTCACCAAGGGCGCCGGCATGTTCTCCGGACACATGCTCAGCCAGTACACCGCCGACATGCTCATCGTTGAACAACGCATCCTCTCCGTGCCCGCATCGATCCAGTCCATTCCCGCCGCTGCGGACCAGGAGGACTTCGTTTCCATGGGCATGAACACGGCCATCAAGACCGGCCAGATCCTCGACAACGCGTATGGTGTCCTCGGTATCGAGTTCATCGCCGCGGCACAGGCGCTCGATTTCCGTGAGTTCACGCCGGGCACGGGTGTGCAGGCGGCGAAGACGGTGATCCGCACCCATGTGGACCACCTCGACATCGATCGCCCGCTCTTCCCGGATCACACGCGCATGAAGGACGTGGTGAAGAACTGTGAGATTCTTGACGCAGTGGAGGGCGCCATCGGCAGCATCGGATGATCCGTTTCATTTGATCAACACCAACAGGGGCGGCCATGTGCCGCCCCTGTTGGTGTATGTCCATGGATGATGATGCCACCATCCTCCGTCACGTGCAATGCGTCAGGGGGATGGCCTCGTTCCACGGCGTGGCAGCTCCACGCGGAAGGAACTTCCCTGCCCATGCGTGGAGTGGGCGGCGATGGTGCCGCCGTGCTTTTCCACAAACTCCCGGCAGAGGATGAGCCCCAGCCCGCTTCCCTTCTCCCTGCTCGTGCCCAGCCGCGAGATGGATCCCTCGATGCGGAAGAGCGAGCTCATGGTGGCCTCGTCCATCCCGATGCCGTTGTCCTCCACGGTGAGGCGGACCATGGTGAAGGTCCCGTCGGCGAAAATCACAACCCTGCCCTGATCATGCGAGTACTTGATGGCATTGCTCACGAGGTTGCGCACCACGGTCTCGATCATCTCGCGATCTGCGACGATGTCCAACCGTTCAGGGATGTCGACCACCAGGTCGATGGCCTTCTGCCGTGCTGTTTCGTGGAACAGGCTCATCACCTCGTCGATCACCCGGCACAGATCGAGGTTCTCCGGCCGCATCTTCATGCGGCCTGTCTGTGTCCGCGACCAGTCGAGCAGGTTGCTCAGCAGGTTCATCGCCCGCATGGCGGACTGGTTGATGATGCCGGAATAGTGCTCCGCCTTCTCGAAGTGTTTCTCGCGGATCTCCATCGCGAGGAGATCGCTGAAACCGAGGATGCCGCTGAAGGGTGTCCGCAGGTCGTGTGCGATGATGGAGAAGAACTTGTCCTTCGTGGCATTGAGTTCGGTGAGGCGGGCCTCGTTCTCCCGGAGCTGCTCCTCGGCGCGCTTGCGTTCCGTGATGTCGGCCACTGTCCCAGCCATGCGCTGCGGACGGCTGTCCGAGCCCCATGCGATCACCTTCCCGCGGATGTGCACCCACATCCATGCGCCGCTGCGGTGTCGCACACGGCAGTCCACATCGTAATGCTCCCGTTGACGGGCAAACACCTGCTCCATCCGTGTGACAAACTCCGCACGATCCTCCGGGTGAATCATCCCCCTCCACACGTCAATGGTGATCGGCGGCAGGTCCATCAGTTCATGACCGGTGATCCCGGCCCAGCGTTCATTCACGACCAGCACGCCACTGTCCGCGTACCACTCCCATGTCCCGACGTTCGTGCCCTCGATCACATCGGATAGGCGCTGCTGACTGCGCCAGAGCTTCGTTTCGGCATGCTTGAGTTCCGTGATGTTGATCATCACGGTCAGATGGAACTGTTCCCCGCCGCTTTCGATGAGCTCGCCGGAGAACAGGCCGTCGAGCAGCGTTCCGTCCCTGCATCGCACCTGCAGCTCCACGTCGGTGATCCTCCCCCCGCGTTCAAGCGCGCCGGCCGCCCCCTGGTGCATTTCGTGCATGGGGAAGAGGTTCAGCTCCCGGCTCGTCCTTCCGATCACCTCCTCACGTGTGTAACCGAGGACCTGAAGAAACGTGTCGTTGACATCGATGAAGCGTTTGCCGATGCCTTCGGACAGGGCCATGAGTGCAGGATTGTTGCGGAAGAGCCGCTCGAAGCGCAGCTTCGCCTCCTGCTCGGCACTCAGATCGCGGCTCACACCGAAGAGGCAGTCCACCCCGTTCCACTGCCCCATGCAGACACGCGTCTCCACGGGCAACAGCATCCCGGTGCTCGTGACCAGCGGCAGGGGGCAGACATCCGTCTCGCCGCGGACCATCGCCTCCACCACACGTGCCGCCTCCTCGCGTCTCTCCTGCGGATGCACATCCACCACGTGCATGCCCTGCAATTGATCAGCGGAGTAACCAAGCTTCCTCTGAACCGCGTCGTTGGTGAAGATGATCCTCCCGTCGACAGTGGCAACAAAGATGAGATCGTTGATGGTGTTGAAGAAGACGCGGAAGTTCTCCTCGCTCCGGCGGAGGCGCTCGGCCACGGTGCGCCAGGCGCTGATGTCGCGTGCGAGGCCGCTGACAAGGGTCCGGCCGTCGTGGTCGACATACCGGAGGTGGATCTCCATGGGAAAGGTGCTGCCATCCATTCGCCGCGCGAGGCGCTCGATCCGCATGTTCCCCTGGTGGGTGATGGCGGTCCACACCTCCTGCCATTGCATGGGATCCCAGTCCACAAGCAGCTCCCAGACGTGGAGGTCGGCGATGTGCCCGGCGTCGTGACCGAATGCCTGGCAGAAGGACGCGTTGGCATAGGCCAGGCTGCCGTCCTCGCATATCCAGAGGGCGTAATCGGGCATGGTGTCCAGGATGAAGCGTTCCATGCCACCATCCCGACGGGAGGCAGCATGAACCCCGGAATTCGTTGTGTCGACGTCGCCCATTGACTCACTCACCATGAGATGAAGGTTGCAGTCCGGCATTGACCGGGAGGATGGACGGGGCAAGGTACGTATTCAGGGGAACAACGGCAATCATCCGCCCTTTGCCAACTGTCGGCATGTGTGTACCTTGTTCCTTCTGTTACACGCACGGAGTCGAGGCCCATGTACATAGTCGGACGCAAACCGGTGATGGAGGCCCTGCGGTCGCAGACCACGGTGGCGAAGGTGTTCCTGCGCTTCGGCGCGCAGGGGGGAGCGATCGAGGAAATCCGCTTCCTGTGCCGCCGCGCGAAGGTGCCATGCGTGGAGCTGCCGCGGGAGAAGTTCGCCCGCATCAGCCAGGATGGCACACTGGATCAGGGGGTGGCAGCCCTGGTGGAGGATGTGAACCTGCGTGAACTCGGGGATGTGCTTGTGCCGCATCCCTCGGGGGCACCCCCGTTTTTCATCGCGCTTGATTCCATCACCGACCCGCACAACGCGGGCGCCATCATCCGCACAGCCGAATGCGCCGGGGCGCAGGCAGTCATCCTGCCGCGCGATGGATCCACCATGATCACCGACGTGGTGGTGAAGGCCTCCGCCGGAGCAGTGGCACACATGCCCATCGTCCGCGTGGCCAACCTGCACCGTGCACTCGAGGAGATGAAGATGCATGACATCTGGATCGTCGGCCTCGACAGCAACACCGGGTCAAGCCTCTTCAGCACCGACCTCAGCGTTCCGATCTGTGTGGTGGTGGGAAGCGAGGGGAAGGGGATGCGCCCCCTCATCCGGAAGATCTGCGACATCCTTGTGCACATCCCCATGGCCGGCCGCATCGGCTCACTCAATGCCTCCGTCGCAGCGGCCCTCATGATGTATGAAGTGATGCGATGCAGGGGAAGGGATCAGAAGTCCACGAGCTGAAGCGTTTTCAGGGTTATCAGCGTTTTCAGGGTTGGCGTCGGAGGGACTCGCGAGGCTGGCTGCCTCCGCGAGGCGAAGCGCGAGGGTGGGCGAAGCGCTCGTTGGGTCACGGCGCGCCGTGACCCAACGGGCGGGTTTTCAGGGTTGTCAATGAATGACGGAGGGACGCGCGCCGCGGCC
>CAYUYM010000058.1:0-17071 GCA_964449305.1 uncultured Chromatiales bacterium | reverse complement strand
GGGATCTTTGCCCCTGCGAGCAGTTCTCACTCGAACTTCGTGGTTCACAACTCCACCTTCGAGTACCTCTTTACCGGCGTGGACATCCGGTCGCAGATCGACGGCCTGCTCATCCGGGACAACACATTCGGACCGCAGGAACTGCAGGACTGCCAGGCCGCTGCCGCCGGTGTCTACATGGGTGATGGGCCGAACGGCAACTTCGACATCTCCAATGTGGTGATCGACAGCAACCTGTTCACATCATTCGCACGTGGCGTGTACGTGTACAACTACGCCACGGGTGAGGCAGTCAACTCCTTCCAAGTGAAGGACAACATGTTCCTCAATTCGATCTACAGCAGTCCCGTCCGCTTCATCGGGCGGACCACCACGTTTGCCACTCTGGAGGGGCCCATCGTGATCGACGGCAACGGCTTCGTCCAGTCGTCGCCGATTGTGAATGGCAACGGCGTGGCAATGATCGACATCCGAGGTGGCCTGGAATCCGCGACGAGCGATCTTCAGGTCACGAACAACGTGATCGATTTCCACGGCCCGTTTTCGTTGTCAACATGGGGCATGCTTCTGCGCGGACCTGTCGCCAATGCGACGATCAGTGGAAACACAATGACTGGTGGTGACGCGGGTGGTGCCAGTGCTGGGATGCCTGCAACATCCGGCATTGTTCTCCAGACTGACTTCACCGGATTCGGTCCGATGTCGTCCTCGGCCGACATTGTGATTGACGACAACAGCATCACCGGTTTTGTCAATGGCGTCACCGCCTATGATTTCGTCAACGGAGTGTATGGCGGGATCCCGTTGGGCGCGAATGTTGCTGTCCACGACAATGATCTTTCAGCCAACACATGGGGTGTGCGATCTGACGCCACCGGAGTGATCGATGCGACATCCAACTGGTGGGGAAGTGCCACCGGACCGTCGCACCCGGGCGATGTCTGTGCTCTCGGCGATTCTGTGTCCGACCATGTGACTTACAGCCCATGGTATACCGACATCGCGATGACCACGCTGAAGTTGGACAACAGCTTCACCATCAGCGGGACGGCACGCTACATGAGCATGCTGCAGCAGCCCCTGAGTGGCCTCCGCATCAACCTCCACCTCGACACCACGCTTGTCGCATCGCAGGTGACGACCACGGTCGGGGAGTACGCCTTCAACGGCCTGTATCCCGGGAACTACACCCTGAGCATCCAGAGCTCGCATCCCACGGGCAACTGGGCCACATGGGGCGGTGTGAATGCAACCGATTTCCTGATGACGCAGCGCCATGCAACCGGCGCGGCGCTGATGCCCACATCGCCTGCTCTGATCCAGCTCTCGGCCAATGTGGTTGCGCCTGGAACACCGACCATCAATGCTGCCGATGCAACAGCGATCCGCAACGCCTACCTCACCAACAAGCCGCAGAACTACTTCGCGACCCAGAAGTGGATCATCACCGAGGGCAATGCCCCCGGCACGATGGGCGGACCGAAGGCGCATTCCTACAACAGTGCCCAGTGCTACGAATTCCCGATCACACTCGGGTGTGCATCTGATGCACACGACTACTTCGGACGTTGCGCGGGTGATGTGGACGGATCGTTCATCCCGGTGACCGGACCGAAGAAGGATGCCCCGGCATTCGTCACACTCACGCATGACGGGTTGGCAGCGCTCACGGCGGGTGGCACCATCGATGTGCCCGTGTTGGCGACGCAGCCCATGACGTTGGGGGCCCTGTCACTCATGTTCACGCCGGTTGATGGCCTGACCATCGTCGGTGCGCGCATGGCGGGATCCGCCGACGCAATGGACCTTGAACGCACACATGACGAAACTGCGGTCTACTGGGCGTCGACCACTGCGGTGCAGGTGGCCGCAGATGAGCCTGTACTCTGGCTGACCGTCGCTGCGGACGCCAATGTCGCGATGAATGAACCGCTGTCGATGGCGCTCAATGGGCGCATCGAGAACGAACTCGCCGACGCCAACGGCTCACGCATCCCCGATGCCCGCCTCGTCATGGCGAAGCTCGGATCGGGTGTGGCGGGCATGTCGCTCACGATGCATCCCAACCCGGTACGGGATGTCTCGACGGTGACGTACACCCTTCCCGGCGACGGTTCGGTGCGCATCGCCCTGTATGACGTGACAGGACGCGAGGTTGCGATCATCCAGAACGCCGCACAGACGGCCGGGACGCATGCGGCGATGTTCACCGCATCGAACCTGCCAGTTGGAACCTATCTGCTGCGCATGACCGTTGCAACGGATCGTGGCAGTGAGACACGGACGCAGTCGGTGATTGTGGCGCGGTAGACGATCTCGCACAGAGCCAAGTGGCCACGGCCCCGGGAGCAGGACTTCCGGGGCCGTGGTCGTCTTGACATTGGCTCCCAAAACCGATACCATGCATCAACCACGAGGTTCCGTAGCGCCGCGTCTCACACCTGTTCCATCGATTGCATAGGAGGTTCCATGGCTTCAGCCACCTTTTCCCGGACACATCTGACCGCTGTGATTGCATCCATCGTTCTCGTCCTGGGAACGCCGACAGGACTTGCGGCCCAGGTCCCACCAACCGTGGTGCATGTCGATGCCGCGTTTGACAGCCTTCATGCCGGAGGCCATGTCTGGGGAGTCGACGCATTTGCGACCATCCAGAAGGGCATTGACGCCGTCGACGTGGGAGGTGTGGTGTACGTGGCACAGGGGAGCTATGTGGAACAACTGCTGATCCAAAAATCCATGCAGATCATTGGTGCAGGAAGGGATCTGGTCACCGTGCTCGCACCGGACTCAGGTCGGGTGTTGGTGTCGACTTACTACGCCGATGATGAATGGCTGGGCGACTATCTGATGGCGGATTTTCTCCTGGCCGTGGTTTCGCCGGGGGGAACCGCCGCACCCATCAGTGTGAAGGTGAGTGGCTTGACACTGGACATGAATCAGCAGCCGAACCTTGGAGACCGGGTGATCGGTGTGCACTTCCGCAATATCTCCAGCCCGGTGCGCAGCGATGCCGGCCTGGCGCACTGCCGCATCCGGGGTTTTCAGAACCTTGATCCGTGGACCATGGCGCCGTCGACCGGCATCCAGGTGATCGAGAACTCGAACCTTGCCATCGACGACTGTGAGCTCCTTGATTATGCCGATGGAATCCTGGTCCATGGTACATCGAACCTTCCCGATCCGCGAGTCACGATCAGCGGGTGCGCCCTGACACCTCCCTTTGCGGGGTATGGAAACGGCATACAGGGGCACTGGCTCAATGACTCGACCAATACGCTCACCATCACCGGGAACATCTTCGGCGCGCATGAACTGGCAATCGGCGGATGGCGATCCGATCACTTCACCATCACCGGCAACACCATCACGGGATCGATTTTGCCTGTCGCAATGGACCGCGTGCCCTATTCCACGGTTTCCAACAATGTCATGAGTGATTTCAGTACGAACGGAATCATGGCCCGAGCCTCGTCCAGCACGTTCTCGGGCAACACCATTGTCGGTGGAAGTGATTGCTATGGTGGCATCTATCTGTACTCAAGTGTCGGATGCACCATCTCCAACAACGCCATCAGCGACATCCGGTATTCCGTGTTCACCGGTACGGAGGCAGATGTGGACGCCGGCAACGCGGGCTGGGGCATCGGACTCGATGAGGGGTCCAACAACGCCGTGATCACCGGCAACACCATCTCTGCCTGCGATGTCGCGGTTGAAAACTGGAGTGGATCCGGGACGGTCCTGTCCGGAAATGCCTTGCAGGACTGTTTCCACGGCATTCACAATGCCACCGCTTCAACCATCACCGCCACCTCCAACTGGTGGGGAGATCCCACGGGCCCGACGGTTGCAGCGAACACCTGCGGTGCCGGCCTGCCGGTTTCCGATCGTGTCACCTATGCTCCATGGTACCGGGATGCTGCGATGAGCATGGCCATTTCGATGAACAGCTTCGATGTGGGCGGGCAGGTGGTGTATCTCAACACCGCGGCCACCGCACTCGACGGCGTGAAGGTGAATCTCCATCAGGGGACGACGCTCATCGGGACCACCACCACGTCAGGGACGGGGGAGTTCGAGTTCGCGGATGTCCTGCCAGGGAGCTATACCCTGAGTCTGCAGACCGCACATGCCTCGGGAAACTGGCAGACATGGGGTGGTGTGAACGCAGTGGATTACCTTGCGGTGGCACGGCACGTTGCGAATGCCCCGCAACTGGCTGCGACTCCGGCACTCATCCGCATTGCCGCAGACGTGAAGGCACCAGCATCACCCTCCATCATCTCGCTGGCCGATGCAACGATGATACGTGCGGCCTATCTCGCGAACAGCCCTGCCGGGTTCGATATACCACGCTGGGTGTTCACCAGGGGCATGGACCCCGGAGAGCGGGGAGTGCCGGGGACGATTCCATACAACAGCCCGTCGGCGACGGAGTTCACTGTGACGGTGGGATGTGATGCCTTGCGGGACACGTATCATGGCCTGTGCGCGGGTGATGTGAATGGTTCGTATCAGCCGGGGGGAGGGCTGAAGAAGGCGGCGTTGAGTGAATCGGTCGAGCTTGTCGAGGACGGCATCCTGCAACCGGACATGGAGGGCAAGGTGACCGTGCCCATCCGTGCTTCGGCGGCAATGGAAGTGGGGGCGATGTCCCTGGCATTCCGTCTCCCCGAGGGGGCGAGACTCGTCGATGCGGTGATCGCAGGGATGAATGCGGCGGGGATGGATGCAGGTGATGAGATATGTGGGGCGGCTGACAGGCCCGACATCATCCACAGAGCCGATCGCATCGAATGCCATTGGGTGCCCGTGAATGGGAGGCGCTTCGAGGCTGGGGAAACGGTGTTCGCGCTCCGTTTGGTGATGGATCCCTCGCTGAGCGCAGACACGCCATTCATGGTGCGTCTTTCAGACGAGATCAGCAGCGAGGTGGCCGACCCCATGGGGACGGTCATCCCGGGAGTGCGACTCCTGGCAGCGAAGGTTGGAGGCGGGGCTTCGGCACTGGAACTCAGCGTGTTTCCGCACCCCGTGGAGAACCGAGCGACGGTTTCGTACACGCTGTCCCAAGCCAGCCATGTGCACATCACGTTGCACGATCTCCTTGGGCGTGAAGTGCTGGATGTGGTGAATGTCGACCTCCCGGCCGGGCGCCACAAAGCAGTCATCACCCCGGCGATGCTGTCGGCGGGTACCTCGCTGTTGCGGATGACCGTGCAAAGCATGGACGGCCGGGTGGAACGCCGACAGACCTTGGTGTTCACACGGTAGCATGGGAGAAGGCTCATGCTGACCGGGTGGAAGGGACTGTGTCGTGCTCCGATTGGAGAGGTGATGCCTCGCCGCAATTGCGCTGCTGACACTTGCTTTCTTCCATGATTCGTGAGTAAGTTCCATTCATCGAGGAGTATCAAGAACTCCCATTCGGAGCATCCGGACAAGTGATTTCATGCGGTGAACCCGCACCGGTGTCGTGAGGAACTCTCCCGTCATCCTTGGCGATTGGTCACCTGCACCGGAGCCCCCATTCTCCACTCCCATCGTATCCACCATCGCTCCTACCCATCTATTTCTCCATATCCTTAGCGGAGTCTTTATGAAGACTGTGGTTCCTCATTCTTCGAATGGGACCAAGGGGTTGCATCGGCTGTTGTTGCTGGTGCTTCCCATCCTGGTTCTGATGACACTCCTGACGACAGGGGCCGGCGCACAGGCGTTGTCCGGCAGCTACACGATCCCCGGCAGCTACGCCTCGATTGCTGCGGCCATCACAGCGTTGAACACCAATGGTGTCAGCGGTCCGGTGACATTCAACATCACGCCAGGGCACATGGAGACGGCGGTCAATCTGATCCTGTCGACCCCGGCGTCGAACGCACCGAATGCGACAAACACGGTCACCTTCCAGAGGGGGGGGGCCGGGACGAATCCGAAGATCACCGCAGGGACCGGGACCTCCACCACGGTGGACGGCATCATCAAGTTTGTCGGCATGGACTACGTCACCTTCGATGGGATTGATCTTGCCGAAGATACGACCGCCAACTCGGACGCCACGAAGCGCATGGAGTTTGGATACGCCATCCTCACGGCATCCGCTTCTGACGCATCGCATCACATCACGATCAGGAACTGCACGATCCAGTTGAAATGGGCTTACACGGCGGCGAACGGCGTGTACATGAAGAATCACAACGCCACGACAACCACGGCAATCACGCCCACCGCGGCATCAGGCGTGACATCGTACTGCGAGATCTACGGCAACACGATCAGGAACGCCTATGTGGGCATCTATCTGTCTGCCAGCTCGACATCGACGTGGTATGCTGTCGAGAACAAGGTCGGTGTGGCAGCTGGGAACACCATCCGGATGTTCGGGGGCAGCTCATCGACCGGTTACGGCATCTACTCGATCTACCAGAACAACCAACGCATTGAGAACAACGACATCCTTGGTGGTGGCGGAACCACCACGACGTGTTACGGCATCCAGATGAGCACAGGTTCCGGCAACGTGGACTGCAAGGGGAACACGGTGAGTGTGACGAGCGCTGCCACGACGAGTTCCCTGTACGGCATCAGTGTTTCGACAGGGAGTGGTGCTGGAACGGTCAACATTCAGAACAACACGATCCAGAACATGTCCTACCCTTCGGCCACGACGGGTACCATGTACTGCATGCAGAATACGGCGTATCCCACGGCGATCAACATCAGCGGGAACACGATCCAGAACTGTACGCACAACGGCACGGGATCCATGTATGGATTGTATGACAACGTGACGAATGCTGCGACGGTGGACAACGTCTACAACAACAGCATCCATGATCTGACGCGCAACGGCGCCAGCGGGACGCTGTACACCATGTTTTGTTCGTACTCCGTGCTGTCGGTGCACGACAACGAGATCTACAACATCACCGCCAACACCAGCGGCACATCGAGCACGACGATGTACGGATACTACATGTCGTCGACAACGTCCAGCGCCTCGATCAATGAGTACAACAACACGATCCATGATCTCACCATCGGTGGATCGTCCACATCCACCGGGCACACGTTGCGTGGCATGTCGAGTTCGCAGTACTCCGCCACACGGAACACGTATGGCAACACGGTGTACAACCTGGCGGTCAACACAGGCGCGGGAACGGTGACCGGGCTCTACCTTGCGAACACCGGAACTGGCACCACGAACACGTTCTATCGGAACAACGTGTACAACCTGTCCACCACGGGAGCGGCGGGTGTGGTTCATGGAATGAGCGTGAACTCCGGTACGACGAACCATGTCTACAACAACCTGATCTCCGACCTCCGCGCCCCGGCCGCGACGGGGACGGTGGCAGTGCTCGGCCTGTATTTCTCCGGCGGCACAACGGACAATGCGTTCTACAACACCATCCTTCTTAACGCCACCAGCACGTCGGCGACGACCTTCGGCACGGCGGCCATCATGGCAAGCACCACGCCGACGCTGACGCTGCGCAACAACATCTTCGTCAACAAATCATCGGCCGGAACAGCGAAGACAGCGGGTTCCTTCAATGCCGCGTATCGCAGGTCCAGTGCGACACTGACCACGTACAGCACGAATTCCAACAACAACTGCTTCTACGTGGACGATCCTGTTGCCGACACCACGCGGGTGATCTATTGCGATGCGCTCCACTCGATGACAGCCCGCACGCTCGCCGCATACAAGGCCAACATGGCGACGCGCGATGGGGCATCCTTCACCGAGGAGCCGCCGTTTGTCGAGGGAGCCACGACACCGTACGATCTGCACCTGCAGACATCGGTGCCCACGCAATGTGAATCCGGTGGACAGCAGATCACCACGCCTTCCATCACCACAGACCACTGGGGCACCATCCGCCAGGGTGAGGCGGGCTATACAGGGTCGGGGACCGGCCCCGACGTCGGTGCGCATGAGGGAGAATTCACACCGCAGGATCTGACCGGTCCGGCAATCTCCTACACCGCCCTGGCGAATCTTCCGGCGACTGCGACTTCGCACACGTTGACAGCGACCATCACCGACGCCTCCGGTGTGAAGATCGACCCGAACGAGGCACCGCGGTGCTACTTCCGCCGTTCGACCGCCGGGACCACGTATCCCGTCAATGCCAACGACATCGTCGGCAACGGCCAGGGGGACAACGGTTGGAAATGGGTGGAGGCAGCGCTCCCGCCCACGGGCAACAGCTACACCTTCACCCTGGATTTCTCGCTGCTGTATGACAACGGGCTCATCGCCACGGGTGATGTGATCCAGTACTTCGTTGTTGCCGCCGACATCCCCGGCAACGTCGGCGTCACCGGCGGCCTGCTCGCCTCGGTTCCGGCCAATGTGGATCTTGCATCCGCACAGTGCCCGGTCACGGGAACGATCTCGAACTTCTCCATTGTCTCCAGCCTTGCGGGCACATACACCGTGGGGGCCGGGGGGAACTACACCACACTGAAGGCCTTCTTCGACGACGTGAATTCCAAGCTCCTCACCGGCGACGTCACGGCAGAGATCCTTGCCGGCGGTACCACGGAAACGGCTGCAGCAGTCGTGAACCAGTGGGCCGAGTATCCATCAGGATCGAACTACACGTTGACGATCAAGCCGGCTGCGGGGACGACACCAACCATCACCGGCACGGGCTTCAACCCCCTCATCCGCATCAACGGTGCAGACCGTGTGACGATTGACGGATCCAACACGATCGGCGGCACCACGCGTGACCTGACGATCGCCAACACCTACACCTCAGCTCCCGTGGTGATCAACGTGGCGAGCCTGGGGACAGGGCTTGGGGCGAACAATGTGACCATCAAGAATACAAAGATCATGAGCGGGTCGATCACGTCCACCTCGGCGTATGGCATCACCGTGGGCACCACGAGCTCCGGCACCGCGGGTGACGACAACGACAATCTCACCATCGAGAACAACGCGATCGCAAAATCCTATCATGGTATCTACGTTGGCGCCTCGGCCGGCGGCCGGCTTCAGAACTGTCTGATCAAGGGCAACACCATCGGCTCGGCGACATCATCCGAATACGTCGCATACCGAGGCATCACCGTGGTCGGTCTTGACGGCGGCGTGGTGGAAGGCAACGAGGTCTTCGGCCAGATCATGTCCGTATCCTCGGCCCTCATCGGCATCGAGGTGGGGGACAACAACGCCGGGACGAGCATCCGCAAGAACGTGATCCACACCATGAACAATTCAAACAGCTCCGGTTATGGCGCGTACGGCATCAACATCTCCGGGTCGACGAATTCGAACGGCATCCGGATCGAGAACAACATGGTGTACGACATCCTGACCTATGGCGATCCGGTGAGCACGTCCTACAATCCCATCGGCATCCGCATCGCCGGATCCACCGGGCATGAGATCTATCACAACACCGTGTATCTGTCAGGGGCCATCACCGGCGCATCCGCAGCATCGGGATCCATGGCCTTCGCCGTGACGTCGTCCTCGTACAACGCCCTCGACATCCGGAACAACGTGTTCGCCAATGCGATCACCGCGGCCACGGGGAGCAAGTCCTACACCGTATACTTCCCCAGCTCGTATTCCTTTGTGGGGACGAACATCAACAACAATGACTACTGGCCGTCGGGCAGCTTTGGCGTGCTCGGCTACACGGGGTCGGCGGACGCAACCACGCTGCAGACCTGGCGGCTTGCCACCGGGCAGGATCTCGGTTCTGTGTCGGTCGATCCGCCGTTCACCTCCACGTCCAATCTGCACATCAATGCCGGCCTTGCGCAGAACGCCCTTGAATCGGGTGGCGCTGCGCTGGGTGTCGTGACAGACATCGACGGTGACACACGTCCCGGTCCGGCAGGGTCGGTGAATGGTGGCGCGACCGCACCAGACATGGGCGCGGATGAGTTCGATGGCGTACCGCTTGTTCCGATGGTGTACACCTCATCGACGACGACCGGCGTGAGCGGCTACGCCGCGCCAGGCGCAACGAACGTGGCGGTCATCGGGATCCAGGTGGTCACCACGTATGCGGGCAACCCGCTGGAGGTCACGACCGTCGACATCACGACGAACGGCACGACCAACCCCGCTGACATCACCAATGCGAAATTGTGGTACACAGGGACGTCATCCGCGTTCGCGACAACCTCCCAGTTCGGATCAACGGTTGCATCGCCGGGTGCCACCTTCAGCTTCACCGGCACAACCAGCCTCTCCGAGGGGACGAATTACTTCTGGATGACATATGACGTGGCCGGGACGGCAGCCAACGGGAATCGCCTCGATGGTGGATGCACATCAATCACCGTGGGTTCAGCACACACACCGGGCGTGACCGAACCGCCGGATTACCGGACGGTGCTCGGTCCGCTGACCGGCACCTACACGGTTGGAGCCGGCGGCAACTTCGCCACGCTGAACGATGCGTTTGATCACATCAACACCGTCGGTCTCGCCGGCAACACCGAACTCTCGATCACGGGGACAGGGCACACTCTGGCCACGACAGCAACGCTGAACCAGTGGGCGGAAACCCCTCCAAGCTCGAACTACACATTGACCATCAAGCCGGCAACCGGGACCACGCCGACCATCACCGGCGCCATAGGTGGATCGCTGATCAAGCTCAATGGAGCGGATCGCGTCATCATCGACGGGTCGAACATTCCGTACGGAACATCCCGTGACATGACCATTTCGAACACACTGGCCAGCGCCGGGACGCAGTCCACGATCAACATTGCCAGCGTGGGTGTGGGGCAGGGCTGCAACGATGTGGTGGTGAAGAACTGCCACATCCTCGCCGGTCATCAGGCCGCGACGTCCAATGGCATCGCGGTGTGCGGGAGCTCCGCCACCACCGCCGGTGACGACAACGACAATGTCACCATCGAGAACAACCTCATCGAGAGGTCCTACATCGGCATCTACTGCACGGGCACATCGGGTGGCCTGAACAACAACACGGTGATCCGCGGCAACACCATCGGCTCGAGCGATCCCGCCTATGCCGTCCTGTATCGCGGTATCGCCGTGGGCGGACTCGACAACGGCCTCATCGAGGGCAACGACGTGATTGGTGGAACCCTTTCCGCGTCGAGTGCCATCTCGGGCATCGAGGCGGGCAGCAACAGTGCGGGGTTGAAGATCAAGAAGAACCGGGTGCACGGTCTGAACAACTCCAACACCTCCGGCTACGGAGCCTATGGCATCAACATCGGCAGCTCGACGGGCAACAACGGCATCACCATCGAGAACAACATGGTGTACGACATCATGACCTATGGTGATCCGGTGAGCACAACCTTTAATCCTGTGGGCATCCGCATTGCCGGCGGAACCACGCATCAGATCTACCACAACTCGGTGTATCTGACCGGCACCTTTGCCAACGTTGCGGCGGCATCAGGATCCATGGCCCTTCTCATCACATCGACGAGCTACAACCTGCACGACATCCGCAACAACGTGTTTGCCAATGCGATGACCGGATTCACGGGCAGCAAGAGCTATGCCGTCTATTTCCCGTCGACCTACGTCTTTGGCACGTCGGTGATTGATTTCAACGACTACTTCGTGTCTGGTGCGAATGGTGTCCTGGGCTATAACGGCGCCGACGTTGCGAATCTTCCGGCATGGAAAACGGCGACGGGCCAGGATGCAGGCTCATGGTCCGCGGATCCGATGTTCACTTCGGCGACCGACCTGCACATCAATTCGGGCATGAATCAGGCGGTGCTGGAATCGAACGGTACCGACGCCATCAGCGTGCCGTATGACATCGACAACGACGATCGTCCCGGTCCCTCCGGGTCGGTGAATGGTGGCGGAACAAAGCCCGACATCGGTGCCGACGAGTTCGACGGTTTTCCGATCCAGCAGATGGTGTATGACAACTCCTCGACAACAGAGGTGACAGGTCGTGTGACACCGGGATCGACCAATCAGGCGGTGATCGGCATCCAGATCAACACCATAAACCTGCTCAATCCTCTGACCGCAACGGATTTCGAGTTCAACACGCAGCCGGGGACAGGATCCACGACGGCGCTTCTGACAAACGCGCGCCTGTGGTACACCGGCAACTCCAGCACCTTCGCGATGACCACCCAGGTCGGGCCGGCGTATCCGAATCCGAGCGGACCGTTCATGATCTCCGGGTCGCAGCTCCTGTTGGAAGGGCTGAATCACTTCTGGCTCACCTACGACATCGATCCTTCAGCCGTCACGGGCGATGTGATCAACGCCGAGTGCATGACGATCATTGTGGACGGGAACCCGGTCAACCCATCGCCCTCCGCACCGGGAGCCGGCCGCATCGTCCAGGGACCGCTCAATGGCGTCTACACCGTCGGCACGGGTGGGTTCTTCACGTATCTCACGGAAGCCTTCACCCACATCAACTCCCAGGGCCTCGAGGGCAATACGACGCTGACCATCATCAGCGATCAGACACTGACTTCGACGGCATCCCTGTCGCAGTATCCCGAGATCCCCGCCGGTTCCAACTACACGCTCAACATCGTGCCGGAGACGCCGATGCTCTACACCATCAGCGGAGCGGTCGCCACCTCGCTTGTCACATTGGACGGCGCCGACCGCGTGACGATCGACGGACGCAATGGTGGATCGGGCAGCCATCTGAAGTTCCGGAACACGAGCACATCGGGAAGCACCTTCAATCTCGGCAGCGCCGCGACGGCCAACACGATCAGGAACTGCGCGATTGAAGGCTCGGGCACATCGAGCTACGCACCGGTGTACATCACCAGTGCCGCGAACACCGACAACTCCATCCTCGACAACACCATTGACATGGCCGGGACAACCATGCCGGCCTACGGGATCTACGTGGGCGGCAACAGCGTGGCGAACACGCTGATCTCCGGCAACACGATCAGCAACTTCAACACCTCCGGCATCTATCATGCTGGTGGCGTCTCCACCACAGTCACCGGCAATCTGTTCACGCACACCCAGGCGGCAAGCGGCAGTGTCTACGGCATCGATCTGCGAGACTGTGGAACGCAGGTGACCGGTCCCATGATGATCACGCGCAACACGTTTCTCAACCTCATGCCGGGCGCAACGAGCTCCGTGTCGGCATTGTACTACTACGGTGCATCCAACTCAGCAGAATGGCCGGTGTTCGTCAACAACATCATCAGCCTCTCACCGACAACGACGGGCACCGTTTCCGGCATCGATTACTATGGATTCACAGGCAACAACCTGGATGCATACAACAACTCGATCTACATCGGTGGAACCGGTGTTGCATCGGGGAGCTCGTACGCCTTCTACAAGAGGGCATCGGCCGGGACGATCAACTTCAAGAACAACGTGCTCATGAACGCCCGCTCCAACGGCGCCGGCACCGGTGGCCACTATGCCACGTACTTCTCGAGCACGGTGACGACAACGCTCGCGATGGACAACAACGTCCTCTTCGTGAGCGGAACAGGTGGTGTGCTCGGGTACTGGTCGACGAACAAGGCCACCCTGGCAGACTGGCGGACGGCATCCACCCAGGACGGCGCGTCCGTGTCCGGCGATCCCGTGTTCGCCTCGACGAGCACGCTGCAGATCTCGACCGGCACCGGCTTCGACGCCATCCCGGCCGGTTCGGACATCGGCACACCGATCGCCTCCGTCACGACCGACTACGACGGCGTGACACGCGACGCCGTTCGTCCTGATGCCGGCGCGTACGAATACTCCATTCACAGGACACTGACCGGCACGGGTTCCTTCACCTTCCCGGGTGGCAACATCGAGTCGCTCACGGTCAACGATCCGGCGGTCACCGGCACGCTTTCGGGCACGGTGAACGTCTACGGTCCGATCACACTGACCGACGGAACGCTGAATCTCGGCACGGGCACCTTGAGAGTACATGGCGGGATCGCCACCGCCGCTGGCGCACTTGCAACCGGCGCATCTTCGAGCCTCGGGATTTACGGCACCGGAGCCGCCGTGACGCTTCCCGGAGCGCTGACCTTCCAGGATCTGACACTTGATCGCGCAGCAGGCCTCACCTTCACTGGTGATCCCACGATCAATGGCACGCTGACCTTCGTCACAGGCAGGATCACCGCAGCCGGTGGCCCTGTCACGCTCGGTGCGGCGGCGACCATCAGCGGTGCTGGTGCAGCCACCTACATCGTTGGCGCACAGAACTGGACGCTGCCGGCAACGGGTTCGCCCACGAAGCAGTTCATCATCGGCGACGCATCGAACTACACGCCGGTATCGGTGGTGTTCAACACCCTGACCGCAGGCGGTGTGGTGGGTGCCGCAACGACGCCGACCATCCATCCGAATGTGGCCGGTTCGCAGATCGATCCAGCGAAGGCACTCAACCGGTACTGGAGCTTCACGAACACCGGCGCAACATTCACAAACTACAGCGCGACATTCACCTTTGTTCCCGGCGACGTGACCACAGGCAACCCGCTGAACTTCGTGACCAAACGCCTCGATGGTGGCACCTGGTTTGCCACCACCACAGGCACGCGGACCGCGACCACTGTCCAGGCCACGGGGCTGACATCGTTCAGTGATTTTCAGTCCGGTGAATCCTGTGTCATGACGGCACCCTCCGTTTCGGGCACGAGCCTCTGCTCGGGTGGCAGCGCCTCCCTGACAGCAGCCAACGCTGTTGCCGGCGAGGTTTATGTATGGTACGATGCCGTGACTGCAGGCACCGTCCTGAAGACCGGCACCGACGAGAGCGATGACACCTACGACACCGGCGTGCTGAGCGCGACGACGCACTTCTGGGTGGCGATCCGCAACACGTCCACCCTCTGCGAATCGGATCGCAGTGAGGCCGTTGTCACGGTACATCCGATGCCGACAGCCACCATCGGTGGCACGACATCGGTGTGCAAGGACAGCCCTGCTCCGGACGTCACCTTCACGGGTGCGGGTGGCACAGCTCCATACACCTTCACCTACACCATTGATGGCGGTACCGGCCAGACCGTGACAACGAGCACGGGCAACAGCGTGACCGTGTCCGTCCCGACAGGTACGCCAGGCATCGTGACCTACGCCCTCGTGAGCGTGGAGGATGCGAACACCTGTTCACAGGCACAGACGGGATCAGCCATCATCACCATCAACCCGCTGCCAACGGCTGATGTCCATGGTGACATGGATGTATGCCAGAATGGAACCGCTCCGGACGTGACCTTCACCGGTGCGGACGGGACCGAACCGTACACCTTCACGTACACGATCAATGGCGGCACACCACAGACGGTGAGCACGACCAGCGGAAGCAGCGTGTCTGTGAGCGCTCCGACAGGAACGGCAGGCACGTTCGTCTACGCCCTCGTCAGCGTCTCCGACGTCACCACGTGTTCGCAGACGCAGTCGGGATCCGTCACCGTCACGGTGAACCCGCTGCCGACGGCAACGATCGACGGCACAACAGCAGTGTGCAAGGACAGCCCCTCGCCTGATGTCACCTTCACCGGTGCGGGAGGCACCGAGCCCTACACCTTCACCTACACGATCGACGGCGGGTCCAACCAGACCGTCACGACAACGTCCGGCAGCAGCGTGACCGTTGCCGCCCCGACAGATGTCGTCGGCGCCTTCACCTACACCCTGGTGAGTGTGGAGGACGCGAGCTCCACCACGTGTTCGCAGGCGCAGACCGGATCGGCGGTCATCACCGTCAACCCGCTGCCCAAGGCGACGATCGATGGGACCATCGAGCTGTGCACCAACCTGCCCAATCCGGATGTGACCTTCACCGGGTCCGACGGCACGGCGCCGTACACGTTCACGTACACGATCAATGGTGGGCCTCTCGAGACCGTGACGACGACCTCCGGCAACTCTGTGACCGTGTCGCAGAGCACATTGGTGGCTGGTGTCTACATCTATGAGCTCATCAGTGTGGAGGATGCGAACACCTGCTCGCAGCTTCAGCCTGGATCAGCGACCATCACGATCAACAACTGCGGAGTCAGCGGAACAGTCCGGTACACGAACCCCGCCGGGACAGGCCTTGACGGCATCGTGGTGAAGATCTACAACAACCCGACCGCCTCCGGCCCTGCCCTCGACTCGATGGCCACCACGTCGCTTGGGACGTACCAGTTCCTGAACCTGGCACCTGGCACCTACTCCCTCAACGTCATGTCGGCCCATCCGTCGGGTCAGTGGCAGACCTGGGGTGGTGTGAACACGGTGGACGTGAACGCGGTTGCGCGCCACGTCTCCGGCGCCGGGCTCCTCGCAGCGGTTCCGACGGTGATCCGCATCGCCGCCGATGTTGTCGCTCCCACGACGCCACCGACGATCAACCTGACCGACGTGTTTGCAATCCGCAGCAACATCGGGAACAAGATCCCGGTCGGTTTCGGCATTCCGTACTGGGTGTTCGTCCAGGGCAACACGCCTGGCGCACCGGTCACGACACCGTTCACCATCACGACGGCAGGTGTGGTGCGGAACTTCCACGGCCTCTGCGCCGGCGATGTGAACGGCTCCTACATTGTCCCGAGCGGCACCAAGAAGGGCAGCCCGCATCCGTATGTGGACCTTGCATACGACGGTGTGAGTGCGCTGCGTCCCGGTGAGTTTGTGGATGTGCCCATCCGCACGGCAGACGCGATGGAAGTGGGTGCGCTGTCACTGTACTTCCGGAACTCTGACCGCCTCATCATCCGCGGCGTGCGCTCAGCCATGGCCGACAACGGCGAGGCGGAGCTGGTTCGCATGGATGGCGAGACGGCGATCCACTGGTTGCCGACACATGCGGTGCGGATGAACGCGAACGAACCGTTGCTCTATCTGACGATCCAGGCAGGCCCGGGCTTCGACGGCACTGAGCCGGCAGCACTCGAGCTTTCGAGCAGGGTGGAGAACGAGCTCGGTGACGCAATCGGCAACACGATCCAGAACGGACGTCTGGTGGTCGCGACGCTGGCAAACCAGCCCGAGACCATGGCGCTCGATGTCTACCCGTATCCCGTGCGCGGCCTCTCGACCGTGCACTGCACCGTGCCATTCGACGGCATGGTGACCATGGTGCTGTTC
>CAYUYM010000057.1:0-17247 GCA_964449305.1 uncultured Chromatiales bacterium | reverse complement strand
GTGCGAACGGCCGGCGATTACTGGGCCGAAGTCACCGATGCCAACGGTTGTACCGGTGTATCCACCTGGTATCCGGTTTCGATGGTCCAAATCACAACGCCCGTGATCATGGGGCAAGGATCAGCCTGCATCAACGCGATAAAGACCTACAGCGTGGCGCCGGACTCGGGAGCAACCTATGATTGGCAGGTCGTCGGCGGCAAGGTGCAATCCGGCCTTGGAACCCCGTCCATCATGGTACAGTGGTCAAGCATCGGCATGGGAAGGATCACCGTCAGAAAGACGGTCCGTGGCTGCTCGGTGACTGCCGAGGACTCGGTTGATGTCGGCATTGGCCTGCGGCCCAGAATCACGGCCGTCAAGTACACGCTTTGTCCCGGCGATACCGTCACATTGTGTGCCGATGCCGGGTATGCCACCTGGCGGTGGTCAACCGGCGAGACGGCCCCATGTATCAAGGTGGCGCATGCCGGTCGGTATTCCGTATCAGTGACGGATTCAAGCGGGTGCTCGGGAGTGTCCGACACCGTCGAAGTCACAGCCCATCCAGCGCCCATGCCGTTCATCATGGCGGATCAAACCGCATTCTGTCTGGGTGAAAGCACGGAAATCCGTTTGACCCAGCCTTTTGCATCCTGTCGATGGTCAACCGGCGATACGACCGCGACGATCACGGTGAAGCTCGGCGGGACGTACTATGTTCATGTGACTGACGCGAATGGGTGTGACGGTGTTTCCAACAGCATCGCCATCACGGTATCACCCGCCCGTGCGCCCCAGGTGATTGGAGATACATCAGTGTGCGAGCGCAGCGTCAGAGTGTATCGCGACAGTATCTCAACCGGTGTGAGCTATCACTGGAGCATCAGTGGGGATGGGACGATCGAAGGCAGTGCAGATCTGGATTCTGTGAAGGTTCGATGGGGGCTCGCAGGGAAAGCAAAGCTGACCCTGACCGTGACGGACCTGGTTGTGCCAAAGTGCTCATCAACCGTGACAATCGACGTCTCCATTGGCACCACCATTGTCCCATCCATCACCGTGGATACCGATACCATCCCATGTGCCGGAACATCCCGCGAGCTTTGTGCTCCTGCAGGGATGGCCAGCTACCATTGGTCCACTGGCGCTACGACGCAATGCATCACCGTGACCGAACCCAATGCCGGTCGTTATGTATATCGTGTCGATGTCAAAACGCTGGAAGGATGTGAAGGTTGGAACGAGATATCGCTTACCTTCCTGCCCTTGCCAAAGCCTTTCATCATGGTTCTCGGGAACACGCCACTTTGTCCGGGGGATACTTTGGAACTGGATGCCGGCAGTGGCTACTCGCGCTACCAGTGGTTCCAGAGCGGAACGCCGATCGCAAGTGGCACTTCCCGGATCAAGGTTGGCGCCGGGACATACACTGTCATGGTGACCGATGCAGCAGGTTGCGACGGCCCATCCCAGCCGGTCACGATCTCGTATCACATTGTCAGCCCACCAGGCATCACGCGTGTTGGTTCGAACCTGTCAACCGATCTGCGAACCAGTTATCAATGGTACTTCAACGGCTCACCGATTCCTGGGGCCAACAGCCGGCAGATCCCGATCAACGGTTCCGGTGTGTACCGCGTGGAAGTGGTTGATGCGAATGGCTGCCCCTCCTGGTCCGATCCCTTTGATGTGATGGCTGCACGAACGGCGGTGAGCCTGGGATGCCCGGTGGGGGCTCCGCTGAAATCCGGATCGACGGTGATGGTGCCGATTCATCTGGACTCATCATTCCAGTTGAGTGCAACGCAGACTCGTGAATTCAGCGCCCTTCTGCGGTTCAACAAGACGGTGATTACACCCCAGTTTCCTGTCGTATCGGATCATCGTGTCGGGCACGAGAGAACTGTGGGTGTCCGCGGTACTCGTGATGGCGCCACGACGCGAGGTGTGCTGTTAAACATGCCGTTCACCGTGCTGCTCGGTGATTCGGATTGTACACGACTCACGTTGGACTCAGTGGTTTGGGTGGACAGCTCGGCGCAGGTATCATTGGGCGACACAGCATGCGAAATCTGCGTCGATGTATGTCGATCCGGCGGTACGCGGCTGTTCTTCTCCGACAAGCGGATCACGCTCAAGCAGAACCGCCCAAATCCCACGCGGTCAACCACGGAAATCGAATACGAGGTGATCGAGAGTGGGCGGACACAGTTGTATATCATGAACATGATGGGGCATCGATTGAAGAGCATCGTGGACGATCACCTCACCGCGGGCCGGTATCTCGTGACCGTGGATGTCTCTTCATTGCCAACAGGATCATATGTGATCGTCTTGCAGACTCCGACGGAACAGCATTCCCGACTCATGGAGGTGGTGAAATGAACGCGCGCATCGTGATCAGCGTCGTTCTCGTGGCGGCGATTTCTGTGTCTGTTACAACAGGCCAGGAAACCCGATCTGCATACGGCGTATTTGGCAATTACGCAAGAAACGACCATCACACGGACTTCGGCGCTCTTCCCGGGGTTGGCAATTGCTGCCCCGTCTTCGAAACGGGGAGTGGCAACGGTTATGCCGCAGGTCTTTCGTGGGTGCTTCCGCTGTCGGATGTGTTTTCCCTCGCGCTTCGCGGGTCGTTCATGAACCATGATGCCGTTCTGACATCCTCGGAGCCGTTTGCAGCGGAAGTGGATGGCGTGGTTGTCGCTGGACGGATCGAGCACTCAATTGCATCAAAGCTGTCCACCATTGGACTGGAACCATTGCTTGGCTACAGGGTTTGGAAGGGCTTGCGCTTGCATGTCGGCGGACGAGCGGGATATGTGGCGCGCAAGATGTTCGATCAGAAGGAGATGCTTGTCGAGCCCGTCAGTGTGGGCGCTTTCGAGAACGGCGCGCGGATCCGCAATGAACTGACCGGACGGGAGATCCCGGATGCTGCGCCCATGCAGTACGCCCTGCTCGGCGGAGCAAGCTGGTCCCTGCCGCTGAATGCTGGTGGAACGTTGTTCATGGTTCCGGAAGTGCTGTACTCTTACAATGTCAACACCGTGGTGAAAGGCATAAGCTGGAATGCGGACGCCCTGCGTATTGGCTTGTCGCTTCTGTTTGCTCCGCTGCCCGCGGTGGCTGCCCCGGCGAGAGTACCAGAGCGGCCTTTGACAACAGATCCTGCACCGTCACCATTGCCATCCAAGCCGGCGTTGACAGCAACAGTCGATGCGATGGGGGTGTTTCCAGATGGCAGAGAGGAGCCTGTGGCAGAGATCCAGGTGGAGGAATTCATTTCGAAGCAGATGAAACCGCTCCTGAGTTATGTGTTTTTCGAGGAAGGAAGATCGGAGCTGCCCTCCCGGTATGTGTTGTTGCAAAAGGAAGAAACCCCTGAATTCACCATTGATGGTATGAGTCGTATGACGACCATGGAGATGTACCATCAGGTGTTGAACATCATCGGGAGTCGCATGCGGCAGCACCCACTCTCATCAATCACCGTCACCGGATGCACGTCTGGAATCAGCGATGAGTCTGGGAATCCGGACATCGCCCGCAGGCGCGCGGAGGCAGTGCGGGGATATCTGACAAAGGTTTGGAGCATCGATCCATCGCGTATCCAGGTGCAGACGCGCGGGCTGCCGGAGAAGCCATCCAACATCAACGACCCCGACGGGATTGTGGAAAACCGTCGTGTGGAAATCACGAGCGACACATGGGAGGTCGTTGCGCCGGTGACCACGCACGAGCGCGAGCGGACGATCACTCCGCCAGCTGTACGCTTCCGACCGGTGGTGCGGAGCGAGGCAGGCGTTGAGCACTGGTCGCTGGAAGTACAACAGCAATCCAGAACCATGCGCATGTTCGCCGATCAGGATGCACCCAAGCAGGTCATCGACTGGAGGATCACGACGATTCAAGCGGAGGAGATGAAATCGGAGCAGCCTTTGTTGTACACTCTTCGTGTTGCGGATTTCGCGAAGCAGGAATTCACAGCGCCAACGGGTTCGCTTCCGGTGCGCGTGCTGACGGTGGAGCAAAAGAAGCGGGATGGCATCCCTGATCGCGAGATACGCCGGTTCAATCTGATCCTGTTTGATTTCGATTCGCCAACCTTGACAGCAGCGAACCAGCGTGTGGCATCGATGATTCGCAGCGAGCTGGGCTTGGGTGGCGCAGTGAGGGTGACAGGGTATACCGATCGAATCGGAGATGAGGTATACAACCAGACGCTGTCATTTGAACGCGCCCGCAGTACTGCTGCAGCTATTGGGCATCCTTCAGCGTTGGTGTCCGGTCAGGGGGAAGCGGTGGAACTGTATGACAACAACCTGCCAGAAGGTCGCTTCTACAATCGTACGGTGGAGGTGATGGTGGAGCGATGAGAGGTGCTGGATCCAGAGCCACACAGGGAACAGTCTGGCGTTTGGGAACAGCCATGCTTCTGGCTCGCCAATGACCGTGAAGCGTGGGAACACGTCTCCGTATCACCTCATCGTGGAAATGACCATGTGATCTCACAATAATCCATACGGCATCCCAGGAATACGTATCTTGCACCCCATGACATCCTACGACCTCTTTGATCGCCACGAGTCGGTCCTTGAGCTGGTTCGGAGGCAGCAGGCGAGCACGCGAGGTGCCCTCGCAGTGCTTGATGCATGGTTGGTGGTCCTGCTTGGGGTGCACCCCAGGCAGAAGGTCCGGCTCTACCTGATCGAAACGATGTCGCAGGTGCTGCACCACCTCGAGCATGTTCCCCCCCTCTTCTGTGCGCCGAATGTCTATGAGGCGTTGTCGGTGCACATCGGGCAGGCGATGGAGGAACTCCATGACACATTTGATGCAGCCGACGTCGCTCAGGCACATGCGAATCTTCATCGTGCCATCGATACGCTTCATGCCTGGCTTGGTGAAGACATCGCATCTGCTCCCACACTGGAGACTGATGCAGAGCCGGAGCCGATGGAGCGTCTGGTTGCCGCGATCACGGCCAAGCGCGTGCATGGGGGGGCGGATGTTGCATATCTCGAGTCGATCCTGCTCCAGTGGAAGACCATGCTTGCTCCGTCTCGTGGTGCGGTCAGCATCCCCTTGCTGCACGTGGAGGAGCAGGATGATGACGGGATGGGCAGTTTCGGTCTGATTGAACCGTTGGTCCTGACACCAGAGATCCATCCCGGCGAATCGGACATCGTGCGCTTCATCAACGTCGCGCCCACCGATGCCGACGATGACCATGCATCCGAAATCCTCGTGGCGCTGCATGCGGCGCGGCATGTCGCACAACGAATGGGCATGACTGCCGCGGTCGGCAACCTGCTTGTCACCGGGCACTACCCGGCACACCATCGATCCTATGCAGGCCGTTCGCTGGGTCTGGGTGCGGCTGCTTCGCTCCTCTGTTCCATGTCGGAGCTGCAGGAAGGGAGAAATCACTTCCGGATCAATCCTTCCGCGGCCTTCAGTGGCAGAGTGCTGAAGGATGGGACGATTGTCGGTGTGGATGATGATGCCATCACCGACAAGGTGGGCACGATCTTCTTCTCACCATACACCACCTTCGTGGTGCCGAAGGCGAATGAAGTCGCCGCCCAGACGCGGATCGATGAGCTCGAGGCGCGACATCCCACCCGGCACCTTGCGCTGGTCCCGGTCCGACACCTGTCGGAGGTGGTTCAGAGCAGGCTCGCCATCGAAACCATCCAGCGCTCCATCCTCCAGCGGGCAAGGCGAAGGATCCTCAGGCACTCGACTGTCCTTCTCACCTCCCTTTTCGTCCTTGTGGTGGTGATGGTGGCAGTGTTACTGGTGGCGATGAGCGATCATGATGACGTCCCGGCGCATGTCGCCATCGAGTACGGCAGCCATGTGGTGCGCAATGCCGGTGGGCGCATTCTCTGGTCGCGTCCGATTCAGGGCGATCTCGCCCCCGATGTCAATCAACAACTTGCTGAACCCGTGGATCTGGACGGGGATGGGCGCAGAGAGGTGTTGCTTTACGGCAATGGGAGAGCGACAACCGATCCGAATCGCCTTGTCTGCTGCAACATGGATGGAAGCACCCGGTGGGAGGCGATGGTGGGGTTTCCGACGGTGACGGAGGAGCAAGATTACCGTGGGCAGCCGATCAGCATCACCTTTGTCAAAATCCTCACACTGGATTCATCCCAGAGAAAATACATCGTGGTGAAATCGGCCAACATTCATTACGCGAATTTCGTGACCATTCTGGATGCGGATGGGATTCAGCGGGGGGAGTACTACCATTGTGGTGTCATCACCGAAGTGTGTGCCGGGTGGTGGAATGCGGACGGCATGTGCGACCTCATCCTGTCAGGAACGAACAACAGTTTCCATCAGGGTGTCATGATCGTGCTGCACCCACGGCTTGTGTCTGGACATGGGCCGGCAAGGGCTGGCTATCGGCTGCTGGAGCCGGAGATGCCTGCGGCCTGTGAACGCTGCTATATCCGTTTTCCACAATCTGACGTTTTCACCGCTGTCGTGAATCAACTCAATCCCTATTCACTGCTCATCAATGCGTTGGATTCATCCATCGTCATTCGTGTTGATCATGGGTACATCCCGAAATACCTCTCAACATCGATGCACCCGGATGGCGGGCCGGTCAACGTCATCTATACACTGGATCGGCGCTATCGGCCTGTGAGCGTCGCCACATCCTCAGAATTCGACCTCCTTCATCGATACCTCAAGTCCATCGGGAGGATCCATTCCACCTGCAACGATGGGTACCGACAGCACCTCCTGCAGGGTGTGGAATACTGGGATGGGCAGGCATTTCGCCACGAGCCGGTGGAGAATGCGAGGTTCACTCGGGCGATGAAGGAGCTGGATGGCATAAGGCCACGCTGAAACGTACGAAATCAGGCACGCTGAGAGGCGGGCCTCACTGCCGCCGCTTTGCTCATGAGCTTCCATGTTGCGAGGCTCTGGATGCATCCGTCCACGCTCTTGCGCCAGGATGCACCGGTGGAAATCCTCTCGGCGAGCCTGTGAAATTTTCCTGCTGCGTGCATGCCGTGTGTATCATCACATTGTCGCATCAATCATCAGGAGGCGCGATGTCATTTGATCTGGCGTCATCAACGTGGACATCGAAGGCATTGTGGATGCGACAGGCTGCTCCATTCCGAATGGAGGGTGCCCGGCGGTAACATCAAAACCCGGTCCACCGGATGTCACAGGCACTGTTTCGCTGGCGGATTCCCCCGCAGGTGCACATCCCTGGTGAGCCAGAACAGTGCATTCCAGACCACGATCTGATGCAGTGCAACCAACAAAGTCGCGGGACTTCCAAAGCACTCCGGTGGCGACGGATGTGGGTGACATCGTTCTGCGGTGATCCATCGTGTGCAGCCGACCACGACGCACAGGGCCTTCCCCTGGCGGCGACATCTGATCGCCACACTCCACGCTTTCAACATCACAACGAGGGCTTGACCATGTACCATGTCGCACTTCCACTGCTGCTGTTCCTGATGGTCACCACCGCATCAGCCGATGTGGGGAAGGGGGGCATCCAGGGTCACATCATCGACGCTGAGACGGGGTTGGCTCTTGCCAGCGTGGCGGTGGTGATCGACAACGAACGCACAGCCGCGTTTACGGATGAACGTGGCGAGTTCATGATCGCGGATGTCCCTGAAGGGAGGCACAGCCTGCTCTTTCATCATGTCGGGTATACCGGAATCCTGCAGAGGCATGTGCTTGTCAAGGCCGACAGCACGACCATCCTCAGGGTTCGCATGGTCACACGCCTCATTGAAATATCAGGCGTCATGGTTGAAGGTCTGCGGCCGCTTGTCAACATGGGAGCCACGACCACCCAGGCCAGGATCACATCCTTCGAACTCGAGAATCTCCCCGTCCGGTCGGTTGAGCCGGCCCTGATGGATGATCCATTCAACACCGAGGAATACCGCCGCATCGATGAGAACAGTTTTCTTGATGCGCTTCCCGACCCGGTGTCCACCTTTTCCATTGATGTGGATAATGCCTCCTACACCAACGTGCGTCGCTTCATCAACAGCGGTGAACTGCCTCCGCGGGACGCCATACGCAGTGAAGAGATGCTCAATTTCTTCACGTATGATTACGCGCCCCCCGGGCATGGAGATCCGCTATCGATCACCACCGAAGTTGCAACCTGCCCATGGAATTCCGACAACAAGCTCGTCCTTGTGGCGCTTCAAGCCAGGAAGCTGGATTTGGCGCACATGCCGCCGTCGCATCTTGTGTTTCTGCTCGACATTTCGGGATCGATGAACGAACCGAACAAGCTGCCCCTGCTCAAATCCGCATTCCGAATGCTGGGCATGCAACTGCGCGATGTCGATACCGTGTCGATCGTGGTGTACAGTACGCATGTCCGCGTTCATCTTCCCCCAACGTCTGGTGCCAGGCGCAGGGAGATACTGACGGCGATTGATACGCTCAGCACGGAAGACATGACGTCGGGGTACGAGGGACTTCAGCTCGCGTACCGTGTTGCCCGCGAGCATTACAACCCTGGCGGCAACAATCGCATCCTGCTTGCCACCGACGGCGATTTCAATGTGGGGCCATCGAGTGAGAGTGCGTTGACGCGCATGATCGAGGAGCATCGCAGTGGTGGCGTGTTTCTGTCCATCTTCGGGCTTGGCATGGGGAATCTCAAGGAGGCGAAGCTGGAGGCGATGGCGGATCGTGGCAATGGTGTGTTGTACTACATCGACAATCTCCAGGAGGCGCAGCGTGTGCTGGTGGGGCAGATTGGTGGCACGCTCTATACTGTTGCGCGGGATGTGAAGGTCCAGGTGGAATTCAATCCCGCGAAGGTGCAGTCCCATCGGCTGATCGGGTACGAGAACCGCCTCCTGAGGCGTGAGGATTTTGAGAACGACGCCGTGGACGCCGGCGACATGGGTGCGGGGCACAGCGTCACCGCGCTGTACGAAATCATCCCCATGGCGGGAAGCTCCACGCGCCAGGACGCGTACCACCTGCGATATCAGCGGCAGGAGCTGCGCCCGGAAGCGCTTGCATCGGAGGAGATGATGACCGTGTCGGTGCGGTACAAGCCGCCGAAAGACTCGGTGAGCGTCCTGATGACGAAATCGCTTCTGGACAACACCGGGCGCCTCATGCCGGTATCCGACAATTTCCGCTTCGCCGCGGCGGTGGCGGAGTTTGCGATGCTTCTGTTCGATTCCCAGTATCGGCGGAACGCGTCGTTTGAGCACGTGGTGGAGGTGGCTGAGCGGGCACGCGGGATGGACCCGGACGGCTACAGAGCGGAGTTCATCCGTCTTGTCAAGCTCGCATGTGAATTGGAGCGGGCACGGGACAGGTAGGGGAGTGGCGCGGCGTTGCCGTCGGAATGGGATGGAGGGTGCAAAGCATTCATCCCGCTGGAATTTTCCTGATCCCAGAATGCCGTGTGTATCATCACATTGTCGCATCATACATCAGGACGTCAGATGTCATTTCTCCTGGTGTCATCAACGTGGACATTGGCGGAGCCGGGGCCATTGGACGCATTGTGGATCCGACAGGCAACACCAATCCACCTGCGGAATGTACTCACCAGCAGCATCATCAAAGCCCGGATTCTTATGTGGCACAGCCACCATGTCACTGTCGGATTTCTGTGGCAGGCTCTCACTCGGGGTGCGCCCGAGCAGTGCGTCACGACCACGATCTCATGCAATACCATCAGCAACGTCGATGGAATACCGAAGAACTGTGGAACTCGACAGATGTTGGTGACATCGACATGCCTTGATGGGCTGTGGTGCTGCAGGCCGCGGTGCAAAATGCGTCCCCCTGGAGGCGGCATCTGATCGCCACACTCCACGCATTATACAGCACCACGAGGGCTTGACCATGTACCATATCGCAATTTCAATGTAGAAGTCGGATGTCCCCACGGAGCCGGCATCGATGGCCGGCCAGGGGGCGCGTCCCAGTGGAGGAACCAGCATGGCAGTGGCTGACCATGAGAAGCAATCTCATCCAAAGAACCACCAGGGTGTGGAGTCACAAGACATGTCCTATCAGCGTATCGCACAGGCTGTGAAACATGCCTGCACCTCATGCATGTCAGAAAGGGACATCGTCTGCCTCGCACGCTTCTGCCAACGCGTGGCGAAGCACCTTCTGATCCGGTATAATCGGCATCATCTGCGCAATTTTGCCCGGGCAGACTATGATGCTGACTCTGCGGCTTGGAGGTGCATCGAAACGCTGTTTCTTCCTCAGGGGCAGTTCCCGTGCCACGAGATCAGGCGGTATTTTTCCTCGAATGAGACCTTGATACCGATGGCCACAGCAGAGGACATCGTTGTGCACCTGCGTCGCCTCATCGGAAGGAAGGTTCACCAGACAGTATCCGAAATCTACGGTGAACTGGATCAGGAATTTCGAAAGGTCCTGAGAAATGTCACGCGACATGTGAAGCACTCGGGATGCTACTCCCAACGGCATTCGGTGAACGGAGTGTTGGTGTATCGTCAGGATGAGGTGGACATCCTCGAGCATCTGCCGGAGTTTCACGAGGACGATCTCCGACGGGCCTTCCTTGCCGGGAGCGTGGATGGTTCAACAACACCGGATCTGGTGGATGATCTGTTTCGTTTGTTGCATGAGCAACATGACCATCGACGGACCTTGTCACTCATCACCATTGCCGTCCTGGTGCGGGACCGGTATTCCTCTCTTTCGATGGGTGATGATGGGATCATCCAGACGGAGGTGCAGCACCTTGATCACGACGTGGTTGCAGAATTGATATCCCGGACATGTGCAACAATGGAAGAAACACTTCTGAGGCGATATCATGAACGAGGGGGTATCACTCGGGAGGAGGGCGCAGGAATGCTGAGGGCGCTTCATCACATCTTGGAGGACTGGCTGAATGGAGAGAGACGCCCATATCATGAACATTTCTGCCGACAATTGCAGGCCATCTCCTATTCAGAATATCGATCGAACCATCGGGCAAGGTTTGAGTACCTTGTCCGGGCAGCACGGACAGAGCTGACATCACTGGCAATCGATCAACTCGAATGCTGAAACTCAGCAGAGGGAGGCATTTGAAGGTATGGTTTTCTGTATGACATGGCTGAATGTCATCACCACGCGACTTCTTCACGGACAAGAGAAATGAAACATCCGAACGAAAGAGACATCGAGAGGCTCGTTGTCGGTTCACAAGGGCTGACCCTGACGAGGAGGAGGGAACTTCGGCAGCACCTGACCGGCTGCCCATCGTGCATGGAGATCCATCAGGCCTTGGTGGATTTGTACAGATTCGCGATGTCAACACAGGGTGGATCTGCTGAGGAGGCAACAGTTCGCCGGGCCCATCAGATTGCGTCACAGGGAACTGGATGCACCCTGACGTTGCACCGTCTCCGGGCAGCCAACACAGAAATGCCCGGTACTCCCATGGCGGTCCCACTTGCGGCAAGAGATCGAAATCTGAAAAACAGATACGCGGCGGTTGCCACCTTCGCCACGTCGGATGCCCGTGTGATCCTGAGGGTCGCGAGTGACAACACCCAGGAAAGGGAAATCATGCAGCTCACCTCGGATCAGCAGGAGCAGTGCTGTTATGTGCTTGTCCGGCTTGGAGAAGCCGAAGGTCCATACCTCACAGATGCCGATGGTGTCGTTGTCATGCCAATGGACGGAATACGTCGGGAGACGAGTGAGTTGTGCACGGTGGCGTTCCCACGATGGAGTGTGATTCTTCGAGAGAACGATATGGAGGAGCTCCTACGCACAGGGGCGCTCCGATTTCAGATCCAAGGTAAGACGCGTTTGAGGATCACGCTTGATTCGATCGGGCTCAAGTCCCATACCTTGATCCTGTCCGCCCTTGCCGTGGATGTCACCCATCTGGTTGTCCAGTCCACGAATGATGTCCGTATCATCGGTCTCACGGGATTGAAGGATGTCAAGGCAATCACCCATCTTGCGGCTGGGTCCAGACTGCTGCTCTTTTGAATTCAACGCCTGGTGAAACCTCCTCGGAGGCACGCACCGGTTGGAGCGGATGACTCCCTCCTGCGCGGCCATCGACGTCCCGCGGCTACTGTGGCCTTCACCGCCGTGGCTTGATGTGTTCCACGAGACGGGGTTTCTCGGTCCAATGGTGACAACGAGCGATGCGTGACGCCCAAGAGGTTTCTGTTCAGGTGCGCCCGGGCTCAGAATGCTGTCATTTCTGGTTGAACGTATCCGTCGGATTCGAGAGGTGAAACGTGTGCAAGGATTCGGAGGGAGAGACATCGTCATGGTGCAGCAATAATATAAAGGCGGCTGAGATGCCGCCTTCAACCCGGACTCACGGGATCAGTCATTTGCAGGTCGGGCTGTCACCGTTGTTCATGATCGCCACACGACCACTTCCGTCTGCATTCATCCTGTATATCGTGGCTTCTCCTCCCCAAACGTTGGCGTAGTTGAAGAAGTACAGCGATGTCCCCGCGCTGGTCCATGCCCCTCCATAATCGTTCGTGTTGACCGGTTTTTGACCGGAAAGATCCTGTTTGTTTTTCCCATCAATGCCGATGGAAAACACGTGTGAATCGAGCTGCAATCCTGATGCTTCTTCATGTCCGGATATGTCATGCGTGAACAACAGCCGCTGTCCATCGCGGGAGAATGCGTTCAGGGACATGCCCCCAGGGGCATTCGGGACGATTTCCGTGGCTCCTGTGCCGTCTGCATTCATGACAATGATCTCTGTGTCGTAGGCCCAAGTTCCCATCGTCATGACCGCGATTTTTCCTGACAACCGACAGCAGGACAGGTACGCAAGATTTCTGCCTGCTTGGCATGTCCATATCAGTGTGTTGCGCGTGCCGTCTGCATCGATCCGGTAGAGTTCCATTCCGTGGGTGTACAGGATCTTCCCGTCAGGCGTCCAGTCGAACATGCCGCCATACGTGCCATACTGGCCGGCGAGCGTCCCCGAGGTCGTGACCTGGGTTTGACCGCTTCCATCCACATTCATCGTCCACACCTGGGAGTTTCCCGAGCGATCAGAAACAAAGCCCACCTTTGTGCCTGCGACATTCACCTTTACACAGTGCTCCGTGCTGCTGTTGTCTGTGAGTCGTTGAAGCGAGGAGCCGTCGGGCTTCATCGAGTAGATTTCCGCGTTGCCGTCTCGCGAGGAGACGAAGAAGATTTCATCTGTTGCCGTCGGCGGATTGACCGGTCCGGTGGGATCGTCTCCGTTCTTGCAGCCGATGATCGTGGTGATGAGAAGAACAAGGCCCATGGCGATGAGAGAATGTCGATTCATGGCGTACTCCAGAGGGTTGTGACGTGGTTGGTTGCAGTGAGCTTCCTTTCCCTGATGTACAGGCAGCCTCCTGATCCTGCTGAAACGTCCTCCCCGGACATGGCGTTCGTCGGTCCTTTTTTCCTTCTATCTGCCGTGAGTAATTTGCGCCATGGTTCCTCGCCAACGATATCGCCATGCCCTCAGTTGCACAGCACCCCGATGTGGGATGAATGGAGTGAAATCCAACCCGCAGGTCGGATGCTCCAGCTCTGCACGTCGCAGGGCGGTGTTTCTCACATGCCTCGCCCTCCTCGCCCTCACCCTCCCCGCTGCAGCGCAGGACATCTCCACCAACCTCATCGCGTGCTATCCCCTCGACGGCAATGGCTATGATGCCACGTCGGGCGGGCATGACGGCGTCGTGGCCAATGCCATCCCCACCGGCGACCGCTTCGGCAATCCCGACCATGCGTTCTATTTTTCCACCGATCTCGATTCCATCTCGCTCGCGGGCAGCTTTGGCGGGGGACCGGAGTTCACCGCCGCAGCATGGTTTTATTGCGACAATCCCTCGACGAATTATCAGGCCATCATCTCACCGAACGACGATGGCGAGCTCGTCCAGCTCCAGCTCAACACCTTCGGCAACATCACCGTCCATGTGCAGACCGCCACCGGGCCACAGACCATCCTGCTGCCGGTGCAGTCGCCCACGCCCTACCTTGTGTGGCGCCACATCGCGGTGTCGGTGCGGTCGGGGCTCACCACGCTCTATGTCAATGGCCTTCCCGTTGCAACCAGCCTGATGACGTTCCAGTCCGTCATCCCGACGAGCAATCTCAAGATCGGTGCCGGCGTGGCGTCCGGCAACCTCCGGCATTTCCGCGGTGCGATTGATGATGTGCGGCTGTACAACCGCGCCCTCACCGGGACGGACATTTACGCGCTCTACAACTACACGGGCTCGTGCATCCAGATGGATCTCTCGGCGGGGCTGCTCGCCTGCTTCCCCTTCAATGGCAATGCCAATGATGAGAGTGGCAAGGGGCACAATGGAACCGTGCTCGGTGCTGCGCTGACCTCCGATCGCTATGGCAACGGGAATTCGGCCTATGCCTTCACCGGCCTGCCCAGCACGGGAATCTCCACCGGGAGCTGGGATCTTCCGAACGCCTTCTCCGTGTCGGCCTTCATCAATCCGGACAATGCGCATCCATCGCCCGGGGCCATCGTGGCGAAGTTCGACGATGCCACGGGCAACTTCTGCAGCATGATCTGCCAGTACCACCAGGGCTATGCGGAGATCCTCGTCTCTTCGTCAGGCGCCCCGCCCACGCAGGTGCTGTCCCTGCCCGTACCGCCGGCGCAGTGGAGCCATGTGGTCTTCACCTACAATGGCAGCAATCTGATGCAGATCCATCTCAATGGCAGCCTGGCCACCCAGCGTTTCGACATCTCCACCCTCGGGGTGTTCAAGAGCACACGTGAGATCTTCATCGGGAGGATGACGAACACCGGTCTGCCCTCCATGGGTGCATTCCAGGGGCGGATCGACGACATCCGCATCTACAGCCGCGTCCTGTCGGCCTTTGAAGTGGTGGCTCTCTACAACGACAACACCTGCGCCACGCCGGTGAGCATCGCCGATGGCAATGCCCCCGTGGTGCTCTGTGCCGGCGACAGTGTGCGCCTTGATGCCAGCGGCGGTCTTCCGCACTACCGCTGGTGGCCGACGGGCGACACGACGCAGTCCATCATGATCAGGACCGGCGGGATGTACATCATCCGGGGCTTCAATGCCATCTGCGGCTGCGAGGTGCGCGACACGGCCTGGGTGGTCATCCGCCCCGTCATCCATGCGGTTGCGGGACCGGACAAGGCGATCTGCCAGGGCGCTGCCGTCCCGCTCAGCGGCTCCGTCTCCGGTGGCGCTCCGCCGTACCGCCGGCGCTGGTCGCCTCCCGACGGTCTGAGCAGCGACACCGTCCTGACGCCCATCGCCAGCCCCGCGGCAACCACGGACTACATCCTCACCATCGAGGATGCGAACGGGTGCCTGGCCGCGGACACCGTGCGCGTCACCGTCAATCCACGGCCGTCCACCGCGCTCACGCTTGATGCGGACACGGTGTTCTGCGAGGGAGGCGGGCTGCGGATCACTGTCGACAGCAGCTCCGGATGCAGCTTCCGCTGGCTTCGCAACGGCATCCCTCTCGGGGCCCCCGATGCCGCCTCCGTCGTCGTGATGCAGTCGGGCAGCTACCGGGTGATCGTGACGAATGCAACGCCCTGCTCAGACACCTCGGTCGCCGTCCAGGTGGTGGTGCATCCACTGCCGGTGCCGGTGATCGGCATCACGGGGGATTCGGTGCTCTGCATCGGGGGGCGGACCACATTCACCGCCATGCCCGCGGGGCTCACCTGCCGCTGGTCCCGCAATGGCAACCCCATTGATGGCGCCAACAGCGGTACCCTCACGGTCTCCGACGCCGGGGAGTACCGCGTGATCATGACATCGGCACATGGCTGCAGCGATTCGTCACGTGCGTTCACCATCATTGTCAACCCGCTTCCCGTGGCGCACGCGGGGCCGGACCGGCAGATCTGCCTCGACGATGCCACGATCATCGGACAGCCGCCGACGGGGGGAACGCCGCCGTTCCGCCACGCCTGGTCGCCATCCACCGGTCTGAATGCTGCCGACATCCCCAGCCCCTCCGCCTCGCCGCGCGTCACCACCACGTACATCGTCCGCGTCACCGATGCGCGGGGATGTGCGTCGAGTGACACGGTGGTGGTGACGGTCAATCCGTCGCCGACGCCGCACGTGCGTGGCCCGGTCACGGCCTGCCCGAATGCGGTGTCGCTGTACTGGACCGCGGGGAATCCCGGCAGGGAGTACCAGTGGGTCGCCGAGGGGGGGGCGATTCTCACCGACAGCTTCAACGATTCCATCCGTGTCCACTGGGGCACCGCGGGCATCGGACGCATCATCGTCACGGAACGCATCGACACGAGTGGCTGCACGGTGAGCGACACGCTCCTTGTCGCTGTGGAATCCCGCCTCGTTCCGCGCATCACGCCGGAGGGGATCGTCGTTCTCTGCGCCGGGGGCGCGGTCACGCTCGATGCGGGTACGGGGTTTGCCTCGTATCGCTGGACGGAGAGCGGGGACACCTCCGTGACGCTTGGGCGCGGTCAGACGCTCACGGTCGACCGCCCGGGCCACTATGCGGTGATCGTGGAGGTGGACGGCGGCTGCCGTGGCATGGACACCGCCGCCGTCGTGCTCCGAACACCGACCACGCCGGTGATCGATGCGCCCATGGGCACGCGTCTGTGCGGAGGGGACAGCATCACACTCGTCCCCAGGTCGGTCTTCCGCACCCAGCGCTGGTCGACGGGTGACACGACACGCACCCTGGTGGTGCGCTCGCCGGGCACGTACGCGGTCACGGTTGTCGATTCCAACGGCTGCCAGGCCACATCCCAGCCGGTGATGATCACCATCGGTGCGCGGCCGCGACCCGTCGTCACCGGGCTGCTGACGCCGTGCGCCCAAGGCGCGTTCGACTACACGGTGCAGAATCCCGCTGGGATGACACTCACGTGGACTGTCGTCGGCGGCGCCGTCGTGAGCGGGCAGGGAGGCCCGGTGGTGCGCGTCCAATGGGGCGCTGTCGGGAGTGGATCCATCGCTGTCCTCGCAGTTGATGCGGCATCCGGGTGTGACACGACGGTGCTGCTTCCCATCTCCATCAACGCCGGGCTCACGCCGAAGCTGGAGCCAGCCGGGCCGGTGTCGCTCTGCGACGGTGACACGGTGACGCTGGGCATCCCCGGTGGTCCGTTCGACAGCATCCGCTGGTCCACCGGAGCCACCACGCCGACCATCGCGGTGGCGACATCCGGCAGCTACTCCGCGCATGTGACCAGGGGGGCCTGCGCGGGCGACGCACCGCCGG
>CAYUYM010000056.1:14324-17782 GCA_964449305.1 uncultured Chromatiales bacterium | reverse complement strand
GCGTGCAGGGGGGGGAGACCTTAAGGTCTTCTTAGAAATATCTTAGAAGACCTTAAGGTCTCTCTTAGAAGTCTTTATTATCCCCCACCACCACGCAATCATCCCCGTATTTTCGCAATTGGTGAAATATTTTGCTAATTTGTGGCGCCGGGTTCGTTGCACTTCACCGCCCATCTCCGCACCTCCAATTTTGACCCCCCTCGCGCTTCCATTCCTCCATCCCATGCCCTCTTCACTCATCGTCATGAAACGATATGCCGCGTATTGATTCCCATCCCATTCTTGTTCACTCCACCGATCGTCGCCCCATCACCTTCCTCTTTGAGGGTGCCCCCATGGCCGGTTTCGATGGAGAAATGGTTTCCTCCACTCTCATGGCCAATGGCATCAGCGAGTTCTCCTTCCACCGTCGCGACAACAGCCCCCAAGGCATGTTCTGCGCCAATGGCCAGTGCTCCCATTGCACGCTCATCATCGATGGACTGCCACTCAAATCCTGCATCACCCCGCTCCGCGAGGGCATGGACGTCCGCCGCCTCCACCGCCTCCCCAAGCTGCCTCTCGACATGATCGAAACCGCAGGCGCCAGCTCACATGCCCTCGCCTGCGACGTCCTCGTCATCGGTGGCGGGCCGGCCGGCCTCACCGCCACCATCGAGCTCGCCCAACTCGGCTTTTCCGTCATCCTCGCCGACGACAAGGACAGGCTCGGCGGCAAACTCCTGCTCCAGACACACAAGTTCTTCGGCTCCATCGAGGACTGCCACGCCGGCACCCGCGGCATCGACATCGCCTCGCTGCTCGACAAACAGGTGCGGGCCTTCAGCAACGTCACCGTGCTCACCAACGCCACCGTGGCCGGGGTGTACAAGGATCAGAAGGCGGGCATCTTCATCGACAACAGTCGTTATACACTCGTCGATTTCAAGGGCGTCGTCGTTTCCGCCGGGGCACGCGAACGGGCGCTCATCTTTCCAGGAAATGACCTGCCGGGCGTCTACGGCGCCGGCGCCTTCCAGACACTCGTCAACCGCGATCTCGTGCGTGCCTCCAGCCGCGTCTTCATCGTGGGCAGCGGCAATGTGGGCCTCATCGCCGCGTATCACGCCCTCCAAGCCGGCATCACCGTCGCCGGCATCGTCGACATCCTCGACAATCCGGGCGGCTACAAGGTCCATGCAGACAAGATCCGTCGCATGGGCGTCCCCATCCACCTCCGCCATACCGTCCTGTGCGCCGAGGGCGATGGCAGGGTGCAGAAAATCACCATCGCCGAGGTCAATGACCGCTTCCAACCCCTGCTCGAAACGGCCAAGACCTTCGAGGTGGACACCCTCCTCGTCGCTGTCGGACTCTCGCCCGTGGATGAGTTCTTCGAGCTGCTACAGAACTACGGCTTCAATGTGGTCAAGGCGGGGGATGCGGACGAGATCGCCGAGGCCTCGTCCGCCATGTTCGGCGGACGCATGGCGGGCATCGAAATGGCCCGGCGCCTCGGGGCCGACATTTCCAACGATCCGTCATGGAGCGACAAGGCTGCCATCCTCAAGTCCCGCCCCGGCGCCATCGTCCCCACGCTTCATGTCGATCTTCACGACACCTACACCCCCATCCTGCACTGCACCGAGGAGATTCCCTGCAATCCGTGCACCTCGGTGTGCCCCTCCGGCGGCATCCAGCTAGAAAACCGCCTCGGCACCATCATGGATCTCCCCTATTTCACCGGTGACTGCACCGCATGCAGGCTCTGCGTCGCCATCTGTCCCGGCCTCGCCATCACTCTCGCCCGATCGGTGGACCACGGGCAGGCCGACGTCGTCATCCCCCATGAGTTCATCCCCACCTTCGCCGTGGGCGACTCCGTCACACTCATGGATCAGGAGGGAAATGAACTCGGCAGCGGCACCGTGATGGACATACGCTTCCAACGCCGGCACAAGACCTCCCTTGTCACCGTTCGTACGCGTGCCGACCATGGGGCGCTGGTCGCGGGCATCCGCGTCCAGGATCCACGGGATGTCGCCCCCCTTCCCGAGCCGTCCTTCACCTACATTCCAGAGAACGGCATCGTATGCCACTGCGAGTTGGTCACCGTTGGTGAGCTGGTGGCCTACATCCGGGAACATCATGTGCGCGATGTGAACCAGCTCAAGCAGGCGCGTGTGGGAATGGGCGCCTGCGGAGGAAAAACCTGCGCAGCCGTGCTGCCACACGTCTTCCGCGAGGCGGGGGTGGAGTGGCAGGATGTGACGCGCGGTTCCATCCGTCCCCTGAGCGTGGAGATCCCCATGCATGCCATCATCAACGAGGAGGACGCGGCATGAAGACCCATGATGTGATCGTGATCGGTGCCGGCAGTGTCGGACTCCCCATCGCCCGCGAACTCGCCACCCGCGGCCGCTCCGTGGCCGTCATTGAACAACACCCGTCATTCGGACGCGGTCAGAACCGCGCGGCCATCGGCGGCATCCGCGCCACGCATTCCGACCCCGCCAAGATCCGCCTCTGCACAGAATCCCTCGGCATCTTCCGGCGCTTCGAGGAGGAGCATGGCATGGACGTGGACTGGGTGCAGGGCGGATACCTCTACCCTGTCTACACGAGCGATCGCGAGGACACTCTCCGCACGCTTCTCGCACGGCAGCGCGAGGCCGGCCTCGCCATCGACTGGGTTGCCCCCGACGACATCGAACGCCTCGTTCCGGGCATACGCCGGGAGGGACTGCGCGGCGGCACCTTCTCCCCCGGCGATGGAAGCGCGTCTCCACTCAAGACGGCCGACGCCTGCCACATGCTCGCCCGGCGGGCCGGTGTGGAGTTCTTCTTCAACGAGGAGGTCACCGGCCTGGAGATGGATGGCGACCGCATCACCGCCGTCATCACGTCGTGCAACCGTCATTCAGCAGGGCTGATCATCAATGCCGCAGGCGCTGAGGCGCGACGCATCGGTGCGCTGGCGGGCATCGACGTTCCCGTCCACCCCGACTGCCATGAGGCCGGCGTCACGGAACCGGTGCAGCCCTTCTTCGCACCCATGGTGGTCGACATCGAACCGGACGAGGACTCGCTGAACTACTACTTCTACCAGAACAAGGAGGGGCAGGTGGTGTTCTGCATCACACCAAAGCCCCCCATCGTCGGCGCTGACATCGACAACACCTCCACCTTCCTTCCGCAGGTGGTGGCACGCATGGTCCACCTCTACCCGCGGCTGCGGCACCTCCGCGTGCGCCGCACCTGGCGCGGCCTCTACCCGCAATCCCCCGATGGCTTCCCCATCGTCGGCCCCGCCGACGGTGTCGCGAACATGTTCCTCGCCGTCGGCATGTGCGGGCAGGGCTTCATGCTCGGGCCCGGCCTGGGTGTCATGCTCGCCGACATCCTCGTCGACGACTCGCACGCCTGGGACGAGACGCTTCACCAGCTTTCTCCCGCGCGAAGCTTCTCCGGCAACGAGG
>CAYUYM010000056.1:6327-14314 GCA_964449305.1 uncultured Chromatiales bacterium | reverse complement strand
CCGCACCGTTCCTCGTTTCATCCCTGTCGGTCCTGCACCGGTGCCGCTCTCCGCAAAGCGGTGAGCATGGTGTCGCAATGGCTGGCGGGCCGTGCCATTCATCCGGGCACGATCCACAGGATTTCGCTACATTGCACGCGCTTCACATCCACCAGGGATGCCATGTCATCTGCCATTCTCCTTCTGCTTCTCGCTGTCGCCGCGTGTGGACTCGCCCTGGGCATGCACCTCAAGTATCGGAACGCGCTGAAGCGCATGCGCAGCATGGAGGACGAAATGCACGATGCAAGGATGGAGCTTGCGGAAAAGACACTGAACCTCATGGAACGTACGGAGATCCTCGAGGAGCAGAAGATCCGCATCGGAGAGGCGAACATCCAGCTGCTCGATCTCAATGAACGCCTCCGTGAGGAAAAGGAGCACTCCGAGCGCCTCCTGCTCAACATCCTGCCGGTGAGCGTGGCGAACGATCTCAAGATGCATGGGAGGACCGAACCGCGCACCTACGACAACGTCACGGTGTTGTTTTCGGATCTTGTCGGCTTCACGCAGATGTCGTCCACCCTCGACCCCATCACCCTGATCGACGAACTCAACGGCATGTTCACCGCCTTCGACACCATCATCGAGCGCAATGGTTGTGAGCGGATCAAGACGATAGGTGACGCCTACCTCGCGCTGTGCGGCATGCCCGACGAGAACCCACGGCATGCGGAGGCCATCCTGGATTTAGCAGCCGAGATGCTGCGCTTCCTGCATGAGCGCAATCGTGATGCGGACATTCGATGGAAGATCCGCATCGGTGTGCACTCCGGTCCCGTCGTGGGCGGTGTGGTCGGAATCAAGAAGTACATCTACGACGTGTTCGGCGACACCATCAACACCGCATCACGCATGGAATCCCATTCCGAGCCCATGCGCATCAACGTGTCGGCCTCCACCTGCGGGCATGCACGCAGCACCCATCGCTTCGTTCCGCGCCCCCCCGTCGATGTCAAGGGCAAGGGCCTACAGACCATGTACTGGCTTGCTATCCCCGGCCTGTCAGCAGACGATTGATCAAGTCCAGCAGGATGTTGCGATCCACCGGCTTGGTGAGGAACTCGTTGCACCCCGATTCGAGCGCGAGATCACGGTCCCGCGGAAAGGCGTGTGCCGTCACCACGATGATGGGAACCACCTTGAATGCCTCGATACCGCGGAGCTCCTTGACAAAGGTGAGGCCATCCTCCTCGCCCGAGAGCGAGATGTCCGTGAGGATGAGGCTTACTTCCTGTTCGGCAAGCACCTTGCGCGCCTCCGCCACGGTGTTGGCGATGAGCGGCGTGTAATGCTGCTTGAGGATCAGGCGCATGAACTGGCAGGTGGGCAGGTCGTCCTCGAGGATGAGGATGGGTGGACCTCCGGTCGACTTCGCCTTCGGGGTGACGACAGGTTGTGGCGTGACGGCCACCACGGACTCGGCCACCTGGTGGCGCACCTCGTTTACACGGACATTCGACGGATCGAAGACGATGGCAAACACGCTCCCGTGGCCCTTGACGCTGCGGACGTCGATGCTGGCGTTGTGCAGATCGAGGTACTTCTTCACCAGCGCCAGGCCCAGGCCCACTCCGCGGAAGGTGGAGGCATCGTGCTCCTCCTCACGGGCGTAGGGCTCGAAGATGCGGGTGCAGTAGTCTGGTGAGATGCCGACCCCGGAATCCTCCACCTCCACCACCACCGATCCCGATGGATCGCCCAGGACCCGCACCTTCACAAAACCCTGTTCGGTGAACTTCACCGCATTGTCCAGAAGGTTCTTGAACACGCGCGAGAGATAGTACTCGTCGCCCTCCATCACCACGCTTCCGCAGTCGTTCATGTACGACACGGTCAGGTTCTTCTCACGGGCCGCGTTCTTGATGTCGTCCACCTCGGCCTCGATCATGGCCGTGAGATTGATGGATGCATGCTCGATCTCCAGGTTGCCCGCCTCGATGCGTGATATGTCGAGAACAAGGTCCACCGTACGGACGAGCTGCTTCGCCGATTCCTTGATCGAATCGAAGTAGGCGTTGAGCGAATCGTTTCGCACGGCCTCCAGCTCGGCGAGGCTCAGATTGATGTAGCCGATGATGAGGTTGAGGGGGGTGCGGATCTGGTGGGAAATGTTGCCGATGAAGAGATCCTTCAGCCTGTCGGCATTCTCCGCGCGTTCCTTGGCCTGGACGAGCGAATCCTCGATCTGCTTGCGTGCGGTGATGTCCTGCTTGATGGCGATGTAGTACTGGATCTGCCCGTCATCGTTCAGCACCGGTGTGATGGTCATCTCCTCCACATAGAGACTCCCGTCCTTCCGCTTGTTGGTGATCTCGCCATGCCACACACTGCCGGATCCGATCGTGTTCCACAGCGTCTCATAAAACACCTGATCGTGGACGCCGGACTTCTGGATCTGCAGGCTGTGACCGAGCACCTCGCTGAGCTGATGGCCTGTCAGCTCGGTGAAGGCGGGATTGACGTAGACGATGTCCCCGTTCCTGTCGGTGATCACGATGGCGTTCGCCGCCGCCTCCAGCGCCGCGCCCTGCAGATGCATGCGCGCCTCGGCATGCTTGCGCTCGGTGATGTCGCGCACGATGGTCACCGTATGGTCGGGGCCGCTCGGGGAGATGCGTGCCTCGAAGAACGAGATCTTTCCGTTCTGCTCCAGGTAGTATTCAAGGAACTGCATCCTGCCGGTTTCCAGCGCCTTTGTGTAGAGCGGGTTGATCTGTAGCGAGAGATCGAAGGGCAGGACGTCGTCGGAGCGGCGCCCGAGGAACTTGTCGGGCGGAACAAACAGCTTGGAGGGATCAGGTGCGTAATAGTCCAGGTACACGCGATCCGCATCCTGCAGGAACATGATGTCGGGCATGGCACCCAGGATGGCGCGTTGGCGGGATTCCGATGCCCGGAGCGATTCCTCGGTCTCCTTGCGATCGGTGATGTCGCGCACGATCACCACAGCCTGGTCGTTCTCGCACGAGGCGATGCGTGCCTCGAAGTGGTGCCTGCGGATGGGTGTCAGCACCGAATACTCCATCATCTGGACCGTGCGCGTCTCGATCGCTGTCCGGATGAGCGGCTCCACGCGCGACACGACGTTCTGGACCTGCTCGTGCCGGTCCTCGATCTGGAATTCGTCCGTCGGTGGGATGAAGAGAAAATCCGGATCGGGCGAGTACTCGCCGTCGCTGTCACGGAACAGCATCATGTCGGGGATGGCGTTCAGGATGGCACGCTGGCGGGCCTCGCTGAGCAGCAGCGCCTGCTCCACCTTGCGACGCTCGTCGATCTCCGTCTGATACTCGTAGGTGCGCTCGGACACGCGGCTCTCAAGCGTCTTGTTCACCGTCTCCAGCTCCTCGTAGGCCTTGCGCAGGTTCTCCACCATCTGGTTGAAGGATCCGGCGATGTCGCCCACCTCATCCTTCGAGTTGATGTCCGCACGCTTGGCCATGTCGCCGCGGGCGATGGCGCTTGCCGCCTCGGCCATCGACCGCAGCGGCCCGGTGATGATGGTGCTGATCGCGATCACCGCCCCCACACCGAACACAAAGACGAGAAGGCTCACAAGCGCAATCAGCGCGCGGCTCTTCCCCACCTCATCCTTGAGCCGGGACAGTGAAAGCCCCAGGTAGAGATCCGCAATCTTGCGCGTGCCTCCTGTCACTCCCACCGCCGTCTTGTACACAAACTGATCCTCGCTCAACGCGTTGATCCCCTCCATGTACTTCACCTGATCCGCCTTGTCCTGGTTGAACCCGTAGATCACCTTGCCGGAATCGTTGACGATCACGATGTACAGCAGATCCTCGTTCTGTTGTGCACTTTGAAACACCTCATCAATGGCCCGCCGATCGTCGAACATGATGGCGGGTGCCACGCCAAAGGCGGTCATGTTGGAGATGCTGTGCGCCTTGGAGGCGATCGCTTCAAGCGCCTGATTCTCGAACTGCGCCGGGAAGAAGAAGAAGATGAAGATCGAAATGACCCAGAGCAGGAAGGTGATGACCACCACCAGTTTGAGTCGGATCGAGAGCCGGGAGAAGAGGTTCGTCAGCATGTCACTCCTTGCTCAATGGATGACTTTGGAAAGCGCAAGAACGCGGGAGTCGAAATCCGCGCCTGCACGCCTGGAGGCAGGCAGATTGATGATGATCTGCGGGCGTTCGTTGACATTGCCGAAACTCACCGCGAGACCGCGCTCCGCATAGACGGGCACACCCGTGACGGTCAGCACCCTCGCGGCAACCATCGTCTGCGCCAGCGTCTCGATGCTGACAGCACGCAGAGGGCAGACGTAGGCGACAGTCACATGGTACTTCGCGAGGGCCTTCTCCAGATCCTCCGATTCGATGTTGATGAGATGGACACGCACCTCCGCATTGCCCAGACGCGGCACCCGGGCAAACGCCCGCTGCGCCTCCTCGCGGGCTCTGTTGCCGTTGCGATTCGAGGCCTGATACACGATCCCCACCTCCACCGGCTGCGAACCGCGCGCCTGCGTCGTCCGGTCGAACGTCAGCATCTTGAGGAACAGCGGTATCTGGATGTCCACCGGCACGGGCATGTCCTGCCCATGCGCGGCCGGGACAAGCAGCGCTGCGACGAAGAGGGTGATCAGGGCACGGTGCATCATGACAGGAGCGGTTGTTGTGTGGCGGTGCTGGGACGTGGCGCGGCTCATGGCTGGAGCTTCCATGTCATGGACAGGAACCAGGTCCTGCCATCCTGCAGCAGGCTGTCCTGGAGATGCTCCAGCCCACCGGGATACTCGTAGGCCGTGTTGAAGAGGTTGCGGATCCCCAGTGTGACACGCAGGAGATCGAACAGCGGTTGCGAGGTGAGCGTGATGTTTGCAAGGGCGAAATCACGTGTCTGGTTCGCTCGTATGGTCTTGCGTCCGCTTTCGAAGCGACCCTCGATTGCCACCTGGGCGACGTCGAGCAGGGGAAATGCCACTCCCGCCTTTGCCAGATGGCGTGGCGAATTGGTGAGTGCGCTGTCGGTCCCGCGCTCCGTCGCATGCTGCCAGGCATAGTTGGCGTACAGGAGCACACCCGGCAGAGGCTCCGCCGTGCAGTCCAGCTCAAGCCCGCGCGTGCGGACCTGCGAGATGTTCTGGAACTGCTGCTCGCCCGTTGCAGGAACAGTCGCCTGCTCGATCACGTCCTTCAGATCGTACTGATAGAGCGAGATGCTGGCATGGATACCGGTGGAGATGCGCTGCTCCCAGACAAGCTCGTAGGTGGCGATCCTTTCGGGTTTGATCCCCGGGTTGGCGATCATGGAGGTGGCTGAATCTGAATACCACCGTTCGTACATGTTGGGGGCGCGGAAACCCTGGCCGTACAGAAGCTTGACCACGGCCCCGTCAAACGGGGTGATGATCGCCGCCGCCCGTGGCGAGGTGGCGCTGCCCACGGTGGAATACTCGTCGCGACGCACACCGGCAAGCAGCGTCACATCATCGGTCACCTGCCATTCGTCCTCCACGTACAGCGAGAACAGGGTGAATGGATGATCGGATTCGGCGAGTGTGACTCCGTGATCGCGCTGAAGAAAGCGGACGCGGAGGTGATCCTGATACTCCATGCCGGCGACGATCCGGTTGCTGACCAGCACATCCCATTGCATACGGGCCTCGGCGCCGAGGTAGTCGCTTTCGCCGGCATCGTATTCCTCAAGCCCGGGGTAGGGATAGGTTCCGTCGCCGAGGTAGTGGTTGAAGAACACACGAACCGACGACTGCACCGAGGCCGAAAGATCGTGGTCCCAGCGGGCTTCCGCAACACCGATCCTGTCCCGCGTTTCATACACGTCATTGTTGAAGATCGTCCCATAGGATGCCGTGGGGACGCCCTTCCTCCTGTCCGAATACAGCGCGTGGAAACTCACCCCGCCATAGGTGAGCCGGGCGGTGACACCGGCGTGGGTATCCCAGTCCATCCCCATCACCCGACCGGCGTTCGATTCGGGCGCATCGAATTCGTGGAAGAACAGATCCTGCCCGCGCACATCGCCGATCGACCCGCTGACTGCGAGGTCGAGTCCCGTGTCGAAACGATGGCCGTAGTGCACACTCCCACGATAGTGGCTGAAGCTGCCGATGCCGCCGTTCACCTCCAGTCCATCCACCGATGCTCCGTCCTTCGTCACAACGTTGATGGTGGCGAACATGGCACCAGTTCCATAGAGTGTGGAGTTGGGACCGCGAACCACCTCGATGCGCTCCACCAGGGAGAGATCAAGGGCGAAGTCGGTGCCCATGGGTGCGGAGCCATAGCAGCTTTCATTCACCGTGGTCCCGTTGAGGAGCAGCGTGACGCGGTTCGAATAGTCGGTCGGACGCCCGAACCCACGGATACCCACATATGCGTAGTTCCGGTCATACGACGTCGCAAATCCCCGGACGGCATCGAGCACCTCGGCGAGGGTCTGATACCCGAAGCGCTTGATCTGCTGTGCTGTGATGATGGTGATGGACGCCGGCGATTCGTTGACCGTCTCCCATTGCTTCGTCGCGGAGTTGATGCGTGTGTTCAGCAGCGCCTCCAGCGAGAGCGTGTCTCCGGGGAAGGAGACATCCTGCGCCCGGAGCGTGCCGTTGCCAACGACAAGCAGGACAAGGATCGATGTGATGGTTCGGATCATGGCCGTGTCTCCGTGGGTTACCTGCCGCCCTTCTTGCGTGCCTCCTCGATCTGCCGCAACAGGTCGTTGCGGATCGTCTCCATGCGCTCGGTTTCATTCTGCAGCGACTGCTGCCCGCTTCCGTTGATCTCCTGCAGCTTCCGTGCGATGCGCTGCTCGATCGACGGGATGATGTTCGCCTTGAGGATGATGATGAGTTCCTTTTTGACCACCTGTGTTTCATCGTATCCAAAGATGTACCGCAGACCCAGCACCCACCAGGGCAGATCCTTCAGCAGGGGCACCCCCCGCCTGATGATCTGCTGTTCGTTCGAGAACAGCCCGCCGATCACCGTCTCCTCCCCGTTGATGAGCATCACCGAGGTCTGCGCCACGGTCTTGTTCACGATGGTCGACACCGGATCCGGGATCACGCTCGAGCGCTCGGCCGAGATCTTCAGCAGGACGAACTCGTTCGAGTCCTTCGAGATGATCTCCGGGGTCACGTCGATGATGGTGCCGGCACTGTAGAACTTGTCAATCGTGTTGCCGGAGAAATCCTGCTGCTTCACCGAGAAATCCTGCCCCACCTGGATGCGCCCCTGGATGCCGGACCGGACCGTGATCGACGGGCAGGAGATGAGCTCTCCAAGGTTTTCCGACTGCATGGCCTTGATGATGGCCCGCAGATCGAGCGCGGAGGTGTAGGTGTGGAGATTGGCGTTGAACCCGTAGTTCATTGTCGGCGTCGTGGTGTTTCCGACCACGGCCGAGAGCGATGGAGTCGTGTTCTGAAAGGTCCAGTCGAGCCCGAGCTGCTCGAGCTGTGTTCGATTGGCCTCGAAAAACACGGCGGAGATCTCCACCTCGCGCGTCACGATTGCCTTGGCCGCATCCACCTTCGATGTGTCACGCCCCTTGTCCTTGTGCATCTGCACCACCTTCACGTACTCCTTGTTGTCCACAAACCAGTGGTTGTGGAGCCGGAGCACCAGGTCGAAGGCATCCTTCCAGAACATCTTCTCGATGTTCACGCCGATCAGCGCCTTCTCCTCGCCTTCATACACCAGGGGGCGATGTTCAAAGCGTTGAAAGCTGTTGGCGAAAATTTCCATCGCCTGCTTGAAGCTCGTCTTGCCATCAATCGAGATGAGCTGCTCCTCGGGCGTGAAGTTGCGGACAGGCAGACGCCCCTGCGTCCATGCAGGACCGGAGGCGGCCAGGAACAGCAGAAACAGGAGGAGGAAGGTTCTCATGGGATCACCTTTCACTTTTTCGGTTCTTCGAATTTCATCTCGAATTTCAGCGTCAACACATAGCGCTCAAT
>CAYUYM010000056.1:0-6227 GCA_964449305.1 uncultured Chromatiales bacterium | reverse complement strand
ACTTCGCGGACGTCCATGTTCGTGAGCTTCATGAGCCGCGGGCCATGCTCGATGAACTTGATGAAGCGGGCGAAGGAGGGGAATGGACCCTGCCCCGCGAGGTGGTACCGGTTGAAGCCACAGTTCTCCATCCTGACCAGTTCCCGCGTGAACACGTTGACGTCGAGATCGGGGCACATGGCGATGATGGTGTTCAGGTACGTGTTTGTCGTTCCGGCATCCTCCGCAGCGGGCAGCGTCTTGGGCCTCTGCCGCCACAGGCGGGTCAGGCCGTCGAGCTTGAGCTGTGCCTGGGCAAGCCGCTTGTTGAGATCGGCAACATCCCCAAGCTTCTCCCGGATCTCCCTGGATTCCTTCTCGCTCTTTTCAATCTGCCTTGTCTGGTAGAAGTACGTATACGCCCATCCGCCTCCACCGATGAGGAGGATGAAGATGCCAAGCACGATGCTGTTGCGGACAACGTAGGTCATGACTTCTTCCCCTTCGCCTTGCCCTTCGCCTTCTTCCCCTTCTCCTGGGCCTCAGGTTTGGGGGCGGGGAAACGTTTGGCGACATCGCCCAGGAGGACGGTCACGGAGTCGTGCCATGCTGCGGTCGGTGATCCACGGTACGGGTGAATCCGCTCCAGCTCGCGCTTCACATCGTAGCGGAACACCTTGCGCTGACCGATGATCTGCACCGACACCTCACGCAGCACGCCCTGCCCGATGTGCGCGGAGAAGGACGGAATGGAGGGGCGATCCATGGCATAGCCGATCACCTGCGTGCCACTCTCCTTGTCGGGCTTGAGCTCGCTCACCCACAACCGCTGTGGTGAGCCTGCTCCCGACGCGAGCGTGTCGAGCACCTGGCTCCAGAGCTCGGCGTTGTACAGCAGCGTGTCGAGGAGGTTGGTGGAATTGATGATCGATGTCGACGTGTTCTCGACGGCGTAGATCTGATCCACAATCACCTTCTGCTCCGCGATCTGCTTCTGCTCCACCTGGAGCTTCTGCCGGATCACCTTCAGCTTGTTGCCATGTTCAAGGATGCGGACGGTCATGAACAGGGTGATCCCGAAAAGCACGAGCAGCAGAAGAAAGCCGTGCCAGGCAAGCTTGAATTTCCGCTGACGTTCGCGGATGTTGTGCGGCAGCACATTGAGGCGGTGGAAACGGGGATGTTCGGGCTGCAGCTTCTGCCAGGCCAGCGAGATGGGCATCGCGTAATCCGCCAGCCGCTGCGCCTCGGGGATCTCCTCGTCACACGCGATGCGCAGCCTGTTGAGCGAGTGGAAGATGATGTCGGGATTGTTCGGGAGGATCTCCTGCCGCAGACCAATGTCCTCCGCCATGCCGCTCAGCACGATGGAATCGGCCTTGGGATACCCCGCACCTTCGGCCGCCAGCTCGATGCGATCGTGCAGCACCGTCACGTTCGACGTGTTCTCGAACCCCTGCTGGATGGTGGGAACGATGGCCCTGAGCTCCCCCCCCTCCATGATGAAGAGCCGCGTCTTGTCCCGCTCCACATGGATGATGTGCACCACCTCCTGCGGCATGAAGCGGAAGTGGACCCGCACGAGGTTGATGAGCGCCAGCTCGTTGCTCATCATGAACTCGAGCCGCGTGGGCTGCCGGCGTATGCCCTGGGGCAGGGCGAAGATGTCCAGCAGAGGCGAGGCCTCCACATTCACCGCCGCCAGCAACCGATCCTTCGTGATCGGAAGATAATCCATGGAATCACGGATCTGTTTCAGCGGGGCTGTCAGATCGGCCTCGGCGGCGATCTTCTTCAGGATCGCTGTCCTGTTTGCCTTGGGAGGATTCGCCAGCAGAATCAACCGGATGAACGGCTCGCCAAAGCCGACGCAGAGCGCTGTCCGGCCGGCGACATGGCCCTCGACGAACTCCCGCACAGCCTGGTTGCGCACCTCGTCGATGTCCTGTGTCGAGGCGGACGTGAACACGTTCTGCTCGCCCTCCTCGCCCGTCTCCAGCGGCGGCTGCTCCGCAACCACCGGCTGCATCTTCGGTATCGGAATCTGCGCGACATGGATGACGTGAATGACGTCCTTCACCCTACCCACCACGGCGAGCCGGATGATGTCATCCTCGACCGCGATGCCGGTGGTCATTTCGTCGTAGCGCTTGGTGGTCATGGTCTGTCGAATCCTACTTCGTTGTCAGAAGCTGCTGGATGCGTTTCTTGTTGTTCGCGTAGTTCATGGCCTCCTCCGCACTGATCACGCCGGTGCGATAGAGCCGGTTGAGATCCTGCTCCATGGTGCACATGCCCTGCGCAAAGCCCTCGTGGATCATCTGGTAGATCTCGGATGTGTTGCCGTTCTTGATCGCCGCACGCACGGAGGGCGTCACCACCAGCACCTCCTTCGCCAGTATGCGCCTGCCGTCGAGCGTCGGAATCAGCTTCTGCGAGATCACCACGCGCAGCACGTCGGCCAGCCGGTTGCGCACACGATCCTGCTCGATGGGGGGCACCTCGCCCACGATGCGGTCGATGCTCTCCACCGCGGAGGAGGTGTGCAGCGTGGAAAACACCTTGTGCCCCGAGTCCGTGATCTCGAGCGCTGCCATGATGGTCTCGGGATCGCGCATCTCACCCACCACCACGATGTCGGGATCCTGACGCAACGCCTGGACAATGCCGTCCTTGAACGCAAGCACGTCACGCCCCACCTCCCGGTGCCGGATCACACATCGCGCAGGCGTGTGCACATACTCGATCGGTGAACCGATGATGATGATATGGGCGTCGACAGCGTTGTTGTTGGCGTCGATGATCGCATCGAGCGTCGTGCTCTTGCCCGATCCCGTGATGCCCGTCACCAGGATCAGTCCCTCCTTCGTGTGCTGGAGGTTCACCATGCCGGTGACGGTGGGATGAAAGCCGTAGGAGCTGTAGGGACGCACCTTCGCGGTGATCGCACGCATGTTCATCGCCAGCCCCTCGAGATCGAAATACGCCGTCCCGCGGTATCGGACGGTGATCCCGTCGTCCACGGTGTGGTGCGAGAAGTCGATGCTCCTGTTTGCCAGAAGGCCGGAACGCTGGCGCGATGAAAGGATCCCGAGAATCAGCACATCGGCATGGCGCGGGGGCAGCTCGGGATACTCCGGGCAGGGCTTCTTCGATCCATGAATGCGCAGCCAGATGCGTCCGGCCGTCCCATACGAACCGACGTCGATGTCCGAGGCCTCGAGCTGACGCATCCGGTACAACAGCAGGTTGTAGAACGTGCGCAATGCCATCAGCGCACGGTCGTCGAGGGAATCCAGAGTCCGCGCCACGAAATCCACCATCTCCAGACCCACGAAGTGCGCCGGCATGCTCCTGGCGATGTGCGACATCACCGCCTGTGCGTTCTGCAGAACGGCGGGCGGGATGAGTGACTCTGTGGTGGTGGGAGGAGTGTCCATGAAATGGGCGCGCGTGATGGAGTATGGTCGTGGGATCCAGATCGCCCAGATCACCGGGCGACATGCATCTTCGGGAACCTTTGAATGTAATGAAATCTTTTCACTTGTTCGACTGGCTTAAACCTCCGCTTGAAGAATCCCGGTCACTCCCAGTAGCTGGATACCGCGATATCCATCATGTTGAGATTGTCGTAGATGGTGGAGAGGGTCGCCGCGCTGTACAGGAAATCGGGCGTCCCGTTCACATGGAGATTCGTGATCCCGTTCGTCTCATCGTTGCCAACAATCGCCGCACCGATGATGAGCGGCGTGCCCGATCCGCCCAGGTAGGCATCCCGGTCGTGCGACACCGACACCACCAGCCCGTGCCATTCGCAGTTGCCGCCCATCTCGAGGTTACCATCAATCACCAGGATTCCGTATCCGGTGATGTTGCCCGTCCATCGGGCATCGCCGGGGATGTACGCGATCACCGGCGCCGCCATGGAGCCATAGACAGCGTTGCCCGAGGTGTGCCCCGCCGGAAGGTTGACCGTGGCCATGGCCCGGAGCTGATCCCGCAGGGAGAGCAGGCTGGTCAAAGTCACCGTGCCCACACTTGGCGCCGAACCCGAACCGGTTACGTTGGACCCGACCTTCCCCTTGATCAGCTTTGCCTCCACCGAGCGCTCCGAATGCGTCTCCTCCACTGAGATGCCATTGAGGGCTGTCCCGCCGGAGAGGGATCCGTCGATGCGATGATCCCGTCCGTCGATGGCGAAGGACTTGCCGCTGTTGTCGAAGGCCACGGAGTCGCCATAGATCGTCACCGCGCCGGTGACCGCCGGGATGATGGGCGTGAAGCAGACGATGAGGCTCGAGGTGTGCTCCACGTCGCCGCAACGCCCTGTGGAAGTGATGCGGATCGAGTCGGTGCCGCAGTCCACCACCGTCACGTCACACTCCCCGTTCGCTATCGACAGATCCGAAAAACCCGTCCTCCATGCCCGATTCTGCCGAAGACGCGACAGCGCCATGTTCACGCCGCTCGATGCGACGTTCAATGCCTGCTGCACCTCGATCTCGCTCGAAGCTGTCTGCGTGGATTTGACCCACACCGAGGAAAAATTGACAATGGTCATGGTGAGAAGGATGGTGCCGAGAACGACGATCACAAAACTCTGGTTGCCCATGGCTCAACCCCGCTGGCGCGAAATGGATGATTGGATGGCCGCGGACCGTGGAGCAACTCCAGGTCCTGAAATGGCGTCGATCGGATGGGTCCGACAGGCTGGCATCGTCATGCGGCGGTGTGTGGGTGATGATGGAGTGAAGGGACGGTGGGTCATTCCCACCATTTGACGATCTCGACGGAGAGGAGGTCGAGGTTGTTGAGCACCGTTTCCAGCACGGTGTAGCTGTAGAGAAGGTTCGGCGTGCCATTGACATTGATGTGCGTGATGTTGCCGGCGGAATTCCCGACCAGGCAGGTGCCGATGATCGAGGGATTGCCTGATCCACCGAGGTTGAGCTCGATGGATCCGGACACCGCGATCACGATGCCATACCAGGCGATCTTGCCGGACATCCTGATGGTGCCATCCACCACAAGAATGCCGGAACCGGTGATGGTGCCGTTCCAGTCGAGATTGCCCGGGACGTACAGGATCACGGGCTGCGTCATGGTGCCGAAGATGGCATTGCCGGAGTAGCTGCCCGAGGCGAGACGCATGGTCGCGATGTCGCGGTACATGTTGCGCAGTTCAATGAGGCTGTTGGGGGTGTAGGTCCCCACGCTCGGCGCGCCCCCCTTGCCGAGGACGTTGGATTCCACACCGTTGGCCGTCAACTGCCGGGAAAGGCTGCTGTCCGTATGTGCGGTGGTCACACCCATGCCGTTCACCGGCGTGTGTGTGCCGAGGCTGCCGTCGGAGTTGTGGTCCCTGCCGTCGATGAGAAAGGCCTTGCCGGAGTTCGAGAAATGCACGGAATCCCCGTAGATCGTCAGGGCGCTCTCCACTGTCGGAAAGATGCTGGCGAGCTTCACCAGCACGTTGGATGTGTGCGAGGCAGCGCCGAAGGTGCCCGTGGAGACGATGCGCACGGAATCCGCGCCGACCGTGGTGAGCGTGGCCGTGCACCGGCCGTTGGCGATGGACAGATCCGTGAAGCCCGTCCTCCACGACCTGGAGCGGCGCAGGCGGGTGATGGCCTGGTTCACCCCGCTGTTGGACACGTTGATCGCCTGTTGCACCTCCAGCTCGGAGCTCGCCATGAGTGTCGACGAATTCCATATCCCGGAGAATGTGATGATCGTCATCGACGCAAGGATGGCGGCCAGCACGACAAACACGAAGCTCTGATTGCCCATGACACACCTCTACCGGATGTTCTTCGGACTGACGCGAAACGTGGTCGTGGAGCCGGGATACTCATCGCCGGAAGGGTGCGGACTCTGGATGGACAACATCACCTGCACGGTCTTCACCTGCGTCGGATCGCTGGTGGGCTGGTTGGACGCCGTGAAATAGCCGACGTCCATGTTCACCACACCGGACTGCATCTTGTACGTCGCCTGCTGGTTCACCCGGCGGCAGAGAAAGCGATCCGAGGGATTCTCCGTCGCCGACACGTACTCGCCCAGCCAGTAGCGGATCGTGTCCGGGACGTTGTCGTTGTTGGCGTCGTAGAGGAAGGCCAGCACCCCCGACTGGGGCTGGAGGATCGGGCAGACCGTGGTCTGGTACCCGATCTTCCGGAGGTCGTAATGCAGTTGCTCCGAGATGTCACGCATGGACATCTGTGCCGTGAGCTGGTGGTTCGCCTCCA
>CAYUYM010000055.1:0-17800 GCA_964449305.1 uncultured Chromatiales bacterium | reverse complement strand
ATCTCGCCTGTCCGCCACCGAGGTGACACTGCGGACCATGCCCGTGCTTCTTTTCACCGTCATATTCACCCCGAACCATCTGGAGGGCGCATGGACGCTATTCTGAAGATCGAGGATGCCGGTGGCATCCGTCTCATCACCATCAACCGGCCGGAGAAGCTCAACGCCCTGAACCATGCCACTTTCGTCGAGCTGCAGGACGTGGTGGACGACACGCTCGCCTCTGAAGGGACCGATGTCGCTATCATCACGGGTGCCGGGCCGAAGGCCTTTGTTGCAGGGGCGGACATCGGCGAGTTGTCGGCACAGGGTCCGATGAGTGGCAGGGAATTCGCCCTCTTCGGGCAGTCGGTGTTCACCGCCATCGAGCAAAGCCCGAAGCCCTTCATCGCCGCCGTCAACGGCTTCGCGCTGGGCGGCGGATGCGAGCTGGCCATGGCCTGTCATTTCCGCATCGCCTCGCGCAACGCCCGTTTCGGACAGCCGGAGGTGAACCTCGGCATCATCCCCGGCTACGGTGGGACCCAGCGGCTTGCCCGCATTGTGGGAATGGGGCGCGCAGCGGAACTCCTCATCACCGGCGCCTTCATCGATGCCGACGAGGCGCATCGCATCGGGCTTGTCAACCGCGTGGTGGAGGGTGACGTGGTGGAGGAGGCGCGGAACATCGCCGAGACCATCCGCACGAAGAGCCAGGTGGCCGTGCGCTTCGCCCTGCAGGCGCTGCACGATGGCATCGACGGCGGACTGCAGGAGGGGCTGGCCATCGAGGCCGCGCTCTTCGGCGTCTGCTGCGGATCCGAGGACTTCCGCGAAGGCACCACCGCCTTCCTTGAGAAGCGCCCTCCCACATTCAGCGGTCGATGAGCGCACCCCACGTGGACACCCCTCCGGCGCGTGACGCCCGCCGTGGCTCAGGCCTGCCGCCGGAGGAGGCCGGAACACGAATGCGCCACCGGATCATCGGTGTGCTCGTCGTTGTCGGCATCGTGCTCTTTGTCGCAGGCAAGTACGGCACCGTCATCCGTCCGACGCTCGACCTGCTCTCGAGCACACGCGACTCCCACGTGCTCCAGAAGATGCACGAGGATTTCTTCGCGATGCTCGAGGAGTACGGCATTGATCGCGGATGGGTGGATCGGCAGCAGATCCACGTGCAGGACAGCTCCTATGTGCGCGATGAGTGGACCATCACCGTCCCGAGGAACATGCCGCTTGCATCGTTGAGCAACGACATCCGCCAATACGCGATTGCGAACGGCGGCACCACGTATTCCTTCGAGAACACGAAGACCGCCCAGCTCTTTGTGCACCTCACCGTCCGTGGACGCGTGTTCATGACCTTCATCTTCACCTCTTCCAGCACGCTCGAACGCGAGGGGGGCGACATCGCCATTCTTGTGGATGGCATCGAAAAGGCATCGAAGAGCGAGATCGACGCCCTGGCCGCCTCAAAGGATCCCATCGCCTGCCTCATCGCGCCGGATCGTGACGTGCTTCAATCCTACGACAAGCTGCAGGCCGCGGGGAAGGAGATGGTGCTTCTCCTCCATTTCAGCCCTGGGCGTCAGAGTGCAAACCGTTTCTCACTGTCCGACGACATGAAGGAGGGCGAGCTCCTGTCGCGCGCGCGGAACATCATCAAGAACTTCCCCGGGGCGCGGTTCCACATCATCACAAGCGAGCGGCTTCAGGGGAACAATGCCGCCGTGGTTGCGGCCGAGATGGCGAAGAACGGTCTTGTGGCGATCGAATCCTCCTCCCTCACCTACCTCGACCGTGACGGCGGCGAGGAGGAGATCATCACCCGCATCAACGATCTGTCGGCGCTCGCCATGCGCAACACGCGGGCATGGGGAGTGGCCGAGCTGCGCGATGGCGCGGTGGAGTTCCTTGCGGATCAGATGGCGCGACTACGGAAACGGGGCTTTGTGTTCCGGACCCTCCGTCAGATGCAGCCAAAACCGGTGGAAGCTGAGGCGGAGACCGGACAGCAGATCACCCAGCCACCAGCGGCGGCGCAGAAGAAGGCCGTCCCATCCACACGGCCCGCTGCGACGACATCACCCACACCACCGACACGGTCCGCAGTGCAGAAGAAGGCCGCCCCATCCACACGACCTGCCGCGACGAAGTCAACCGTCCCTTCCGCACGCCCCGCGGCGCGGAAGGCCCCCGCGACAAAGCCTCCCGCAGCCACGAAGCAGCCCACAGGCAGGCGCCCGGGGGGCACGAAATGACTCGCTCACCGCGTGTGAGCACCCGATATTCCGCTTTCTCCATCAGGTTGGATACATGAAGCATCCCACAATCATTCTTTCCGCCATTCTTCTTCTGACAACACCCGCCTGTGCCCAGGTGCCTGCCAGCCTCACGCCGCGTGTCCCCATCGCATCGGCAGCCCCGATGGTTGTCTCGCCCGATGCTGTCGCCGCGCCTCCGACGGAGGGAGGGCAGCCAAAGTCCCGCCTGCTGGCGATCGCGTATTCCCTTCTCCTCCCGGGCATGGGCGAGCTTTATGCCGGACGCTTCGACCGGGGGCTGCATCCCCTCATCGTCGAGGGCGTGCTCTGGCTGGGATTCGCGGGTTTCAACTCCTATGGAAACTGGCTGCAGACCGACTCGCGCACCTATGCCGTGCAACACGCGGGCGCATCCATCGACGGGAAGGACGACCAGTTCTTTGTGGACGTGGCGAACTACATGAACACGCACGACTACAACCAGGCCAAGCTTGTGGATCGCAACCTTGCTGCTCTCTACTCCGAGGATGCGGGATCGGCCTGGCTGTGGCAGTGGAGCTCTGATGCCGAGCGTCGCAAGTACAAGGATCAACGCACGCTCTCCGAGGAGATGTTCAACGCCTCACGCTTCGTGGTGCTGGGTATGATTGCAAACCGCATCTGGAGCGCCATCCAGGCATCCATCTTCACTCGGGACTACAATGCCGCCCTGGCGCCCCAGACCGTGTCCGTCCGCACGCGCCTGACCTCGCATCTCGGCCGCACCGACGGCCTCCGCATGGATGTCTCCGTTCCGTTCTGATCTTCTTCATCCGCCTGCCTGAGCGGCCGGTGTCGTTGTCATTCTTCCGATGATTGCCTACCTTTCCCGGGTTCACACATGGACCTCAGCCGCGAGCTGACACCGACCATGGTCCGGCCTGCATGCATTCTGCAGGCAGCACACACTCCCACCGGATGCCCCCCCCACCGGCCATATTCTTCACCGCAATGAGTCCATCGCGTCGGATCCTCCTGATCACCGCTGTTGTCGTGGCGATGCTGTCGCCATCGGCCTGGGGGCAGGAGTACACGGTGACCCAGTTCCGGAAGCATGACGGACTCGAGAACGAGCTTGTCAAGACCATCGCGCAGGACCAGTTCGGCTTCATCTGGATCGGCACTGACGAGGGGTTGTTCCGTTTTGATGGACGGGAGTTTGTGGACTTCAGCAGAAACCTGCCCAGCCGGCTTGTGAAGCACATCCTGAAGAAGCGAAACGGGGATCTCTTCATCTCCACCGACATGGGCATCGTCCAGGTGACGGGCAGCCCCTCCCACGTGGAATTCACCACGCTCATGCGCGGGTCAGCAGTCCGGACCGATTCGCTTCTCTGGTATCCAAAGCTCATGTATGAGGATGCGACGGGCAACCTCTGGGTGTCGGACAACAAGGCCATCTACCGCATGACGGGGCGGACCTTTCGGCGCCACGATTTTCCCTCGCGCACCCTGTCGGAAAACTTCCTCCGGTCCTTTTCCTTCTTCGAGGATGGGTACGGGAATTTCTACGGGATCTCGGAGCCGGGCATGCTCGTCCGACACGATGTGCTCACCGACTCCTTCATCGAGATACCGCTGCCGCAGCCATTGCATCATGTCCATCATGCAATCCGTCTCCGCGACGGCATCGTGCTGGCGGCCACGGGTGTCGGCGTGTTCGAGCTTGAGTTCTCCCCTGCAGGTCAGCTCATTGCGGAACGGAGCATTTCTCCGATGTCGGACATCTCCTGGTTCCATCGGACTGAACTGGGCAACATCCTCGCCGGGTCCTGGTCCCGCGGGCTTCACCGTCTGGTGAAGGGGGTGCAGGGGTACGCGTTCACCCGGGTCACCTCCTTTGCAACGTCGAACATCAACATGCTGTTCGAGAGCTCGACCAACGACCTCTGGTGCGCCACCGACAATGGCGCCACGATGCTGATGGAGACGCTCTTCAGCCCGATGTTCCGGCAGTTGACCTCGGCGTACATACAGGATGTCGAGGCGGGAGCGGATGATGGCATCGTCTTCACGGATGGCGCCGCGGTGTATGTGGTGGAGCGCCGGGAGGGGGGATGGACGGCGCGGCGTGTCCACGCGTCTGACGACAGGCTGCTCCTGCGCACACTGCCGACGCGCGACGGCATCTGGTGTTCCGACAACCGCGGAGGGCTCGTGCTCCTGGCGAACGGCACGGTGAAGCGGAGGCTGGATCTGTCGACGCTGGGAGGTGCGATCTACATGCTGTGCGAGGGGGAAGACGGCGACCTATGGCTGGCCATGGACGGATGCGATGGCATTGTGCGCATCGTGCATGGGACGCAGATCCGGCGCTACGGCGCGGCACAGGGGCTGACCTCACGCATCGTCGTCATCAGGCGCGACCCGCTGGGCCGCATCCTGTGTGGCGGGACGAGCACGGAGGGATACCTGTTCGAGTACGATCCCGGCACCGACAGCTTCACCAATCGCAGCCGCCCGGTGGCCTTTCCGCTCCAGGCTCCCGTGTTCATCAACGACTTCAGTTTTGACCAGTCGGGCCGGGTCTGGTTTGGCACCACGATCGGTCTCTGCCGCTTCGACGACGAGGGCCTGGTGCGCGTCAATCTGCCCGACCACATCGACAATGCAGTGAAGAGCACCGCGGTGGATCGTGACAACACGGTGTTGTTCGTCAACAGCAAGGGATTGATCAAGCTCACGGCCTATGAGGACATGGTGTTCGACGAGCAGAACGGCCTGCCGACAAAAACGATGACCTATCGTGCACTGGCCGTGGACAGACAGAACGGCATCTGGGTGGGGACCGTGGAGGGCCTGGGGTATTGGAGCAACGATCGGAGGGGACGTTTCACCCCGCGGCCGTGGATCGTCTCCACCGCGGTCGATGGCAGGGAGGTGCCGACGCTGGACCTCGATCCCGAGTTTTCGCAGCAGTCGAACATCCGGTTTCATTTTGTGAGTCCCACGTATTCCACGAAGTTCGTCCAGTACTTTGTGCAGTTGTTCGACGCGTCCAACGTCTGCGTTCATCAGGTGGTGACGAAGCAGGTGAACGTGGACTACTCCGGGCTCGCCCCTGGGAAGTACACGCTGCGCATCAGGGCAAAATCGGGCGGCAACTACCACTGGAGCAATCCGTTGGCGTACACATTCACCATCTACACACCATGGCAGAGAACCTGGTGGGGAGGGATGCTTCTGGTGCTTGCCGCTGCGGCCGTGGTGTACCTGGGCGCGCGCGGATATGCCCGGCATCTGAAGCGGGACAAGGAACGGCTGGAACAGGTGATCACGGATCGCACCCATCTCATCACCGAGCAGAAGACGCGGATCGAGGAGTTCAGTGAGGCGATGCGTCGGCAGAATGAGATGCTGGAGCGCAGCAACGTGGAGCTGCGTGAATCGACGGAGAAGGCCGAGAAGGCCTCGCAGGCCAAGGCCCAGTTCCTGTCGATGATGAGTCACGAGATCCGAACACCGATGAATGCGATCATCGGCATGTCCAGCCTCCTGCTCGACACGACACTTGAGAAGGAGCAGCACGACTATGTGGACACGATCCGCAAGAGCGGCGACGCCCTGCTCTCGCTGGTGAACGACATTCTCGACTTCTCCAAGATCGAGGCTGGCCGTCTGGACTTCGAGATCGTGCCGGTGGATCTCCGCCAGTGCGTGGAGGAATCACTGGACATCGTCTCGGTCCGCGCCGCGCAGAAGCGGTTGAACCTCGTGTATTCGATGGCGCCCGATGTGCCGGCCACCATCCACAGCGACAAGACGCGCATCCAGCAGGTGTTGCTGAACCTTCTGAGCAATGCCGTGAAGTTCACCGAGCACGGGGAGATCGTGGTGACGATCACCGCCATGCCGGAAGGGGGGCGGGTACGTCTGCGCTTCTCCGTGCGGGACACAGGGATCGGCATCGCCCGCGATCGCATCGACCGGATCTTTGACGCCTTCACACAGGCCGACAGCAGCACGACACGGCGTTATGGAGGATCGGGCCTTGGGTTGGCGATCTGCACCCGGCTCACGGAACTCATGGGCGGGGGGCTGACCGTCACCAGCGAGCCAGGCAGGGGCTCGGAGTTTGTCTTCACGATCCTCGCCGTGGCGGAGGAGGTGCGGCCGGACGGTGAGGAGGCGGTGACCTCGGAACTCGAAGGACGGCACATCCTCATCGTGGACGACATCGAGACGAACCGCACCATCCTCCGTCTGCAGGCGGAATCCTGGCGCATGCAGACGGTGACTGCCGCTTCTGCGGCGACGGCGATGGAGATCCTTCGCCGTGGCACGCAGATCGACGTCGCCATTCTGGACATGCTCATGCCGGAGGTGGACGGCCTGGAGCTGGGGCGGAGCATCCGCGCGGAGTTCCCGCAGCGCAGGCTGCCGATGATCCTCTACACCTCGCTGGGCGACACGGATCCCGTGGGGGCCGGCGTGTTCGACATGATCCTGAGCAAGCCCATCAAGCCCGCGGCCTTGAAGTGCGCCATCGCCACGCTTGTCGGGCAGGGGCAGGTGCAACACGCGGCGCCGGCACGGGCGGTGCGGGTGTTCGATGCGGACTTTGCCGGGAGGCACCCCCTCCGCATCCTTGTGGCCGAGGACAATCAGATCAACCAGAAGGTGGTGCTGCAGATGCTCAAGAAGCTTGGGTATCTGGCGGATCTGGCCGGCAACGGCCGCGAGACCGTGGAGGCGATCCAGCGTCAGGGATACGATGTGATCCTGATGGATGTGCAGATGCCGGAGATGAGCGGGCTCGAAGCGACGCGCATCATCTGTGCACGGTATCCGCGCATCACACGTCCGTGCATCATCGGGTTGACCGCGAACGCGATGGAGGCCGACAAGGCGGAATGTCTGGAGGCCGGGATGGACGACTATCTCACGAAGCCCATCACCGTTGCGCAGCTCACCGATGCGCTGGAGCTGGCATCGACGCGCCTGCGGGAGCTGCGGGGCGGCACGCGTTCCATCGGGTGATGGGGCACCGGGTCTCGCGGTCGGTTGGATGACTGCACCGGGAAATGGGTTGCCGATCAGTGGCGACCGGGGTATTTTCGACATGATTTGTGCAACAATGGACAATGCCATGAAGCATCGCCTTTCCTTCACACTCTTCTCCTTCTCCATCATCATGCTTCTTGCCACCCTGCTGCCGGCCTCGGCGCTGGCGCAGAAGGGTGTGGATGATTCACGTCAGAATGCCCTCACACGCGCCATCGAACGTGTGAGCCCCACCGTGGTCGGCATCAACGTCACCGAGGTCCGGGAACGCGAGCTCGATCCGTTCTGGCGGTTCTTCTACGGCGACCGCGTGTTCCGGGAGAATGTCTCGAGCCTGGGCAGCGGATGGATCATGTCGCCCGATGGATACATCATCACCAACCACCATGTGGCCGGCAGCGCCACGAAGATCGTCATCACCATGACCAATGGCGAGAAGTACGATGCGAAGCTTGTCGGAAGCGATCGCGTCACCGACATCGCCCTTCTCAAGGTGGATCGCCGGGAGGATCTCCCTCACCTGAAGTTCGGGAACTCCGACGATGTGATCGTCGGAGAGTGGAGCATCGCCTTCGGGAATCCCTTCGGTCTGTTCTCGAACAGCGCGAAACCCACGGTGACCGTCGGTGTGGTGTCCGCGACGGGTGTGGATCTGGATCAGAAAGACGGCCGCGTGTACCGGGGCATGATCCAGACCGATGCCGCCATCAACAGCGGCAATTCCGGAGGGCCGCTCGTCAACAGTCTCGGGGAGGTGATCGGGATGAACACGGTGATCTACTCGCCCAATCAGGGCAGCGTTGGACTCGGTTTCGCCATCCCCATCAACAAGGTGAAGCGCATCGTGGACATCCTCAAGAACGACGGCAAGATCGACAGGAACTTCCGCCCCGGCTTCCACGTCCAGGCGGTGAACTCGGCGATAGCGCGGGCCTACAAGCTCGAGAAGGTGGAGGGCGTGATCGTGTCTGATGTCGATGCACGCGGGTCGGCGGTGGACTCGGGCCTCGAGGTGGCCGATGTGATCCTGCGTGCCAACGGCGAACCCCTCCATTCCATCGAATCGCTCCAGGACCTGGTCGAGTACTCGATGCGGGGCGATGTGATCACGCTTGAAGTGCTTCGCAACGGAAAAATTCTCACCGTCGATCTCAAACTGCAGTGATCCCCCGCACAAGGAGTCCCCATGATTGAACGCTATACCCGCCCCGCCATGGCCGCCATCTGGAGCGACCATGCGAAATTCCAGACCTGGCTCGAGATCGAGGTTCTCGCCTGCGAGGCGCACGCCCAGCTCGGCACCATTCCCGCAGATGCCGTGGAGGTGATCCGTGCCCGCGCGGATTTCTCCATCGACCGCATCAACGAGCTCGAGGCGACGCTCAATCACGATGTCATCGCCTTCCTCACCTCCGTGGCCGAGAATGTGGGGGAGGAATCCCGCTTCATCCACCTTGGCATGACCTCCTCCGATGTGGTGGACACCGCCCTCTCCGTCCTCACACGCAGGGCGGGGCTCATCATCCGCGAGGGGCTCGTGACGCTTCAGGACACGCTGGCCAGGCGCGCCAATGAGTTCCGTCGCACCGTGATGATCGGCCGCACGCACGGCATCCATGCCGAGCCCACCACCTTCGGGCTCAAGCTTGCCCTCTGGCATGATGAGACCAGGCGCAACATCACGCGTCTCGACCGCGCCATCGAGTGCATCTCGCATGGAAAAATTTCCGGGGCGGTTGGAACTTATGCCCACATTGATCCGTTTGTGGAGGAGTACGTCACCACGCATCTCGACCTCAAACCCGCCCCTGTGTCAACGCAAGTGCTTCAACGCGACAGGCACGCGGAGTTCTTGGGCACCCTGGCCATCATCGCCGGGTCGCTCGAAAAGTTCGCCACCGAAATCCGGCATCTTCAGCGGACGGAGGTGCTCGAGGCTGAGGAGTACTTCTCCAAGGGGCAGAAGGGCAGCTCAGCGATGCCGCACAAACGCAATCCCATCACCTGCGAACGCGTCGCCGGCATGGCCCGACTCATCCGTGGCTACGCCCAGGCGGCCTTCGAGAACCAGGCCCTGTGGCACGAGCGTGACATCACCCACTCCAGCGTGGAGCGCGTCATCCTTCCCGACGCCACCACGGCGCTGGACTACATGCTCGCCAAGATGAACGGCATCCTCGACCGCCTCATCGTGTATCCGGAGAACATGCAGCGCAACCTGGAATCGACCCGCGGGCTGCTCTTCTCCCAGCAGGTGCTCCTTGCCCTCGTGCAGGCCGGCATGACCCGGGAGAACGCCTACGCCATCGTGCAGCGGCACGCCATGCGCGTGTGGCGTGAACCGGTGACGCTTCTTGACGCGCTCTCCACTGATCCGGAACTTGAGGGTGTCATCACGCCCTTGGAACTGGCTGCATGCTTCAGCCTCGATCCCTATCTGCGCCATGTGGACATGATCTTCGCCCGCCTTGGGCTGGAGTGAACATCATGCACGCCACGCCCCTGTCCCACTGCGCGTGGCCGGCCACGACAAGACGATCCGCACGACGGCACGCAGGGCACATCCTGCTGTTGGTGCTTGTTCTCGCGTCTGTGCCCCGCATGGGTGCCCAGCCGGTGGAACCGGACAGCCTCTTTCTCCCGGCAGATCTGGTGGAAGTGATCACGCTCGATTCCACGATCCGTGTCCGCATGCCCTATGCCACGGCGGACAACTTCATGCACCGGGTGATGTACGCAAGCGAGCGGGCCTTTCTTCAGCGCCCGGTGGCACAGGATCTCCTTCGCGCCCATCGCGCGCTTCAGGCGCTGGGGTATGGCATCGTCATCTACGACGCCTACCGGCCCTGGTCGGTGACAAAGGCGTTCTGGGACGAGACCCCGCCGGAGAAGCGGAACTTCGTGGCCAATCCCGCCAATGGGTCGGTGCACAACAGGGGAGGGGCGGTGGACATCGGCCTCGTTGATCCCGCCACGGGCCGTGAGGTGGAGATGCCTTCGGGCTACGACGAGTTCACTGAGCGTGCGGCGTCGGGGTATCCCGGAGGCACCGCAGAGCAGCGCCGCAACCGCGACCTGTTGATCCGCATCATGGCGGAACACGGCTTCCATGTGATCCCCGATGAATGGTGGCACTTCGACCACGTTGACGCGCGGCGATACAAGGTCATGAACATCCCATTCGACGCGATCCACTGATCGGGGGCTGGGGCGGAATGCAGCGCGGGCAGGGATACCGTCCCTGCCCGCGTCGTCATGATGGAGGTGCTGTCGGTCAGGCGCGGATCATTCGCCGCACAAGGGAGAAGACGAAGACGACAATCGCGAGCACACCGACGGCGAAGATGGTGTCCCCGAAGGCGCGGGCCCAGCGCAGCGCCTGCATGGTGCCGGTCTGAAGGAAATCGGCGCTGCGGGCGTACCAGTAGCCGTATTCCACCGAGGCCCAGGTCTGCATCATGCCCACGGGCAGGAGGCTGAAGACGACCATGGTGAAGAGGCCGATGTTGAGCGACCAGAATGCCACCGCGATGGAACGACCGTTCCACGGCAGATCGGGCCTGAGGGCGCGCAGGGTGAAGAGCATGAGCCCGATGCCGAGCATGCCGTAGACGCCGAAGAGCGCGGCATGGCCGTGGACTGGTGTCGTGTTGAGGCCCTGCATGTAGTAGAGCGCCACAGGCGGGTTGATCATGAAGCCGAAGAGTCCCGCTCCGAGCATGTTCCAGAAGGCGACGGCGATGAAGAAGTAGATGGGCCAGCGGTAGTTCCGGACCCATTCGCGCGCACGCGTCAGTCGGAGGTTCTGCCAGGCCTCGAAGCCCACGAACATCAGTGGCACCACCTCGAGCGCGCTGAACACGGAGCCTAGCGCGAGCACCACGGTGGGAGTGCCGGAGAAGTACAGGTGATGCAGCGTGCCGATGATGCCGCCGGAGAGGAAGATGGTGGCCGACAGCACGGAGGCCTGTGTCGCCGTGCGGATGCCGAGAAGCTTGAGACGCACGAAGAGGAAGGCGATGACGACGGTGGCGAACACCTCGAAGAAACCCTCCACCCAGAGGTGGACCACCCACCAGCGCCAGTATTCCGCGATGGCGAGGTTCGTGTGCCTCCCATACATCAGCGCGGCTGCGTAGAAGCCAGCGATTGCGACGGCCGAGATCGCGAACAGCACGAGGATGGAACGCTGCTCGTCCCTGCGTCGAAGCGCCGGGAGCAGTCCGCGCACCATGAGCACGAGCCACAGGAGCAGGCCGATGAAGAGGGCGATCTGGAAGATGCGGCCGAGGTCGATGTACTCGTAGCCGCTGTGCCCGAAGAGGAACCACAGGGTGTCGGGAAGCTTCCCCATGACGCTCAGCCATTCGCCCGCCATGGAGCCGAGCACCACCACAAGAAGCGCTCCGAAGAGGACATTGACACCGAGCCGCTGGAAGCGCGGCTCACGCCCGCCCACCGCGGGTGCGATGAAGAGCCCCGCCGCAAGCCAGGCGGTTGCGATCCAGAAGATGCCGAGCTGGGTGTGCCAGGTGCGCGTGATGGTGTAGGGCAGGAACCGGGACAACGGGATGCCGTAGAGACCGTCGCCCTCCACACCGTAGTGCGCCGTGATCACACCCAGCGCGACCTGCAGCAGGAGCAGGCCGGACACGGTGATGAAGTACTTGATCACCGCCCGCTGCGAGGGTGTGGGCGATGAACCCAGAAGCGGATCGCCCGCCGGCACCTCGCCTGTCGGCAGGGAATGGTCCTGCTTCGCATGGAACCAGCCCATGCCGCCGATGCCTGCCAGGAGCATGATGATGCTGATGCCGGTCCACACCACGGCATCCCCGGTGGGGGTGTTGCCAATGAGCGGCTCATGTGGCCAGTTGCTGGTGTAGGTGATGGTCTCGCCCGGACGGTTCGTCGCCGCCGCCCAGGACGACCAGAAGAAGAATGCGGTGAGCGCATGAAGGCGCCCGGGATCGCTGAGCGCATTGCGGTGGATGGCGTAGTCCGCTCGGCCGTTGGTGAAGATGTCGGTGTAGTGGGCCAGGAGATGAGCAAAGGCCTGCGCGCGGATGGGATCGACGGTGAGAACTCCCGTGCGCGGATCGTAGGTGTTCGCCCGCATGAGCGTCGTCAGCCGCGCCTGCAGCATGGCCCTGTTCTCCGCGCTCAACGCGTCGTACGAGGCTGCCTGCATCTCACGTGCCCAGGTGTCGAGGATGAACATCGATTCGCGATGGAGATAATCCGCCGTCCAGTCGGGAGCAACGTAGCTGCCGTGCCCCCAGACGGAGCCGCTTTCCATGCCGCCCATCGCCTGCCACACGTTCTGCCCCGTGCCGATGACGTTGTCACCGATCACCACCATCCCGTCGGTGGTGATGACACGCACGGGGATGGGTGGCGCCTTCTGGTAGACCTGCGTGCCGACCCAGCCGAGAACGGCGAAGGACACGACGATGACGCCGACAAAACCGAACCAGTATTTTTTCATGGGAAACCTCGTTGCTGATGATCATGGGCGACGATGCCAGTGAACCTTGCCGTGCTCGTCGATCGAGAGAAGTCCGTCCATCTCCAGGGCCTTGATCGTCCGGATCACCGTCTCCACGCGCAGGCCGGTCATGTCGGCAAGCTGCTGTCGCGTGAGCGGCACAAGGTAGTCCGGATCAGCACCGCCCGCCTCGCGGGCAAGATGCGCCAGGAGCGTCCGCAACCGGTGCTCCGCCTCCTGGCTCGCGATCTCGGCAAGCATCATCGACTTGTAGAGCAGCCGGCCGCTCAGGGCCTGTGTCAGAGCAAGATGGATGTCGAAATTGTCGCGCAGCAGTCGCAGAAAATCCGCGTGCGGGCATTTCCAGATGCGCGTCTCCTCCACCGCCACGGCCGTGGAGGGATAGGGCGCCCGGTTGAAGAAGGGCGGTTCACCGAAGCTCTGTCCCGACGAGAAATATCCCTGCACAAACTCCCGGCCCTGTTCCGAGTAGTTCACCATCTTGATGCGCCCCGACTGGATCGAATGGAACATCATGGAGGTCTCGCCCTCGTGGAACACGATCACGCCCTTGCCATGGGTGACGCAGCGTGCCCCGTAGGCCTGGAAGACGGCGTCGGGGATGATGGGGGAGTGCGGGGTGGTGTCGTGGTTCATGGTATCGCCTTTGATGGCAAAATGGGACAGCCAGACGCTGACATGGTATGACCTATGTCACCAACACCGACGAATGTGCAATCGTTTCTCCGGCCCCGCATGCACGGAGCGTGTCGGCTGCGGGGCACGCCTTCCGCCTCCCGTGGCGGTCGTGGCAGGGATGCCGGGATGGGGCGGGTGGGCGCAATCCCCACACCCGAAGATTCAGCGGTTCTCGATGCGGGGCGGGGTGGAGGGAAGGAGCCAGCGCAGGATGTCCCCGAGGTGCTGCCTCCAGTTGCCCCAGCTGTGGCCGTCACGAGGTTCGCGATAGAGGATCCCGCCACCGCGTCGCTGGAGAATGGCGTGCAGGCTGCGGACCATCGGGATGAGCACGTCGATGTCGTGCGTGCCGATCGTAAGATGGACGCGGATATCCGGCGCCGCGCCGCGTGCAAGGCTTGCGCTGATGGTGTCGATCACGTTCGGAGACTGGGCGCCCGCACCGCCAAACGCCTCGGGATGCATCGTGGCGAGATACAGGGCGATGTTGCCGCCGTTCGAGGCGCCGATGGTGACGCGGTCGGTGGCATGTGGCGAGAGGTGATATCGCGACTCGAGCCATGGCAGGAGTTCGTCGACGATGAAGGACGCGCAGGCATCGATCCTCGTCCCCGCGTATTCCTCGTCACGATCCACCGGAGCGACAAAGACGGCGATGGTCGGACGGATGGACTTCTGCGCCGTGAGGTTGTCGAGCACCGTGGCTGCACTGGCGAGGTCGAGGTAGTCCGGGCCGTCGTGGAACAGCGCGAGGGCATGTGGTGGCAGGGAGCCGGACCATCCCGGAGGCAGCCAGATCAGGATGCGGCGCGGGTTGCCCAGCCGGATGGAGAGGATGGTGGTGTCCAGAAGCGATCCGCGGGGCGTCTCCGGCACGGGGATGGGATCCAGGCTGGGGATGAAGCGCGGCATGCGCAGCTCCGAGTTGGGTCCGAAGCCGCCGCGCACCTGGCGGGGATTCCGTGGATCAGGCATCCAGATGCTGTCGACGGCAAGCTTGTAGTCGAGGCGTTCATCGGGGGCGAAGGTGTGCGAGCAGTACCAGAGGTTGGTGGAGGCGATGCGTGTCATGGGGAAGGCGGATGCATTCCAGCCGTTTGCATCGCCGGGAACGGTGACCCGGTCCGCGTTGCCGACGTGGATGAAGTGGCACAGGGTGTCGCCTTCGATGAGCGGGAAGGAGGTGTGGGCGGCGAGGAAGCTGTCAACGAGAGCGGGACGGAGCCGCTCCGGGGCGGTGCGGAGGCGGAGGATGAAGGCGGTGAATTCCTGGCAGGGGGAGGGTGCGGAGCAGGCGATGAGGAGTGCCAGCACACCTGCCAGCATCCCGCGGCGGGCCCGGAACGGGGAACGGCGCCGCAGGGCGCCGTTCGTGGGGTGGAGGTGACGCCCTGTCGGCGTGCGTGTCATTTCTTCTTGGCGACCTTCTTTGTGGCGGGGGCCTTCACCGGTGCTTTCCTGGTGGTGGAGCCCTTTTTCGCGGGGGTGGGTGCAGGTTCCACCTTCGGAGCCTCCTGGTCGCCGATGATGTTCGCATTTGCATCGACTGCGCGCATGCCACCGGCGAGGCGGCGGATCTCATCGTCCGTTTCGTCGGCGATGAAGGCCACGGTGCCGATGGTCTTGCGCAGCTCGTTCATGTCGAGGTTCGCCCCGGCGATCGCGTGGCTGAAGGTGATGGTGTCGTCAAACATCATCCCGTACGCGCCGATGGGGTTCGTGTAGTTCAGGCGCATGAGGTAGTTCATGAGGCGCGGGGTGATCTTCGCCCCCGTGACAACGTAGGACATGGCGCGGACGATGCAGTCGTCACGGCCCATGGGTCGGATCGAGACATGGACCGCGGCCGATCCGCGCCGCACCACGAATGCGTCATCCATCTCGATGACGATGTCCTTGTAGTATTTGCCATAGATGGTCTTGAGGAAGGTCTTCACCTTGGCCTTCGTTGCTTTCTGGATATCCGCCATGATTTGCTCCTGGTCGAAATTCGTGTGGTTCGTGAAGTACGTGAAGTGGACGTGGGGTGGCTATTTGTTCAGGTCGGCCTTGAGGAGGGCGAGCTCGTCATCAACGGAGCTGCCAGTCTCAAGTTTCTTGAACTCATCGTCGAGCGATGTTCCCTGGCCGGCGAGTTCGGAGTAGGCCTCCGCCTCGGATTCTGCCTTGAGCACCTTCTCCTCGTATTTGTCGAAGTTCGCAAATGCACTGTCCCCGATGCCTGCGAGACTTTGCGACACCACCTTCTTTGCCTGGGCCGCCTGATGGCGGGCGATGAGTGTCCCCTGCCTCACGCGGGCCTCATCGAGTTTGCTCTTGAGCTGCTCAAGCTGTCCACGGAGCACCAGCGCCGACTTGCGTGCCTCCTCGGCAGGTCCCTCCAGATCCGCCGCCGCCTTGGCGAACATGTTCTTCTTCTCGAGGGCCTGGCGTGCGAGATCGTCACGCCCCGCGTTGACGGCCTTGATGGCACGCTGCTGCCATTCATCGGACATCCGCTTCTTTTCCTCGAGCTGCTTCTGTATCTGCTTTTCGTTGGCCATGGCCGATCCGACGGCGGTGGTCGCCTTGTTGACCGCCTCCTCCATCTCCAGCACCATCTGTTTGATCATTTTCTCGGGGTCTTCCGCCTTGTCGAGCAGATCATTGATGTTGGCCTTGAAAATGTCGGATATGCGGGAAAAGATTCCTGCCATCACGAGCCTCCTGTTTGTATGAGAATGGGTGTGGGAATTGGCTGCCCATGTGTTGTCGAGCGGTGGAATATAGGGAAAAGCGCATGTGCGGGCAAGCCCGCGGTTTTGCATTTCAGCGCCTGCTTCGATAAGTTTTCACGCTGTTTTTTTCGCAACGACATGGAGTGACAGGAATGAATACACACGTGGCAGATCAGGACATCCTCACCGTCCTTCAGGGCATCGAGGCGCCGTATCTTGGGACGGACATTGTGTCGGCGGGCATGGTTCAAGGCATCACCTGGCAGGATGGCACCCTGCGTCTGGCCATCGATCATCGGATCCCGCCCAGGCCCTGGGCCGACGAACTCGCTGCGCGCATCCGTACCGCCATTCGCGCGGCCCATCCCGGGGTCGGAGAGGTGGTGATCCAGTCGTCGGTCTCGATCGATGGACTCGTTTCAGCCCAGAAGGAGGAGAGCCTTCCGCTCGTCTCCAACACCATCGCGGTCGCCTCCGGCAAGGGGGGGGTGGGGAAATCCACCGTTGCGGTGAACCTCGCCATCGCCCTGGCACGGGCGGGGGCACGCGTCGGCCTTCTTGATGCCGACATTTACGGCCCGAGCATTCCGATGATGATGGGCATCAGGGAGCAGCCCAAGGCCTACAGCGAGGGCGGGCGCACGGTGATGCTGCCCTGCGACAATCATGGCGTGCGCGTCATGTCCATCGGCTTTCTCATCGCCGAGGACGATGCGATGATCTGGCGCGGCCCCATGGCCTCCTCCGCCCTCCGGCAGCTCATCACCGACGTGGACTGGGGGGCGATCGACTACCTCATCTTCGACATGCCACCGGGCACTGGCGACATCCAGCTGACCCTTTCGCAGATGCTGCCCCTGAACGGCGCCGTGATCGTCACCACACCGCAGGACGTGGCCCTTGCCGATGCACGCAAGGGCGTGCGGATGTTTGAACGCGTGAACATCCCCGTCCTCGGCCTTGTGGAGAACATGAGCCACCACATCTGCTCACACTGCGGCCACCGTGAGGACATCTTCAGCACAGGCGGAGGATCACGTGCAGCCGACAATCTCGGCATCCCGTTCCTTGGCGACATCCCGCTTATGGGGGCCATATGTGAGGGCGGTGACACGGGGCGCCCGATCGTGGTCTCGCAGCCGGACAGCCCCGTCGCAGAGGCTTACACCACACTGGCGCTCACCATCGCCGGCTCCATCGCACAGAGGCTCGCGCAGGGTGCTGCCACGCCGGCGATCGACCTTTCGCTGCCAGGCTCCACGAACTGACCGATGCCACACCAGAGCATCGTTTCCACCCGCATCCTGCTCCTCACATGACCCAAGAACCCGGCTCCATTCATTTCGGCATCATGGGCAATGTGTCCAAGGACAATCTCGTCCCCACCGTGTTGCCCGTGCTCCAGGAGTGCTCGCGGCGTGGGCTGTCGGTGCTGCTGGAGGACGATGTGTTGCGTGAAGTGCAGCGTGCGGGGTGCGCCTGTCCGGACGCCATCGTGGCTCTGCCCGTGGCCGACGTGGCGCGTCGGAGCGACTATGTGATCGCCTTCGGTGGTGATGGCACAATGCTGGCTGTTGCGCACCTGACGCTGCCGCATGGCACACCCATCG
>CAYUYM010000054.1:0-18333 GCA_964449305.1 uncultured Chromatiales bacterium | reverse complement strand
CGGCGCTGTTCAATGACGACCAGCTCATCCCCGCGCTGCTCGGCATGGGCATCCTGACCGATGCCCTGATGGCAGGCAGGCGCCATGAGGATGGCGAGAAGCGCGACGTGCTGTCGTATTGCCCGCATCATCACGAAGTCACTGTTGATGTGCCATGGCCACAGGGTTGGTGAATTTGTGCATCCCCACCTCCCCGTCCATGGACGATGCATGGATGCGCTCCAGATGCCGGCGCAGGAAGTAGGCGATCGTCTCAACACGTATCCTGATGCTCGACGCCGGACGATTCTCATCAATGTCCTTGAAGGCGAAGTATGGTGTTCCCGACATCTCGATGATGTTCTGCACCACGTTGTACACCGGTGCATCATGGCCGCATTTGAAGCTCGAGAGATCGAGTGCCACGAGGTTCGGATGCCGCGCCACGAACTTGGCGGCCCAGATTTTGCGCGATGTGTTTTCACTGTAGGAGTTCTTCCACACATCGGCGATATCCATGGGATCGCGGATGATGCCCGCGCGCACATCCTCACCGAAGAGCCGCTCGAGCATGGCGGAGTCCCGCGGCAGGGCCTCCTGCGAGAAGACCGGATACCCGAGCTTCCGGAATTCGTCGATGATGCCATGGTTGATGCCGGCATCGGCGTGATACGGTCGTCCGAGCACCACGATACCCAAGCGCCCCTCGGCCTCGATGGCCGCGAGCAGTTCCGTCCCGCGTGCCTGGGCATCGCGGGCAAAGCGTTCCAACGCCGCGTATCCGGCATCCACCGCCCGGTCATTCTCCCCGCGACGCATCCTGAGCAGTGGCCGGAACGCGCGATACATCTGGTGTGCGGTGCGCTCCTCATCGCCAAGGGTGATGAAGGGGTCGAGGTACTGCACACCAGCGGCACCGAAATGATCCTGTTCCTTGGTGAAGGCCGACTTCACCGCCTCGATGGATCCCATGATGGTGGGACATGCACGCGATGCCTGCACATGCGTGAGATCGCTGGGCATGTCACCCACGATGGGAAAGAAGATGCAGTCGAGATCGTCCTTGGGATGCCTGCGAAACAGGAGATTGTGGACATGGGCGAGTGCGAGCTTGCCAGGAAAGCATGGATCGATGCTGCCGCGTTTCACACCCTCGCGATAGAGTTCGTCGGTGGTGGGATCGGAGAAGATGATGTTCGCCGGGGGCACGCCGAGTGCCGCGAGATAGGCGGTGAAGAATGGTGCGTGTTGATACAGATTCAGCGCCCGTGGGATGCCGATCTTCACCATCTCCCGGCGCTTCGTCCTGTTCCCATCACGTGGCATCGCTGTCCATACGCGCCGCGCATGTTCCTCCACGAGGTTGGGGTTGCGCTGGCGGATGTCCTTCAGACGCCCGGCAATGGAGCGCATTTCCGAGGTGCTTTCCACCGTTCCCTTCTCACAGCCTGCAATGATGAGGCGATGCGCGGTGTCGGGAAGCGGCACGCGGGTGGACGCCTCCTCGCCCGGTTCGAACTTGTGTTCGAAACGCGCCTGCCTCGTGTCTTCGGGCCCGGATCGGAAGGCGAAGGCTTCCTCGCCATGATCCTCCACCTCTCCACTGATCACATCGATGAAGGTTCTGATGCAGGCATTGGAGCAGTAGGTGCAGCGCGTCTCCTCGCCCCGGTGCGTCGTGTAGCTGATGCCCGCCGCCTGATCGATGCCGATGAAGGTTGTCTCCCGGCCTGCATGGTGCAGACGTGCCGCCTCAACGGCACAGCCGATGGCCCCCGCCTCGCCGGCGTGGGGATGCACGATGATGGACGGAGTGATCTCCGTGCCCTTGAAACGGGACTGGATGAAGTTCACCTGTGCCATGACGGCCGCGAGGTTGTTCTGCGTCCCACCCTGAAGCACGAACGTGCGGCCCAGCATCGCGAGGTTGGGGAACTGCGACACATAAAGCCAGATGTTCTTCGGAAGCACGTTCGCAAGGCCGGCGAGGATCTCCTGCGGCTTCCACCCCAGCCGTTGAAAGTTGACGATGTCCGCCTGCAAAAACACGGCGCAGCCGTACCCGAAATCCGGCATCATCCTCGCGGAGAAGGCCGCGTCTGCATACTCGTCCACACTGTAGCCGAAGCCCTCCGCGGTGCTCTGCAGGAAGTACCCGTTGCCGGCGGAACACTGGGTGTTGAGTTTGAAATCGACCACGTTGCCGTTCTTGAGCACGATGATCTTGATGTCCTGACCACCGACGTCGCAGATGACGTCCACATCGGAGAAGAAGCGCTTGGCGGCCTGCGTGTGCGCCACCGTCTCCACAAGGGCGACATCGGCGGAAAAGGTGTCCCGGAGGATCTCCTTGGCATAGCCCGTGGTTCCTACTCCGAGGATGCGGAGCTGCGCCCCCTGCGAGCGCACGGCACCCCGCAGTTCCTCGAAGATGCCGCGTGCATCCTCGATCGGGTTGCCGCAGGACAGCCGGTAGGCCTTGAAGGCGACATCGAGATTCTCGTCGAGCAGCACCGCCTTTGTCGAGGTCGATCCTCCGTCGATGCCGATGAAGGCGCGGAACACCGAGCCCGGCGCAAGCAGCCGGTTGCTGAACGGCGGCCTGCTGTAGGCTGCCCGAAACCGCTCCAGCATCTCCGGCGAATCGCAGAGACCGGGAATCGCCGAGGCGGACCTCTGATAGTCGCTGCCTCCGGCAGCGTACTGGCGCAGCGCCGCGAGGCCGTCGCATGGGGGGGCGTCGCGCCGCTCGTGCAGGCCGAATTCCACGGCACCAAGGGCGGCGAAATACTGTGCATCGGGTGGGACGATCACCGCGGTGTCACACTCCGCTTCCGTCATCGGGATTCCACGCTCGTCCCAGAGCCGCAGGAGGTTGACCTGCCAGCACTCGCGCAGTGCGGGGATGAAGGTGTTGGGCCCGCCCAGAAGCAGCACCTGCGGCATGAGTGTGTTCCCCCGTGTGAGGACGGAGAGGTTCTGCAGCACGATCGCCTCGAAGAGGGAGGCCATCAGTTCCTCCGCCGGCACACCCAGCTTCTGGAGGCCGTTGATGTCGGTCTCCGCAAACACGCCGCACTTTCCCGCCACCTGATGGATGCGCACACCGCGGAAGGGCAGCGATGCAAGCTGGGCGGCAGTGATCCCGAGCTTTGCGCTGATCTTGTCGATGACCGCGCCTGTTCCGCCGGCACACTTGTCATTCATCGACGGCGTCTTCGACACCTGGCCCGTGGCCGGATCATGCACGAAGTGGATGATCTTTGCATCCTGCCCGCCGAGCTCGATCACTGACCGTGCCTGCGGGTGCCAGCGCTCCACGGCCAGTGCCACGGCGTTCACCTCCTGGACGTATTCCGCACGCAGATGCCGTGCGATTCCCACACCACCCGAACCGGTGATGAACACGCGCATCCCCGCCACATCCACTGCAAGATCCCGTTCTATCGCCTCCAAAAAGGCGATGACCTTGTCCGCAAGGCGCGTTTCATGCCGCTCGTATCGCTTCCACACCACCGCGCCGCTCACGGGATCGACCACCACCGCCTTCACTGTGGTGCTGCCGACATCGAGACCGATCACCGGCATTTCCATCGCGCTCATCGCGGAGACCTCCGATCCGACACGCGGCGTGACACCAGCAGTTCGGCGAAGCGCGCGGCAACCGCGGCCTGCCGTCCATTGGGTGGCACAAGAAAGAATGGGTTCATCATGGCGGCATCCTGCATCATCAGCGCACGAACCTTCTCCACCGACAGGCCATGGCGGCTGCACACCTCGCGGAACTCCGCCTCGGCCCGGCGGCGCGCCTCCCCCAGCACCATCTGGACGCGGGAGTGGGCATGGATCTCGCCATCCCCCGAGGTCTCGATCGGGAGGAAAAGGATGTCCGGATGATGGGCGCACACAGCCGACTGCACCCCGTCGGACTGCGTGCTGGGCAGGCAGCCGAAAGGCTTCACCGAAAGCACCATGTGACAGAGCTTTTCCTGCGTGTAGTACATCGTCTTCGCCACCTCCAGATGTCCCTCTCCGCCTTCGATGCGAGTGTTGTAGTAGGGTGCAGCAAGCCGGCGGAAATGGTCCTGGTCTGGCAGTGGCATGGGGACGTTGTGCAGCGCCCGTCGCATGCGGTTGTAGTCACGTTCGTACAGGCGTTCCGCAAGGCGGATGATGCTTCGCTTCTTCAACTCCGGTGCAATGGTCCTGACCATGGCCCGGATGAGGCTCACCGGCCCGCGAACACGATGCAGCGCCGCGGCGGCGATGTCACGACTCTCCTGCCGCGCCTGATGGAGCATGTACTGCAGCCAGGTGGCGATGGGTTCGAGGATCACCTGCGCGCCCTCGCGTTCGAGAAAGCGGAACATCCGGAAGTTGCCGTCGCCCTCCGTCGTCTGTGCCCAGAACTCGCCGGTGATCTTCACCACAGGCTTGACTCGCGTGCGGTCGCAGCGGATGTGCTCGAAGTGCATGCGACACACACGCAACTCCGCCAGAATGCGGTCGCCGAAGATGTGGCTCGCATAGCGTCGAAGGGTTTTGAAGCGCATCCATGAGGAATACCGGCGGTACTCGCGCTCCAGCACTTCCGCCATGTGGGAGATGCTCTCCGCGAGCGCTGCATCCGTATCACCGGCATGGAGCTCGTAGGGACGGAGCTGCGAGGCGAGATCGTTGAGCACATCGCCGATGTTGAACCCGTGCAGCAGCCCCAGGGTGAAGTCCAGATCCATCGCCAGGCCCGCGGCCTGATCACTCTGCTGCAGCCCCCCCTCCTGCTCCACGATGAGCACACGGAACCCGGCATACCCGGCGGCTGCAAGGGCGTTGCGATATTCGGATTCGTACATGCCGAAACGGCAGGGACCGCATGCCCCCGCGGTGAAGAAAACGAAGCGCCGGATGATCTCCTCGCGCGTCAGGCCCTCCGCCTCCCGGCGCTGAAGCTCTCGGATGAGATTGCCGACGGTGAAGTAGGTGGGATTGCACTGGCCGTTGTTGCAGAACTCGCGTCCCACACGGTGGGCATGGAGATCCGGCGTGGGGAGCGACTCCACCGTGTAGCCCAGGCCGCGCATGAAGCCCACGATCAGCGCCTCGTGCTTCCAGGTCAGCCCGCCGAAGAGGATGGTGGTGTCTTCACGCTCCGAGGCATGGAAGCCCGGTTCCGACGGGCGGTGGTAGTGGCGGACGTGGCGCTCCTGCCGCAGACCGCCGATGCGCGCCAACCACGGGAGGTGTGGGTGCGGCTCGGACTGCCCCGCGCGGTGTGCCGGCGCAGCGGGATCAGCAGGTTGCTTCAGGCCCCTCGACTCCTGTTTCGGACTATTCGTGATCGTGCCGTGCACTGCTTCTTGCTTCCAACCTTTCTCGATGACCCGGCGTCACAGGCCGGGAAGGTCCAACTGCGCCTTGTGCAGCACCTTCGCTGCTGCACGCAGTTGCTGTTCCTTGAAGAGTCGCTTGAGCGCTCGTCGCTCAATATGCATCTCCCCCACTTCCGCCGCAAACAACAGCGTCACAGCGGAGTAGTAGATGTACAACGCCACTGCGATGATGATGGCATAGGAACCGTACACCCGCCCCATGCTCCAGAGGTTCACGATGTAGTAGCTGATCAGGAGCTTCGCCCCCTCCCACAGCACTGAGGCAAGGAGGCTCGACAGGATGATGGCCGAGAGCCGTATCCTCCTGTCGGGCAGCAGACGAAACAGCAGTGTGAAGGCAAGAAACACGATGAACACGGAGATGACGTGGGGCATGACACCGGTGAGGAGCCAGTGCTCCGCGAGACGCGGCAGATGCTTGCTGAAGATCTCCTGCGCCAGAATCAGCAGATGCGACACGAGCATCACGATGATCAGCACCACACCGACCACCGAGAGCATCGCAAAGTCCTTGAGCTTGGAGACAAGGACGTTGTGCGTGTCCTTGAAATGGTAGATCCGGTTGAGCACGGTGCGCAATGCTGCGAACAGGGCGCTCGAGGTCCAGATCAATCCGATGATGCCGATGATGCCTGCAAGACCGGACCCCTGGACGAAATCCGTCAGCGTGGCGTGCACCAGCTCCTTCAACTGTTCTCTCTGGAAGGGGAAAAGCTGGAGCCGGTCGATATAGGTGTCGATGGTCCTGACCGCCGAGGCGGAGTCCAGATAGAAGCCGAGAACGTAGAAGATGATCAGGACGAGAGGAATGAAGCAGAGCAGCGTGTTGAAGGCGACACCTGCTGCGGAAAGGAAGATGTGGTTGTCCTCCATCCTCTCAAAGATGCGAACCAGATACATCCACGCATTGCGGATCCAGCGTAGTGTGACAAGATACTCGATGCCAGCCGCGATGCGTTGTGCGGTGGTCCGTGAATGTCGTCTGCCCACTGTCACTGCAGATGCCGATCCAGTGCTCCGGAGTGACGGGCGACAAGCTCCGACACATCGATGGCGATGTCCAGATCAATCACGAGTCGTGTGCCCGTCACCTCGCCGATGATCGTGGCGGGGATGCCGAAGGTGGACGCGAGCTGCTGCAGGACTTCGGCGTGCTGCGGGCGGCAGCTCACCACCACACGCGACTGCGCCTCGCCGAAGAGAAGGGCGTCACGCCGCATCTCGTCCTGAAGCCGGATGCGGGCGCCGAGCCTGTCGGGCGAGGTGATGCAGGACTCGGCGAGCGTCACCGCGAGGCCGCCATCCGAGACGTCATGCGCTGAAGCCACGAAGCCCGACCTGATGAGGGCGACCAGTGCCTGATGCAGACGGTGCTCTTCATCAAGATCCATCGATGGGGCGTCGCCGGCGACGATGCCATGGCACAGCGCAAGGTAGTCGCTGCCACCAATGTCCTCCCTGTTCGATCCCAGGAGCAGCACGGCATCGCCCTCCTGCCTGAACCCGGTGGTGCAGATGCGTGAGACGTCATCGATCAACCCGAGCATGCCGATCATCGGTGTGGGATAGACGGCATGGTCGGGGCTCTCGTTGTAGAAGCTCACATTGCCGCCGGTGACGGGTGTCCCGAACACGCGGCACGCTTCACCCATGCCTGCCACGGCCTCCTTGAACTGGAAGAACATCTCGGGCTTGTAGGGGTTGCCGAAGTTCAGGCAGTTCGTGATCGCGATGGGCTCCGCACCGGTGCAGGCCACGTTTCTCGCGCTCTCCGCCACGGCAATCATGGCGCCCCTGCGGGGATTCAGATGCACATACCGCGCATTGCAGTCCGTCTTGACTGCAAGCGCCTTGTCAGTGCCCTTGATGCGGACCACGGCGGCATCGCCTCCGGGGCCCTGCACCGTGTTTGTGCGCACCGATGTATCGTACTGCTCGTACACCCAGCGCTTTGAGGCGATGTTGGGTGAGGCGATCAGCGTGCGCAGCGTCCCGGTCAGATCACGTGGCACCGGCACCGAGGAGTGATGGAAGGCCATGGTGGTGTCCAGGTAGGCCGGGCGGACGGCATCCCGGTGATATACCGGCGCCCCGCCACCAAGCACCAGCGTTTCTGCGGGCACGTCGGCCACGAGGTCGCCATGCTGCCACATGCGTATGCGTCCGCTGTCGGTCACATGGCCGATGATGGCGGCGTGGAGATCCCACTTCTCGAAGATCTCCTGGATATGCGCCTCGCAGCCCTGCCGGACCACGACGAGCATGCGTTCCTGGGATTCCGACAGGAGGATTTCATACGCTGACATGCCGGTTTCGCGCACGGGGACCTTGTCGAGATCGATGTCCATGCCCGCCTGCCCCTTGGCTGCCATCTCGCAGGTGGAACACGTGATTCCGGCGGCCCCCATGTCCTGGATGCCGACCACGAGCCCCGCCTTGATGATCTCCAGCGTCGCCTCGAGGAGGAGCTTCTCGGTGAAGGGATCGCCCGCCTGCACCGATGGACGCTTCGCCTCCGACCGTTCCGACAGCTCCTCTGAAGCAAAGGTGGCGCCATGGATGCCATCACGGCCGGTGGAGCTGCCGACGATCATCACCGCGTTGCCCACGCCCGTGGCGATGGCTGATGCGACGCGTCCGTGATCCACGATGCCCACGGCCATGGCGTTGACGAGGGGGTTGTCGTTGTAACACGTGTCGAAGGCGATGTCGCCCGCAACGGTGGGGACACCGAAGCAGTTGCCGTAATCACCGATCCCCTTCACCACACCCTTCACCAGATAGCGGACACGGGGATTCTCGAGCTCGCCGAACCGGAGCGAATCGAGGCAGGCAATGGGCCGCGCTCCCATGCTGAAGATGTCACGCAGAATGCCGCCCACTCCCGTCGCCGCTCCCTGGTACGGCTCGATGGCGGACGGATGGTTGTGACTTTCGATCTTGAAGGCCACCGCCAATCCCCCGCCGATGTCCACCAGACCGGCGTTCTCCTCGCCTGCGCCCACCAGCAGACGCCCGCCGGAGCGGGGCAGCGTCTTGAGCTCGGCGATGGAGTTTTTATAGCTGCAATGCTCACTCCACATGACGCTGTACATGCCCAGTTCCGTGAATGTGGGTGTGCGTTGGAGTATGGCGATGATCTTCTGGTATTCCTCTCCCGTCAGTCCGAGGGTGCCGGCGAGTTCGGCAGTGACTTCAGGCTCGTGGTGGTTCATGCAGGTTCCGTGTTGGTCGTGTATGGAAGTGGCGGGCTGATGCCGTGCCCATGAGGCAGCGGCGTGGACAGCGAATTCGCGTTCGTGTCATTCCAAAATACGATGCGGGCGGGAATTTTCTCCGGCAAAAAAAATCCCGCCATGAGACCATGGCGGGATGAAGGATGGCGTTCGCAGGCCTCACGGGCGCAAGGCCTTCAGATCGGAGAGAAGCGTCTCCGGAATGGTCCAGTCGCCTGACCAGCGCAGCGATCCCTTGCCGAGAGGCACGGGGATGCCAGGGATGAGACCGACGTTGGGATACGGGAGGTTCGCTCCCCAGGTCGCGTTCATCACGCGGATGAACTCGGCGGCGACAATGGCGGAACCCTTGGAGGAGGGATGGATGCCATCGAGGCTGAAGAGGCCGCCCTTGATGTAATCCACGGTGAAGGTCTCGCCCCCGACGGGGTATCCTCCCTGCTCCTTGATACGTTGAAACAGGGCGAAGAGATCGACCATGGGATACCCGTGGGCATCGGCCTCGGTCTTGATCGCGGTGTTGAAGTCGGTGATGGCCTTGTCGAGAATCGCCGCCTCATCCTTGTCGAGCACATCCGAGGACGGAAGCGGTGCCGTCGGGAGCAGACCCTGCCCCTTTGCCAGCTTCGCCTGCGCACCGAGGAGGATGTAGTCCCCCGCCTCAGCCGCGCGTGTCTGACCGGATTTGTCCACGAAGTAGATGGACAGGAGCTGTGACGGATTCCCGGGATTCGGGATCTTGATGGGGACGGTCGTGAAGTAGGGCAGATGCTTGATGGACGGGATGTTGGCGGTGATCACCTTGGTGTTGGGAAGCGTGCTCTTGATGACGTCGAAGCAGGTCTTGAGCGCACCCTGAAGCACTTGGGGTTCCGTCGGAAGTGTCAAGGGAGGCACACCACCAAGGCCCATGTTGGTGCCCGCCGTCCCACCGTTGAGTCCGTAGATCAGGGCGTCGTTGGCGCCGAGGAAGAAGGACATGAAGGTCGGGTGGAGCGCAAGTGCCTGCTGCAGCAGGGATTTCCCGAGCCGCTGATCGCGCATGACCATCTGGAAATACGGATTACTGCGCTTGGTGATGTCGGATGTGTCCAGTGCCTGCACCATGACGCAGCCATACACGCCCAGGTTGTTGTACGGCGTGGGATGCGTGAGATTGCCCGGCGGGTTCGTGTACAACGTCGTCTTCAGCGTCACCGGGTTCATCGAGGTGATCTCGATGCGGTTGCCGAAGCCTGGATCGGTGAAGAGCGGCTGGACGAACGGGGTGCCCAGCGCCTCGGCGATGAGATTGCCGAGGCTGTATTCCTGGGCGCTCGCATACATGGCGCCAGACTGGCCGCCGGCGGTGATGCTGTTGCCAAGGGCCACGTACACCGTGGCATCGATCTGGCCGGTGCTCACCGGGCCGACGGGGGGATCCTGTTTCGAACAGCCGGCGATCACCAGAAGGACGGCCAGCGACAGTGGAAAGAGAATGCGTGTCTTCATCGTGGTCCTCCTCATCAGAACGCGTAGGTGACGTTGAAACTGAACAGATCGACGGCTCCACGATACATGCCATCAAGGTACACTCCGCTGATGGTCTGTCCGTCCACCACCTTGGTGTAGCTTGTGGAATTGGTGGTGCGATCCTTCATGAACAGATGCAGATACGAAACGTCGACAGTGACGTCGGGCAGCACGTCGATGCCGGCGCCGATGCTCAGGCCGTGGCGATCGGTGTCGGGCAGCATGGGCTCGAGCGCCTCATCCGGCACGGGGTTCTTGTCGAACAGGTAGCCCGCACGGAGTTTGAGCCCCATGATCGGAAGACGGTACTCCCCTCCGAAACGGAGGATGAAGGTGTCCTTGTAGTTCTTCTCCTGCGTCTGATCCATCTGCTTCAGCGTGGGATCGGTTGCCGCGTCCTTCGCGAAATTGATCGTGAGCTTGTCGTAGGACGACCAGTTCACTCCCTGGTAATCGAACTCGAGTTCGAGATCCGGGGTGGGCTTCCATGCGATGCCGGCGAAATACGTTGCCGGCACCTTGATGCCCGTCGTCACGTCACCGCCCGGGAACAGGGCTGCCAGAGATGCCGGTGGATGAAAGTCGGCCGTGCCCTCAAAGTCGAGCTGCGTCGCAGCCCGGTAGGAGAATCCAAACGACAGATCGTCGAGCGGACGGAACATGACACCGGCATTCCAACTGAACGCCGTCTTGCCCGTGCCTTCGAGCTCAAGATCCATTGCGGGATCGAAGTTGGTCACCGCTTTGCGCAGATTCACATTGGAGAACACCACGTTCGCGCCAACACCCACGGAGATCATGTCGTTGATAGCGTAGGACACCGTGGGCATGAGGTAGAAGGTCTGCAGGGTGATCTCGCGTGTCACTGCTCGCCCCACCCAGTTGTCATCCCATTCCGTGCCGAGACCGTAGGGCGTGGTGAAGCCGATGCCGGCAGCAAACCCCTTCAGCATGCCGTCTGTCCATGTGTGCGTCAGATAGGCGTTGATCGGGGTGAAGAGCAGGCTCTTCATGTCCCATTGCTGGGAGCTGTTGAGGTTGCTCGGCCCGAAGAACGAGTACGACGGGGTGATGAGCGTCGTCCCGACCATGAACTTCGTTCCACGGAGGAACGACAGGCCGGCCGGATTGAAAAAGATCGCGGATGGATCGTTCGCACGTGCGGCAAACGCCGCACCCTGTGCGGTGACCCGGGCGGAATGCTCATTGAGCTGAAATCCGCCCGCATGCGCTGCAGCGGACACCAGGAGTGTCAGCACCAGAATGCGCTGACCGGCGTGTAGCAGGAATTTCACCAGGACTCTCCTTCTCGATGTTGTTGATGACATGACCGTCATTCGATTTCCGCAATGAGGGCGTTCTTCTCCACCGCATCCGACACGGTGACGTGGAGCGCCTTCAGTGTCCCGTTCGTCGGGCACTTTATCTCATTCTCCAGTTTCATCGCCTCAAGCGTCACGATGCCATCGCCCTTTTTCACTGCATCACCCACGGAGGCGTGAATGGCGATGATCCTGCCGGGCATCGGGGCTTTCACCACCGCCGCCTTGTGCACATGTCCCACGGTGGCTGCCAGAGCCTGCTCCTCCGCCGCCTGTGCGTCGAGCACGCGCAGGCGGACATGATGCCCGTTGACCAGCATGGCATGCTCCCCCGGTTCTGCGCCATCGATGGTGATGGGGATGACTTCATGCAGGCGGTCGTTCACACGGATCATGTGATGCAGACCGGCGGAGTGCACAGGCTGATACCGGTGCTCCATGCCGTCCACCTCCGCAATGCGCGCCCGCTCATCGAGCGTGATCTCCATGCTTTTATCGTCGAGAATCGCCTTGAATTTCATCAGTGGCGCCCCCCCCTGTGCTGCAGCACCCAGCGTGAGCCGGGCACGGCTGATACCAGGTGTTCGGCGACGGCTCCAGAAGCGGATCGCCCGTTGGCGTGGTGAAGCGCGAACAGGACGGCAGCCAGCACCTCGTCGTCGGCAGGCTTGGGAAGTTTGTCGGGCGAATAGTGCTGCGGGATGAAATTGATCGTGAAATTCCCGGACACGAAGTCGGGATGCTCAAGCACAAACAGGCAGAACGGGATCGTTGTGTCAACGCCGGTGATGCGGTACTCGCGCAGTGCACGCTTGAGGCGGTCGATGGCATCCATGCGGTTCTCGCCCCAGGCAATGAGTTTGGCGAACATCGGATCGTAGTAGATCGAGATCTCCGCACCTTCGGAGATGCCCGAATCCTCACGCACACCGAACCCCTGGCTCGGCCGGTAGTACTGGATGGTTCCTGTCGACGGATAGAAATTGTTGGTCACGTCCTCCGCGCACAGGCGCGCTTCGATCGCGTGTCCGCGGAACAGCACCTGATCCTGCGTGAAGGGAAGCGGCACGCCTTGGGCGATGCGAATCTGAAGCTTCACCAGATCGAGCCCGGTCACCATTTCCGTCACCGGATGCTCCACCTGGAGCCGCGTGTTCATCTCGAGGAAGTAATAGTTCATGTCGCCGTCGAGAAGGAACTCCACCGTCCCGGCGTTGATGTAGCCGCAGCCTTGGGCGGCCTTCACGGCCGATTCGCCCATGCGTTCACGTAGCTCGGGGGTGAGCACGCTCGACGGACATTCCTCGATCACCTTCTGATGGCGGCGCTGCACCGAACACTCCCGCTCGCCAAGATGCACCACACGCCCATGGGCATCGGCCAGGATCTGGAACTCGATGTGTCGGGGCGATTCGAGGTACTTCTCGATGTACACTCTGTCACTGCCGAACGCCTGACGCGCCTCGTTCTGAGCCGTGTGCACCGAACGGAGCAGTTCGCCCTCGTCATGCACCACACGCATCCCCTTGCCACCCCCGCCTGCCGCCGCCTTGATCAGCACCGGATAGCCGACAGCGGCAGCAATGCGCAGTGCCTCCTCATCGGATTGGATCGCATCCGTCGTGCCCGACAGCACGGGCACTCCCTGGCGGCGCATGATGCTCTTCGCCGAGGTCTTGTCCCCCATCGCCCGTATTGCGGATGCAGGCGGACCGATGAAGATCAGTCCGGCATCGGCAACGGCCTGGGCGAAATCCGCGTTCTCCGACAGAAACCCGTAGCCGGGATGAATGGCATCGCAACCCGCGTCCCGGGCGGCGGCGATGATCCGCTCCATCACAAGGTAGCTTTCGCGTGAGGGTGCGGGTCCGATGGGAACGCACTCGTCTGCGGTGCGCGTATGCAGGGCGGCACGGTCGGCATCGGAGTGGACGGCCACGGTGCGTAGGCCCATCTCCCTGCATGCGCGGATGACACGTACGGCGATTTCACCGCGATTGGCAATGAGGACGGATCGAATGCTCAAGGTGGGAAGGAAGGATGTGAGAGATTGTCGGACGCCAACTAAGTCCGGAACTTACACGATCGATCCCTGAAATGCAATTCAGCACGTCCGAATACCGGTGACGATCAGTCCTTCATGATCACCACGGTCACACCATACGAGCCCTCGTTCCACTCTCCAAGGCGGAACGATTCCACATGAGGCAGGTCCTTGAGAAAGGCATGGATCCGCTTGCGAAGCGCCCCGGTCCCCTTCCCATGGATCACATCAATGCGCTTCAACCCCGCCGTGTAGGCCTGATAAAGGAAGGCGTCGAGCTTCTCCACCGCCTCGTCGCCGTATTTCCCACGCAGGTCGATCTCGTTGCGGATCTCGTTGTCCACGAAATGCGTCGACACACTCTCAGGCGACTCCGGCGCATCAGCCACCACCTCCAGTTGCCTGACCGGGAGCCGTGTGTGCATGCTGCCAAAGACGACCACCGCCTTCCCCTGCACCGGCTCCTCCACCACCGTGCCCTGCACGTCGGGATTGCCGATCATGATCACCGTGCACCCCTTGCGGACGATGCCCGATGGCTTTGGCTTCTCGGGCGCCGGTGGTTCCGTGGATTTCAGTTGCTCCTCAAGTTCCGTGCGGATGTCCGTCACCTCATCCTTCGCGGCGTTGATGGCGTCCTTCTCTGCTCCCCGTTCGCGGAGCTCGCGTATGGTCTGTTCGATGCGGCTGTTCGCGGTCTCGACAAGCGTCTGCGCCTCGAGGAGCGCCTCCCGCACCGTCTGCCGTGCTTCACGGCGTGAATCGGCGAGCTTCTGCTCATATTCGGTGCGCATGGCCTCGGCCTCCGCGCGCTCCCGCCGTGCCTCGCGCAATTGCGTGGCGAGCTCGCCGGAGGTCCGCTCCACGTCTGTCAGCAGGGTCTCCAGGGAGTGCGTCGCACTGCCCAGCAGCGTGCGCGCGCGCTCGATGATCCCGGACCGCATGCCGTGCCGGCGGGTGATCTCGAAGGCATAGCTGCTTCCGGGCAGGCCGGAACGAAAATGGTAGGTCGGCTGCAGCGTTGCAAGATCGAACTCCATCGCGGAGTTCACCATGCCTGGATGCTCGTGCGCCAAAGCCTTGAGCATGCCATGATGTGTTGTGGCGATCACATGCGCCCCGGTCGCGGTGAGATGCTCCAGGATCGCCGCACCAAGGGCCGACCCCTCGGCGGGATCAGTGCCGGTGCCGATCTCGTCGATGAGCACGAGCGTGCGCCCACCCGCCGCCTCGATGATGCGCGTCAGACGCTGGACATGCGAGCTGAACGTGCTCAAATCGTTCTCCACCGACTGCTCGTCACCGATGTCCACCAGGACGTCGGTGTAGACGGGAAATTCACTGAATTCCGAGCAGGGCACGGGGATGCCGCTCTGCACCATCAACGCGAGCAGACCGGTCGTCTTCATCGCCACGCTCTTGCCACCGGCGTTCGGTCCGGTGATGAGCACCGTGGTCTCGGGCTCCCCGATGCTGAAATCAAGCGGCACCACCTCGCGCAGGGTCTTGCGCAGGATGAGCTGCGGATGACGCGCCCCGAAGAGCTTCAGGGGTCCGGCGTTCCTGAGGATGGGGATGGCGGCGGGGAGTGCGGCGGCAAAGCGCGATCGCGCACGCAGTGAGTCGTACTCGGCGTAGATCGCGGTGTTCGCCACGAGCTGCGATGCGGCGGGCCGCACTTTGTCGGTGAGGGCCGCAAGGATGCGCGCGATCTCCCGCTGTTCCTCGAACTGCAAATCCGTGATCTCGTTGTTGAGTTCCAGGGTCTCGGTCGGTTCGATGTACACCGTCTGGCCGGTGGCCGATGCGCCATGCACAAACCCCTGGATCTGCCGCTTGAACTCCGCGCGGACCGGCAGCACCATGCGGCCGTTGCGCATCGTGATGATCTCCTCCATCACGATGTTCTCCTCGGCGTTGCGCTTCAGGATGTTCTCCATCTTCCGTCGAAGCTGGCTCGACCGCTCCACAAGCTCCCGCCGGATGTGCAGCAGCTCCCGGCTCGCGGAGTCCTTCACCTCGCCCTCCTCGTTGACGGTCTTCTCGATGTGGTACTCCAGCATCTTGTCCTCGAACAGGGCGTGGGCCATGTTCGAGAGCAGCGGGCAGCGCTCCGTCCGCTTGCCGAAGAAGGCACGCACCCTGCGTGAGGTGACCAGAAGCAGGTGGATCGTCTGCATCTCCGGCGCCGACAACACCGATGCGGCGATGGCCGCACGATGGAGGGCCTCACGGCATTCCGGCAGCACATCAAGCGGGACAGGATCGTCGGCCTCGTCGAGCGACATCATCTCACGAACCTTCAGATGCTCGTCGCGGACCTCGGCGAACACGGACGACGGTTCGAGCTGGCGGACATGCTCCGCACCGTAGCCCGTCAGGCAGTGCGTTTCGAGAAGATTCCGAACGGAGAGGAAATCCAGTGTGGCCAGCGCATCGGCGAAGGGAATGTGGGGCGACATCACTCTCCTCCGAGGAGCTTCCGGACCAGCGCCTGGACATGTGCTCCGTCGGCCCTGCCCTTCAGCTCCTTCATCGCCGGCCCCATCACCTTTCCGAGACCGGCCATCGAATCGACACCCGCCTCGCTCATCCGATGGCGTATCACGGCTTCGATCTCGTCATCACTCATCTGCGCCGGGAGATAGGCGCTGATGACCTCGAGCTCGGCACGTTCCTGTGCGACAAGCTCCGTCCGGCCGGCATTGTCGAATTGTTCGATGGCCTCGCGTCTCCGTTTGGCAGCCTGCGTCAGAATGTCGAGCTCGTCGGCATCGGTCAGGACGGCGCCCACACGCCGTTTCTCGAATTCGAGGATCGCCGCGCGGATGGAACGAAGCGCTTCGATGCGATTCCTGTCTCCCGCCTTCATGGCGTCCCTCAGGTCGCTGGTGATTCTTTCCGTCAGACTCATGTCGTTCTCCTTGTTCTGAATGTCTTCGATCAACCGGCCTTTTCCACCGATCCTTCATGCAGGGCATGGACAAACATTTCCGTGATGACGCGTGGCTTGGTGATGGCGGCCCCGGCGACCACCGCCCAGGCTCCCGCCGCGAGAGCGGCTGCCGCCTGCTCCGGCGACCAGATGCGGCCCTCTGCCAGGATCGGGATGGTCAGGGCCGATTGAAGTTCCATGATGAGCTCGATGTCCGGTTGCTCGAAGGTCCCGGGCAGCGAATAGGCCGTGTGCCCACACAACGTGGTGGCGATGAGGTCGGCGCCGATTTCGGCGGCAAGCACGCCCTCACGAAAGTTCGACACATCGGCACAGAGAATCCCGGGGAAGGCCTGCCGCGCCTCGGCAAGGAATTCAAAGCCGTCCCGCCCGTTCGGACGCTTGCGGCGCGTCACATCCATGGCCACGATGGTCGCACCCGCGGAGAACAGCGCTCCGATGTCCGCGATCTCCGGTGTGATCAGATCGTCGCCATCCTCGAAGGCCCCGCGCGTGAAGCCGATGATGGGGAGATCCACCCACGGGCGGATCGCCGCAATGAAGTCGCCACCTTCGAGGCGCACTCCATGCGCGCCTCCGTCGATGACGGCATGCACAAACCCCTCCAGCACCTCGCGCGTCTCGTATGGCGCCGTGGGGTGTGTCGGGCAGGAAACGATCAGCCCGTTCCGGATGCGGAGAAGTGCCGCCTCCGTGGACGGTATGCCTGAATCAGAGCGTGGTGTGTCCATCGGTGAATATCAGATGGTGGTGAGGAACCTGATGATGGCCGGCCCCAGCGCATCAAGAGCGATTCGGACCAGCAGAATGAGGAGGATGAGCATCGTGAGCAGCGCCGGGATTGACACCCACGGGCGGATGCGGACGACGTTCATCGCCACTGCCGACAGGATGAGCGACCAGAGCGCCGCAAGGCCGCCGAGGCCACTGAACACACAGAACACGGCCGGTTTGAGCGTGACAGGCGAGGGGTTGCATGAGAAGAGCATCGGGCCGAAGATGGCGAGGGCGAGAGGGACGATGATCACACCATACCAGACCAGTGGCGTGAATGCATAGGCGAGAAGGGCGTGAATGCGACGAAACCCGCCCACCCGTGTGCGGCCGATGCGCCCGGCCAGCCATGGACCCAGCGCGATCAGGGGCATCACCAGAAACCCGGACAGCGGCGACACGAGCACGAGTGCAAGGAGAATGACGCCGAAATCGACCGGGTGATCTCCTGCGCGGATCACCATGAGCATCACGGTGAGGATGCCGGGGCCAAGGAGGGACGCAAGGAAGTGGACGTAGTTCTTCCGCTCACTGATGGCCACACGATGGAATGTGGCTGTTGGCGCCTCCACCACACCGAACAGGGTGTGAAACAGGTGCAGCACTGGTTGCCGCTCCTGAAGGACAGCTCCGCACGTCGGGCAACGGAGGTCGAGGACGTCGTTGAGCCCGCCACAGACGGAGCAGATCAGTGTGTTGGTGTCTTTCAGCACCATGAACTCATGCGCAGAAACGGTGTGTCCGAAGCGCGGCGGCGAGGCGACGGGAATCAGACTCCATGACAGTTCTTGAACTTCTTGCCGCTGCCACAGGGGCAGGGTTCATTGCGGCCCACCTTCTTCTCCACTCTGATGGGCTGGGTCTTGCCGGCATGCGCCTCCGCCGGAGCTTCGACGCCCGGCACGGCGCCGGCGTCCGAACGCAGTCCCATGCCCTCAGTCGAGGAATGCGTTGTGCGCAGATCGCGAAGACGGGGCCCGGCCACACGGGGTCAGATCCGGATGCTGATGCCCGTAAAGCCCGATGGAACGACGGATTCCACCCGAACGCCCCTGTTTATGGGTCAGGCCCAGGTCATGTCCCCGAACGGTCCCCTGCCTATCCAGGGTCCCATTGATGC
>CAYUYM010000053.1:0-18612 GCA_964449305.1 uncultured Chromatiales bacterium | reverse complement strand
ATCATTGGTTCCGATGAAGATTGGATCTTGATGATCTCACGGAATCAGGTCTTTGATATAGCAGCCCGATGTCCCTGCTGGTGACGAATGATGGCTGAACCTGTGGATGAATTCTTCCCGCCCTGCGTGCTTCATCACCTCCGCCTCATTCTCCGGATCCTGGGCCGGAACAATGACGCATTGGATGGCCATTTCAGCATCTTTCGCATCATACGGGATTGGACATCCCTGCTGCATCACTCTGTCGGCCAGTTTCAATGACGGGAACCGATTTTGGCACCGCATCCCACTGGCGCCCGGATAAAGACATCGTCATTCCCTTGTGCTGACTGTAATCCTCTTCGTACGGTGTCCCAATGCTGCTTGAGAATGAGCATGGCTGCCTGCCGTCACCGCGACACCCATACCCTGGCATCAATCCCTCACACAGCGCACTGCGTGGCCCTCACGATTGTCGTCGAATTCACGGCCCACGTACTCGCTGAGGCAGGCAAGGGCACGATACCATGCGTACATCTCGTTGGCCTTCGAGGACGTCCATCAGACACCAATAAACTTCAAACCTTCGAAGGTACCACTTGCTGCGCGCCAGCCTCCCGGAAGAGCGGTGAAGCCGCTGCTGTTGCTTGCCTCCACATTGGGATCGAGCCAATGCGCGGTGCCGGCTTCCTTCAGCCTTCCACCGGCACCGGTCTCGACCAGGAAGGCTGTCAGCGATGTCCATTCGCTGTCCGCCGCCACATGCCAGCCCGCTGGGGCCAGGCCCCGCGGGTCGTTCACGGCATGCCAGTTGTAGAGCTTTCCATAGATCACGCCCATGGCCGGGTCGTTGTTGTACCAGCACCACGCCCCGGTGGTCAGGGCTTTCCATGCCGTCGGATCGGTCGCCTGCGGGATGGGGTCCCCGTTGCGGTAGTGATCCACATCGAGATTCTTCAGCATCCACACCTGGGATCCGATCGTGACGATGGGGGTCGCCTCAGGACCCGGGTCCACCGAAGAGTCCTTGCTGCAACCCGTGAAGAGCAACGCGAGGATGACGGCTGATACGAAGCATGCGCCATTACCAGCCATTCGTCGTACTTTCATTTGACCACCTCCTGTAACTGTGCAATATTCAGCTCATGTCCTCCTCAACGGATGCGGCAACACGGTCAACACCTCCTTCACGAAGTCCGGATTGAACACCGGAACTTCGGCGGGAACAGCGTCCTCCTTCAGCGATTCCAGCCTGCCGCGGCTGATGGTTCCACGATAGTCCTCATTGTTCGCGCTGGTTGCATCCCGGTGCGGACCATCATACCCGATCGCCAGGAAGTGTGCGCGCACCAGCGCCCGCTCCTTGTCCGATGCCTCCCGAACGAAGGGCTGGATTCTTCTCCAGTCGTCGTAGTCTGACGTGGCCTTGAGCTGCTCCAGGCTTGCCTGCGGCCCGCCCTCATGCGGAAAGAGCCACCGCCAGCCATGGGAATCCGTGAAGATGCGCGCCGCACCGCCGCAGGCATCGAGATCGATGGCATGGCACCATGTGTAACAACCAGCGCGGACAAATGTCACAGGCCACTCCTTGCCGCCTTCCTCTGGCAACGTTGTATCAAATGCACGCACACATCCGTGAAGCCCCCCGAGTGCGTCGGAGAACCCGTATTGGGTGGTCAGGAGTGGGTTTCGTTCCACAAGTTCCTTTATGGTGACCTCTCCTTGACTTTCTTCCACCAAGAGGCATATCGAGCAAACCTCCTCCTTGATGAACCGTGCTCGACGTCTGTTTTGATAGATGACCAAGATGAAGTCGCCGATAAGTGCATAGCCGCCATAGTAATCATCATATCCGCCATCATAGGCTCTCCCGCTGAAAAAGCCGTCAATCAGCGGAGTGACGGCATGACCGTCCTGTCGTACCTGCATTCCATGGATGATGAAGTCCATACCGTCAGAATGATCCGCTGGCAACGATACATCCTCCGCGCTTTGCACGACAATCGACCGGCCGCGGTACGTGATGCTTTCGAGTGCAAGATTTTGTGGAGTGGGTTCAGCGCTCATGTGTGTGCTCCTGTTTGAATCAATATGGATGTCTGTCTGTTGCGGTGTCGTCGCCCCTCAGTCCATCGAGATCACGATCACCACCACATTCAGCACGATATACAAGCCCGCAAGACTCCAGAATCCGATGCGGTCGATCTTCTGGGAAATCATGCGTTTGCGGCGCTTCGCGTAATACAGCGAGATGATGGAGAGACCGATGGAAATGAGCATGAACAGGAACGTGATGTCGTGGATGATGTCAACGAGCGTGAACGTGGTCGTGTCCGGCAGGATGGCGTCGACGATGTATTTGTTTGTGATCGCTCCAAACATCCCTCCCACCGAAAACCCGAAACGTGGATCGATGTCCTTCGGATCAATGAAGAAGACAAGCAGGGAAATCGCGAAGGCGATATACAGGCCGGTGAAAAGCTTGATGAAGAGCCCGAGCCCATCCCGCTCCAGTACAAACCGGATCACCGCGCGCGAGTAAGTCGAACCTGTCGCCAGTTCGGGATCGCCGTAGGTGGTCGGATAGTTGACGTCCGTCGTCTCGATGCCGAAATCGATGATGTTCCATCCGGTGAGCTTGATCGTGCTGTCGTACATGGTGTTGACCGCGTCGGGACGGTACACCATGGCCGTGTTGTCCATCTCGCTTTCCTCCATCCAGATGCGGAGCACCTGCCGGTCGAAGGGGTAGTTCTGGATGTTCCATGACATCTTCACCACGGCCTTCACCTTCATCGTGGACCACAGCACCCCCCCCTTCTCCTCCGAGGACTTGTATCCCGAACTGATCTCCTTGGTGTTCGGAAACTCTGTGGTCTCCAGAGGCTTCAGCTCCCGATTGCGGTACAGAAACCACACCCAGGTGTCCGTTGTGAAGCAGCCGTCATTCAGTTTGACGTCGTAGATGCTGTTGATGTACGCCCCGATGGTCACCGTGTCGCGCGCGGCCTCCTGGGCCCGCCCGCGCCCGCCTGTGAGGCAGAGCAGCAGGAGTACCAGCAGAAAACGGCTGCCCGGCTTTTCACCACTAGGACACAACGTCGCTGCATACGCCTGCTTCTTCCACGTGTTGTCGTGAACCATCCTCCCTCTGCAACGTGATAAGCTGAAAACGTGACAACTGACCGCTACTTCATCGCTTCCTCATAGGCCTTCGCGCCGGAGATGATCTCCACCAGCTCGCGTGTGATCATGGCCTGCCGTGTGCGGGCGATTGTGAGCTTGGTCGCGGTGATGTGCTCGCGGATATTGTCCGCTGCCTGGTTCATTGCGATGAAGCGCGCGCGCGCCTCCTCCACCGCAGAACCGGCCACCAGCGCGTAGGTGCGCATGATGATGACTGCGGTCGCGAGGATGAGCGCGTGAATATTGGCATCATCGCTGATCCGGTATGGTTCCGTCGAGGCATCGTTGATGACGAACGGATCATGGAGCGCATACGCAAGATGTGGCCCATCCAGCCTGGTCCGGGTGCGGCCCTTGACTCGTGGCAGGAGGGGCGACATGGATCCGGCCAGGCTGCCCTGAGGCCGCTGATCGTACACGTTGCCGGGTTTGCCGGGCAGCCCTGCGGGCTGGAGGCGGATGCACACCACATCGAGTCGGGTGAGATCGGAGCAGATGCGGCCGAGAAGTGAGTCCCGAACATCCTTGTCCGCAGCGCCAATGAGCATGTCTGTGAACTGCCCCAGCGGCGCCGCCCAGGCCTTCGCCTTGCCTTCGGCATCGACCCCGAGCGAGCCCTGGATCCTCGGATACTCGAAGCATCCTTTCTGCCGCAGCATCTGCGCGCCCTTCCTCCCGACAACGATGTCAGTCCCGCTCACCGGCGACCCTGTTTTTGCGACTGCCGCCGTGACGCGCCGGTCGAACTCCCCGCAGAACCCTGTCTGCGCAGTGATGATGAGGCGCCGAACCGGTGAGGCCACATCCTCGTTCGATGATGCCAGCGTTCGAAGCTGGTCGTTCACCACCCGGCACACGCGTTCGATGGCGGCCGTCGCGGTGGCCCCGTCCGGCATGTCCTTCGATGCGGATGGTGTCACCAGCCCCACCGGAAGGAGGGCCGCCACCGTATTCGCGGCCCTGCTGATGGCATCGGGCGTCTCCACCGGCCCGATGTCCGGCACTGCGGCGAAGAAGCTGCGGTAGTGGAAGTCGAGGCCCTGCAGCACGTGCTCGAGCGACAGGACCGCCGGATGCAGGAGCGCGAAGTGCTGCTTCGACGTCGCCTTCATGATGTCGGCAATCGTCGAGAGCGTCTCGGTGCGCTGCAGCTCCTGTCGGAGATGAAAGAGCGTGGCCATTATACTATCGTGGCTTGCTTCTGGGTGAAGAACCTGCGTGCGTAAATATCGAGTAAGGCCAAACCAAGGTATTTTACATGATCAACCTTGGATCTGTTTTCCTCCTCATTTTTTTCGAGTTTCTCTTTATCGTCTTTGCTAAGTTGGTCCCGTTGGATATTCTTGTCAACCTCTTTCAATTCTATCTCTATCGGCTTCTCTTCAAACATGAAAGTAATTTTCTTGAATTCAAGATTGCAGGTTTCAAGTAATCCACCAAGAGATAGTTGCTGATCATCCATGATACATATTCCATTTGTCAACTTGACAAAGGAGACAAACTGCTTCAATCTCATCTTCATATCTTCGATGTCTTTATTGTTGACAGGATTCCCAACGAGGTCTCGCATTGATGTATCAGGCTTGCTTATCCCATAGACGAGTGGATCGAGATAACATAGTTCCTCAGGGATTTCCTTTGGCGAATGGTCTTCAAGTGTCTTCAAGTCCATAATCTTCAATACGTAGCCCTTCACATCATTAATTGGTGGGCATTTCTTGCCACCAATTTTCTCTCCAAATGCCTTCGGGTTCTGTAGAGTTTCCTCGTTTGGCTCAGGGATGTAATCGTCCATAAAGAAGTGAACGTTCTCCCAGACGAGATTGAACGGCGACACCGAGACCAGGAACGTGGCCACAATCTGCTCGAGCAGAGGCCGCGCGTTGCGTCCCTGTTTGAGCATCGCGAGCGTGACGCGCCCCCAGCGGATGGTGCGCTGCACGGCGTCGTCGGTCACGCCGTATTTGGCGAACTTCTCCTGGTCGCGGAAGCTGGCGAGCGAGGTGCGAAGCTTCCTGGCGACCAGCTTCATGAACGGCGGCTGTGCCGAGGTGCCCACGCGCGACACGGAGATGCCCACGTTCACGGCCGGGAGTTGCCCTTCGAGGAACAGCGCGCTGTCCAGATACACCTGGCCGTCGGTGATGGAGATGACGTTGGTGGGGATGTAGGCGGAGTAGTCGGACTGCTTGGTCTCGATGATCGGCAATGCTGTCAGGCTGCCCGTGGCCTTGAGCTGTTTCGCAATGCCATCCGTCCCATCAGCGAAATATGGTGCATAGATTTCTTCGAGCTTGAGATCTGCCGCACACTTTCCATTGTTCTCGATCATGGTCCGCAACCGAACCTCCAGAACCTCTCCGCCCGGCTGGCAGGCGCGTTCGAGCAGACGGGAGTGCAGATAGAATACATCGCCGGGGAAGGCCTCGCGTCCCGGCGGGCGCTTGAGGATGAGCGAGATCTGGCGGTACGCCGCGGCGTGACGCGTGAGATCGTCGAACACGATGATGACCTTCTTTCCGATGTCCCGGAAGTACTCGGCAATGGCCATGCCGGCAAAGGGCGCCACATAAATCAACGGCGCCGGATCGTTGGCCATGGCCGCGACAATGACGTACCTGAGCTTCTTCCTGCCCTGTTCAGCCACCAGTTCATTCTGGAGAAGCTTCACCTCGGACGCCTTCTTCCCGATCGCCACGTACACGCTGATGGTGTTGTCATCCACCTGGTTCTTGATGGTGTCCACGGCGATGCTGGTCTTCCCTGTGGACCGGTCACCGATGATGAGCATGCGCTGCCCGCAGCCGATGGGGAGCATGGTGTCGACCGCAGTGATGCCGGTCAACAGCGGGGATTCGATCTTCTGCCGGTGGATGATGCCAAGCGAGGCACGCTCCAAAGGCATGGCGACGCCGCGCCATGGGGTGCCGTTTCCACCCGGGCTGCAATCATCGGCGAGACGATGCCCCAATGGATCCACCACCGTGCCGAGCATCTCGTCGGACACCATGATGGTGACGGGTTCCCCCGATCCGCCGTTTCTTTCCGTGTCGATGATGCTGTGGAAATCCACACCATCGCGGAACCCTGCCCCGGCCTGGGCCAGGGGTTTGTACGCATCGAGCGTGACAAAATCCGCCTCCTTGATGAAGCGCTCCTCCCCGAACACGAGGCAGCCGACATCGTATTCATCGATGTCCACCACCATGCCGTAGATCACCGGCTCGCTTTCGTCAACGTTCTTGGCGCGGACCGTGGACTGCGGGAACAGCACCCTGCTCCCCACGCGCACATCCTCGAGCCCGGAGATGCGGGCCACACCATCGGCAAACTCCGTGACATGACCGGTGCGCGGTGTGGCAGAGTGTACTGTCTGAACCTGGTTCTCATCCTTCTCCAGAAATTCGCGAAGTCGGTGTTCCACGTCTCGCAATACGAGGATGTTGGGATCGTTGCTCATGACTGACCTTGTATGACTGATTATTTAATAGTCGTTGATGCGAGGCACTCCTCGAGCCGCTTGATAAGCAGGTTGACATGCTCCGGCTGAACCATGGTCCTGACAAGGTTCATCGCAAATGTCAATTCCTCCTGCTTGTTGCCGTCGGAGGTGTAACATTCCATCGCCCCTTTGTCAGCGCCGTCACTTGAGGAGGGCTTGTAGTTAATGGTGAAATCGACAATCATCTTGTTCTGATCAAGTTTCATGGACGCGGAATAGTACGCTTTATAGAGATTGCTGATTGTCCTTTTCTTGTGTTCCTCAATCTCGAAGGGCGAATGAACCCTGATGACAAACACCTTGCGCAGGCGGAGAAACATATCCACGATATCACGAAGAAGATGCATCCTGCGCTGCATCATCAGCACACGAAGCATGCCTTGCACATAATGGGAGACATGGCCAGCATGCTCCCCACGTACAGATGTGCGGTATCGTTCAAGCAATTCGACAACGGTTTTCTCCCGTGTTGCAAGGGATTCACGTGCATCGTTGCCTTTCCGGATGATATAATCTATGGCTGTTTCTGTGTGCTCCACGTCCGCATGTGAGTTGTACACGCTTGAGGATCTAGAATTTCCTCCAGAAGATGAAATCACAGGAACCTTCCAACCTTTTGTCATGAGGTCGTTGAAAAGATCGATCGTGATGTGGATATTGCCGCGCCCATCAATCTCGTTTGCATGCTCAGACTCCTGGAAGCAGGCAACGTCTATGAGTGCATGGACGTATTCGGCGCACAACACACGGCGCCGGATGCCGTGTGTGCGCTGACGGTGAAACAGCGCCAGCAGGTATTCCGAATTGGTGTGGGGCATGATGCCGATGTGCGTGAAGTGGTCAACGGCTGCCTCCAGCATCCCAAGGGTTTCGCGCTGCCTGGACCCCATTGAATCCACGGCCAGTTTCTCCACAGCATGAAGCGCGTCGATGCTTGGATGCTTTTCAGCTGTTTGTTGCGTTTCGGCCGTTTCAGCATTTGGCTCAATGGTGCTCATGCATATCGTATCCAAATGCATGTTTCCATGCTGCCTCAAAAGGCAGTAGAGATATTCGGTGCGAATGTGCTTGCTGCTCATGGTGTCTTTGGTTCCATCACTTGGCTATGAAACCGATGGCAAGGAAGATGAGGCTGAGCACGCATGCGACGGTGGTCAGCTTCTTCATCGACTGGATGCGCGCCCCAAAATCGCTGACAGCCTGGGAGTACTTCGGATCCAGCGTGCCCGCGCCACCCGTTGGGGCTTGCTGCGGAGCACTCGCGGGTGCGGTGAGCCATGCAAAGTCCTCCGCTGTTGTTCCGGGAAACAACCCCGGATTGCGCGACCATGCCAACAGGAACCGTTTTTGTTCATCATCTGTCTTCGGAGCAATCTCCGCTGCGTGCGGAATCACCGCTGGCTGATCGCCGCCGTCGATCCGGATGTCGGCCAGCACCGCATGCTGACCCTGCCAAGCCTTGAAGAGGGAGAACAACGCCAGCAATGACCAAACCGCGCAGAAACCGGCCAAGACAAACCAATTCAGGAATACTGCTACATCCATGTCGCCCCCACAGTTTGCATAAGACTTTCTTGAAAACCCTTGTCCAATCTGAAGTCCAGCGCCAACAAACGTTTCTGCATTTCAGACGCGAGTTTCACGCCCAAATCAACACGCGTCAGCACGATCACAAGCTCATCCTCCTGCCCCTTGCCACCTGCCTCATGCCTCATGCCTTCATCCTCCTGCGCCGTGCCAGCATTCATCGAATACCAACCGGAGGCACATGGAACAACCAGCAACTGCCCATCAGCGGCTCTGGCAAAAATCGCTCCCCCTTCAATGAAGCCGAACTGTGGGGCATGTCCAGGCAGCAGAGGATAATGTGTCCGGCTGATATCACCCCTTGAACCTTCAGGCGCAGGCATGATCGGCACAAGACACCATGCCACCTCCAGCAGCAGCGGTGAATCCTTGCGCTGCTTTGTTTGAGTGCTGGACCCGGTCACTTTCTTGTCTGCATAGGAGCCAAGTTTTACATCCTTTGGCGGATACTTGCATAGTTGAGCCAGTTGAGTGGTCCCCCAAGCGGAAGGAATGGTATACGGCAGGAAATTCGGTTCTTCCTTGGACGTTGGACCGGTCTCGTGTTCCTTTTGCTGATCCCATAACTCATCCCACACAAAAACTGGATATTCCTCATCAGCCTCATGGAACAGGTATGTGAGAATAGGACCCCGCTCATCCATTGCTGTCCCCCAGCAATTCTACCAGAATAGCATACTGGGATTGAAACAACGATTCAAAGCGCTGTTGAACCTCAGCTCCATTGTAAACTTCGAAAAACGCTTTTTCAACATCGGTTTGTTTGTCATTGACTTCAGCAGATTGATTTGATTTACCCTCCAACAGTTTCCCAAATTCATCCACATCAAAGATGCTGCCCTTGCCCTTGTATTGCTCCACAGATATTTTGCAGAAACGCTTGTCATATGCCAGACAGAAAAAGCTGTATAGCGTCAGCCAGGGATCAACACGCTTGGCCTTGGTGCCAGCCTTGTCGCTAGCGGCGCCAAAGGGCTGTGAAAAGAAATATTGAATGCGGCGGGCCTTGTCAAAAATCTCGCGCTGGTCAGTGTCGAGTGCGCTTTCGCCAAGGAGCTTGACCGTTGCCTCGATTTCGACGTTCTTCGAGAGGAGCTCCCGCACCTTGTCCGCAATGATGAGATGAATGTGTGCACCATCATCTGCAAGCCCGATATCCTGCTTCGTCGTAAACTGGCTGAAATTCACTGATCGGCTCGGTATTTTTCCACGCAACAATGGCCTGATGGCACGAAGGAAGTTCTCCACCATAACAAGAGCTGTATCGATAAGGCGATCTTTGGAAACCTTGTTGTCGGGCATACTTTCGGCTTTTTCCAAGCCTTTTCGGTAAGTCTCCAGACTTTGGCCCTTGAGGAAGTAAGGATCCTTTGCTTCAGAAAACATTCCGATGGTTGTCCGTGACGATGTCTCGATGGCATCAACCGATGGGTACAAACCCTTCTCGGCGATATCACGCGAGAGCACGATCTTCGCATCAAGATGCGAAAAGATGGCTGTGGGCGCAGGATCGGTGAGATCGTCGGCAGGGACATAGATGGCCTGGATGGACGTAATGCTGCCGGATGTTGACGAGACGATGCGTTCCTCGATGTCACCGATTTCCATTTCCAGTGTTGGCTGGTAGCCTACGGCGCTGGGCATGCGGCCCATCAGTGTGGAGAGTTCCGATCCCGCCTGGATGTAGCGGAATATATTGTCGAGGAAAAGCAGTACACGTTTATCTTTTTTTTCCTTGCCATTGTCATCGGTGTCATGATCCCGAAAATACTCTGCAAGCGTCACGGCGCAGGCTGCGGCGCGGAAGCGCGCACCGGGTGGTTCGTTCATCTGACCAAAGACAAGCACGGATTGGGCCTTTTCTTCTTTCGACATTTCCTTCCACAATTCATTCCCCTCGCGTACGCGCTCACCAATGCCGCCATAGACCGTACGGGCGTCCATCGTGGAAAAAATGTTCATCAGCTCGCGCATGAACACTGTCTTGCCCACGCCAGCTCCGCCAAAGAGGCCGATCTTCCCGCCCTCGGCAAACGGTGCCAGAAGATCAATCACTTTGATACCCGTCCACATGATGGTGTCGTTGGCAGCAATCTCATTGTACGGCAGCGGCTCACTGACAATGGGTTTGAGAACTGATTTCCTGGTTTCCTGTTCCTCCTTTTTTGCCGCCTCCGCAAACTGTCCGGGATTCTCATCAATGCACTCGCCCTTGACGTTGAACAGATGCCCGAGAGATTCTGTGCATGCCGGAAAGGTCATGGGAGTCTGCATGTCCCACACCTCCATGCCGCGGCCGAGGCCGAACATGGCGTCGAGGGCAATGGCACGCACGCGCTTGTTGCCGATGTGCGCCTGCACTTCCATGGTCACGGGGCGACGCAGGGTGCTGGTGACCGACGTGTGCGGGAGGTTCACCTGCGGGCCATCCGCACTGCGCCTGCCCGGCCAGTCGCCGGGATGGAAGCGCCCGTCGTACCCCACTTCGAGGCAGTTGTAGATGTCGGGCACCAGTTGGGACGAGGTGCAGTCCACCTCCACCACGGGACCGCGGATGCTGACGATGCGACCGATCTTGCGAGGGCGGGGGTGCGACGATGCCGTTTGTCCAGTGATGGCGCCGGACGAATCCTGTGTGTTGGGTTGATCTGAACTCATGGGGTGACTCTGGATGCGTGGTGAAGTCGTTTCTTGGGACTTACGGAACGAGGTAGATCTGGATGTCCTTCCGGGCCTGGCCGGCGCGGAGGTGCAGCGTGGCTTCCGCTCCATCCTTGGGAAGCTTTCCGGTGATGCGAAAGCGGACGACCGTGCGCATGGGCTGGCCGGTGGCCGTATTGATGGCCTCCACGCGGTCCTCGACCTCGACCTCCAGATTCGCCGAGGAGCAGTCGATGGTCGCGCCCACATGGCTGACCGGGACCGGCCGCATGTTGACCTGCGAACAGACGCCGCACCGGTACCCGGTGAACTCGAAGAGCTGGCCGATCGAATATTCCCTGTCCTTGACGATGGCCGTTGCGATCTGGTCGGCCGGGGCACCGATCCTGTAGGAGAAGCGCGAGTCGTTCTGATTGGTGTTCTTGCAGGTGTCTGAAACCATGGCGTAGGGCCGGCCCTTGTAGTGGGCGACGATCTCGAGCGTCTTGTCCAGCGCATCGTCCGGGATCTTGTACGAGACGGCGCTGGCGGCCTCCGCCTTGATCTGCTGGCCGTCCAACGTCATCGTGTAGGAGTAGGACGCGGCGTCGTCCAGGCCGGTCACGACCAGATCGAGGTTGAAGGTCTCGCCGACGAAGGCGCCACGGGGCGGACACTTGCGCGGGATCGGCGGCGTCACGATCACGGTGATCGTCGTGTCGTACTGGCTCTTCTTTCCCAGCCCGCGCCGGTCCCGGCCCGTGATCCTGATCTGTACGGGCCCGGGAGTGCTCAGCACGCCCGTCCAGGTCCACACCTTGCGGTCGGGAGAGGAGGTGGCCCTGCCCACGGAGGCATCGATGGCCTGGATCTCCTTCGGGTCCACGCCCTCGGTGCCGAGCTGGATCGAGAACTCCTGCCCCTGCGCGATCTTGGTTGGCGGATTCTTCAGAAGCAGCCTGAACTGGGCCGCGGTCCGCAGCGTCTGGAAGGTCTGCTCCAGCAGCACGCGCACCTGCGACACCATGCCGGCCCGCGGCGCAAGGCCCTGGTCGGTGATCAGGTTCTCCTTGTTCGTGTAGGCCTTCACGGTTTGCAGCAGCTCCCAGTCCGTCTTGGACACGCGGATGATGGAGTCGTAGAACACCCAGCAGTTCCGGAGGTTGCGGTCCATGATCTCCCTGTCCGCATCCGACTTGGGCGCCACCTCCAGATCGACCCGCGTCATCTGGTCCGAGCTGTTGATGTAGGTGTAGGTCACCGTCTCGTATCCGGGCTGGCCGGCATCGGGCGGCGCGACGGGCGTCGGTCCGGCAGCCGGCTTCAGGTACCACGCCAGCGCACCGGTGATGATGAGGGCGAGAAGGAAGAGGACTCCCAATCCGCCACCACCGGAGGGGGATGGTGGAGACACGGTGTTTCGGTTGGTGTCGGTGTGAGGTGTCATGGTGCTGGAGTGTGACTGGAAGGGAATCGACTGGAGCCGTGCATGAAAGGCACGCTTCAGAAAATGGTACGGTGCCCGCTGGCGGCGCACGTATGGTGCATCGGTCTTCAGGATCGTGAACATGGTTCGAGCGGGGCTCCTGCAGGTATCTGGGTGTCCGCCCTGACCATTGTGGAAAGATGATACGGATACCGGGGGGGAAAGTCAAGAGTCCGCGCCGAGAGTGTCCGCCGCTCACAACGGTTCACGATGCACCGGGCGGACTACACGTATTGCGTCTCCGGGATCTTCCCGCACTTCCTGCAGTGCCCCGTCTTGTCGCGGATGGAGTTCGGGCAGTTCCCGCTGCCGGTGTCGCAGCCGATGTTGCCGCAGAATTTGCAGCGCTTGAGAGTCTGGCCGCAGATGGTGCCATTGGGGCGTTTGGATGTACAGCTTGGCATGGTCGCTCCGGTGGTTGATGATGAATGACAATGCAGTATAGAGTCACGAGCCAGGCAGTGCTTAAAACAGGGCGACACATTGCAAAGTGGCGGGATGGTCATTGATCAGCCGCACCGCGGTCCGTTCCAGCTCGCGATGATGCTCGTCTGGTGCATCCCACAGAACACGCCCGGGGTCATGCAGAAGGCAGGATCTCCCTCCACCACCGTTCATCGTTCGTGATCCGCATTTGTCCTTCGCTTCCTCCCTCACTCACCATACATCACAAAGGGCGCCCAGAACCCCGGTAAGCGCAACGTCGCATCCCGAAGCATCTCCAGCTTGGACTGGCGCAACGCCTCCGCCTTGCTCATGCCGCCGGCAAGCAGGTGCCGGTAGAAGCGGATCATCAGCTCCTTCGTTCCGTTGTCGGACACGGTGCGCAGGCTCACCACCACAGCCGGGGCGCCGGCCAGCATGAAGGCACGAGTCATCCCCACCACACCCTCCCCCTTCATCACCCTGCCCACACCTGTCTGGCATGCGGAGAGTGTCACAAGGGAGGTGTTCGCCAGGGGCAGCTCCGCGATCTCCGTCAACCCGAGATACCCGTTCGCCCTGCCTCCTTCACGTCCGAGAATCAGGCATTGGTGATCCTTCGCGAAGGCGCCATGACAGGCAAGATGCACAACCGTGTACTGTCGCAGATCTGTGCTCTTCAGCCGTTCCACCGTGGCGTCGGACTGCACCAGCACGTCGGCCCGCGCGCCGTGTTCTCGAAACATGGCGCCGATCCTCTGCACCTCCTCACCGGACGCGGGCAGGCGTGGCACCTCATCGCCGAAACGCCGCTCCAGGTCCTCCGACCGGAGCGCTGCAAGGGAGAGGCTCACATCCGTGGAATCCATACCGACGCCCCGGTGCCTTGCGACGCCGGTCTTCTGCACATACTCGGGATTGCCGAAAGCGAGCAGGGGCCCCGAGGCCACCTGTGCCACAGACCGCCTGCGCAGAAGTTTCAGCACCGTACCGCTCTGGATGTATGTGACAGTGTATCGATCCAGCAGATATTCCGGTCGGCCATCAATGGAGCTGTCCGACACGGGCAGCATTTCGAACGGGAGCCGCCCCAGCTCATCGTCAGGAGCGATGATGAGGGTCTTCACCGTGGTCAGGCCACCCGCGAGCGCACGGAACACCGGTGCGAGCAGTCGCTCGTACACCGGCGAGCCGTTGATGAATGACGACGTGACATCACCGATGGCCAGCCTCCTGAGTTCGGTGTCCACCAGCATTTTCAACTCCCTCCGGCTGATGTCCACACGCACCACCTGCGGCGATCGCACCACCACATCATCATGGAACGCGTAGGCATAGGTCACCGTATCGAACACCACGTATTCGATCAGCGCCTCATCCGGGTGCAGAACACGCGTGGCAAGTTCTGCGGCGGTGAGCGTCTCCGCCTCTGTGCCCAGGGCCACTCCCGAGGATGTGGATCGCAATCGCAGCAGAAGCTCGTCATAACGACGCTTGAGCATGGTGATGGAATCCTGCAACGCCTGGGGATTTGCATCATAGGCAAGCCGACCGTGAAACATCTCGATGTCCGTGGCAATGCGTTCAAGCATGGCCTTTTCCGCCGACCCCACGGGAACGAATTGCATGGCGGTCATCTGCGTCAGGTTGTCCGCCAGGTTCCGTGCCTTCATCAACTCCAGGTAGTGAAAGTCCTTGGTGTCGACCCAGTCGATCATGTACTCGGCAACCGCCACATAGCAGTCCACGATTTTCGCGAAATAGGTCTGGCGCAGCCGCGGGAGATCGATGCGGCGGCGGGCATGTTCCAGCGCCTCGATCGCCTGGGCATAGCAGGTCCCGGCATCGGCTTTCCGCCCCCGCATGATCTCGATGGTCGCCTTCCGCATGCAGCCGTAGGCCAGCGCCTCGGGGGCGTCGATCCTGCGCAGTACGGCGACAGCGCTGTCATAGTGATGCAGGGCTGTGAGTCGGTCGTTGCGCGCAAAGGCCCTGTCGCCGAGTTTGATGGTGACGGATGCAAGCCCGTGCAGATCACCAACGTGGAGGAACAGCTCCCTGGCACGGGCATACTCAGCATCGATGCTGGCGGATGTTCCCTTCCCGATGTCCGCGGTGATGACGTGGGCATGCGCCAGCAGAAGCGTGTCGAGCAGGCTCGCGGCGGCGCGGTACAGGGCGGACACATGCTGGTCGCGCTGTGCCCCGTCGCGCAGATACCGGGCAAGCGCGAGATCCACTCCGGCCAGACCGGGGATGTTGCCGGTCTCCGCGTAGAGCTCCCGTGCCTGCCGATACTCGGAGACGGCAAGCCCGGTGTCTGCGAGGAATGCATAGATACCGGCATCGATTGAGATCGCATCCGCCCGGGCATCATCATCGCGCAGCCGCTCGGCCAGAGCGCGTGCCTCGCGACACCGGGCAAAGGCGGTGTCGAGGGAGCCGGCAAGGAATTCCGCCCGCGCGAGGCCGGTGAGTATGGCTGTTGCAGTGGAGGGCTCGATGTCGGCAGCCGAATTTCTCTGGGCGATGAGGTACTTTTCCCTTGCCGCGCGCGCCTCGTTACGACGGAGGTGGATACCCCCTTCCGCCAGCCGCATGGATACCCGGTCAAGCCGGGTCAACGGATGGAAACGATCGTGATCCGCGCCGGCATACCAGCGTTGGGCGTCGATGAGGCGTCCCTCGCCGAGAGCGGCGTCCCCCATCCATTTTTCCACGATGGAGAAGGGGCACACCGCATGAACGGATGCGAGCGCGGTGGAGGCCTGTCGGTGAAGCCGGCGCGCCTCCGCGCCGCGCCCCTCGCGCTGCGCGATTCTCCCGAGCAGCAGCGACGCGCGCCCCGCTCCGATGGCATCGTTGTTGCGTTGGAACCAGGCCAGGGCCCGCTCCGCGCCCTTCTTCGCCGCCGCGTATCGATGTCCACGCTCGTTGGCCAGCGCCGACAGAAGGTCGAGAAGCGCGAGGCCCGGAGCATGACGCTGTGCGACAAGGATGGCCTTCGCCTGCTTCACGATCGCTCCGGCTTCATCCTCCCGACCGGTCATGCTCAGCACGGCATCGGCGCGGCGCAGCATCGCAAGAGCGGACATCACGCTGTCCCCGGCAGCGCGAAAGCATCGCGCCGCCGAGTCATACAACGCCACCGCCGCCTGCATGTCGCGCTCGCCCATTCGATAGCCCGCCAGGCGGGCAAGGGAATCCGCGGCCCAGTAGTGCCGCTCCATCACGATGGCGCGTCGCTCCGCCTCCGCCTTGGGCATACCCTGCTCGGTTTTCCACACCTCACGCATCAGGCGGTCCAGGAAATGGATCCGGCAGGTCTCCTCGCCGATGCCGTCGATGCCCGCAGTACGGGCAATGCGCAGCGCACGAAGTGCGTTCGCGCCTTCCTGGTCTGCGGCGTTGGCGGCAAGCGTGCGGGCAAGCAGATGGTAGTCACTCCTGCCAATGTTGTACAGCAGCTGCTGGAACGCAGACCATCCCAGATGCAGATCGACACTCGCGACGATGTCATCCAGATGCTCGATCCGCTGCTTCTGCCGCGACTGGGCACTCACCACTCCGCCACTCATGACAAAACATGCCAGAATTGTCCAGAACACGATGGGGCGCATCAAGACCTCCTACAAAAAGGGGCTTCGACATTCTCGATCGTTGCGGTTGCCACACGTCAGATGCTGGATTTGTCCGTCTCCCCGTCGAGCACGATGGCAGTGTACGGGGAAGACACTACTGCATCCACGAGAACATACTGCCAGCACTGTCTGGATCATTGTCAGGGTGTCCGTCGTCCCAGCAACCATGCCAGTATCGGTGGGCGCACTTGAAGATGCGTGTTGATCCTCATCCGGTTGATCCTCTTTCGACGCTGTGCCCTCGCGCTCTCTGCCCGCGTCTCTTCCGACACGACCTTCACGTCACACGTGACCGATGATTCATCCTGTCCCTTCCCCCCCGGCCTGACCGTGATGGTCCCTCCTGGCATGCGCCTGCCCGCGGACAGGCCCAGGGCGATGAGCGGCAGTGACGCCCTGGTGCTTCCGCGCTCCGGATTCCGGATGGAGTAGCGCAGCAGATCGCGAACCATGTTTCCACGCTGCACCGGATGCAGCATGGTGAGGTGGGACGTGTCCACATTCAACGCCTTGCGGATTCTCTCCGTTTCCACATCGGCATTCATGCCCCCTGCATCCAGACCGTCGACCGCGACAATGCTGTCGATCGTCATGGCCCGGTCCCCGGTGACGTTGATGCATAACTCATTGATCTTCGGAAGCAGATACTCATCGTTCTTGCACATCTCTGCACGGTCCCTGCGGAGCTGCTGCCTCTCGCCACCTGTCGCATCCTCGGCCCGCAACCATCCCCAGAGAAGTCGTGCCGGGATGCGCAGCCCCATGAACAAAAGTCCATTGGCCTCGACGCCGTGCTTGACAGCTTCCAGCAGTCGTCCATCGGGCTCGCGTCGGTTCAGTGACGCCTGCACATCCAGTTCGGAATCGGTGAAACCGGTCACATCGACATGAAGGTGCACAATGTGCACGCTCACGGGATCGAGGATGTGGTCGTACACATCCGCAACACCGTGCCCGGCATTTTCCAGTGTGATGTACTTGCAGACGAGATCATCCGCATACACGATGTGATCCACCTTGTTCCGTCCATGATGGTCCTTCAGACGCTTTGCCACGCGCACACTCTCGCCGCACAGCAGTTCGATCGTGATCGCAGGCCGCCCCTTCGTGTCGCCGATGAAGGTGATCTCCTCCTCCCCCGTCAATGCCCGCCAGTTCCACTCACTGTGCTTCCATTTCATCCGTGCCGCTCCGATCTTCCTGACCATCCGTGCCGCTCCGATCTTCCTGACCACCCGTGAGGCGACTCCACCTTCAACGTGTACCGCGTGATGCTTCTTCCGGTCCTCGAGGTAGTCGGAGATCACCTCCAGCGTCATCAGCGACAGTGCATCGCGGTCCTCCTCGTCCTCGAGCCCCTTTGTCTCATCGGCCAGGATGATGGCGCTCCTCGCATGCTCCACACCCGTCTTCTCCAGATCGGCCGATGAGCGCGGGTTGCCCTTCACCCAGATGACCTTGCGGGACGTTCCGGACTCATCGTCCCCGAGATTCAGATCCCCGATGATGTCCTCCTTTTCATTGTCCCGGTCAAACAGGACAACGATTGTGTCGACCCGCGAACTGCCGGCAAACATCTGCTGGATGAGTTCCGACAGCCGGGAATTGTAGCCGCAGATGACGATATGATCCGTGATGGTGATGCGTTCCTTGCCCATGAGTCTGCTGTCCATTCGGTTGATGATGTACGTGGTGATGGAACCCGTGACTAAACCCGTGGCAATGATGCCACAGAACAGTATGCCGATGCCGATGAACCTCGATAGGGGATGCGCAAGTTCGCCGTCCTCGGGCTGTCCAAAGACGCTCATGAGGCTCCAGTAGAATGCGTCCATGGGTTCCTGGAATTTTGCATTCACCGGCCCCTCGAACTCCATCAGATAGAGCGTCCCGGCAGCGATCAGGAACAGCATGGCGATGATTGCCACCAACAACTCCTTGTTCACCGCCCGAAGAAATGACGTGATGCTCTTCTTGAAGTGCATCGTCTCACGCACCCAGCGCAGGGCACGCAGGAGCCGCAGCAGTCGGAAGGTGCGCATGATGCGAAACACGCGCGCCATCCGTGTGAATTGCTCCCCTTGAAGCCCGATGCTGAAGACGTGAAACGCCACCGGGAACAACCAGGCCATCAGGTCGAGAATTCCGTACCAGCGGCTGAGATAGTT
>CAYUYM010000052.1:12833-18631 GCA_964449305.1 uncultured Chromatiales bacterium | reverse complement strand
GCTCTTCATCATGGCCTTCGTGCTGCGCATCATCTTCGATCTCCACGTCTGGTATGTGGTGCTCGCCGTGTTCGTGGTGATGATCGTCTTCGCCGCCCGCATCGTGCGTGGACGCGTGAAGGAGAAGGGCGTGCCGGTGTTCATGCCAACCTTCGTCTCAATGCTCCTGAGCTATGTGCTCGTCACCTTTCTCGTCACGTCGTTCATCGTCCATGCGCAGCCGTGGTACGAGCCCAAGTACTTCATCCCCCTCGGAGGCATGATCATCGGCAACTCCATGACCGCCATCGCCATCGCGCTCGACAGGCTCATGGGGGATCTGACCAAGCGCCGTGACGAGGTGGAACTCCTGCTCTGCCTCGGCGCCACGCACCTCGAGGCCTCCGCCACGGCGTTTCGCGATGCCATCCGAGCCGGCATGCTCCCGAGCATCACGGCCATGATGGGTGTGGGCTTCGTCTCCATCCCAGGCATGATGACCGGGCAGATCATCGCCGGCTCCGATCCGCTCACCGCGGTCAAATACCAGATCATGGTGATGCTCATGCTCGTCGGCTCCACCGCCATCGGCAGCGTCATCGTCGTCTCCCTCGTCCGCAGCCGCTGCTTCATCGGCGACGACAGGATGGCGGTATGAGTGTGCCGACGCAGGGGCTGGCCGGTGAATCGCAAGGGCACGATGGATCCTGGCACATTGTTACGTGGATTGACGGGAGCTGCGTCACGGTGCCTTCTTCTGCATCCTCCATGTCAACCATCTCATCAGTGACACCTGCGACGCACCCGTGTCACCATCGTCAACGAGATACCCTGATACCTTGACAACCTGACAACTTCACAACCCCATGCAGATTCCATTCACCAAGGCTGAAGGCGCACAGAACGATTTCGTGATCATCGACGATCGCGACCAGCGCCTCGACGAGCAGATGCGCGTGCAGCTCGCGCGCATCATGTGTCACCGCCGGCTCGGTGTCGGCTCCGACGGACTCATCATCATCGAGAACAGCGCCGATGCCGACTTCACGATGTGCTTCCACAATCCCGACGGAAGCAGCGGTGCCATGTGCGGCAACGGCGGTCGCTGTGCCGTGCGCTTCGCTCACGCACACGGCATCGTGGGCGACACCTGCACCTTCCGCGTCCTCGACCGCCTCTACACCGCGGAGCTTCGTGATGACGACATCCGCCTGTATTTCCCGCCCCCACGCGAGCTGCGTCTGGACATGCACCTCACCGACGAGGTGTTCGGTGAGGCCGGGCTCATCTGCCACTTCATCGACACGGGCGCGCCACATGTGGTGCTCTTCACCGATGATCTCGCCTCCATGCTCGACGAGGTGGGTGTGGACGATGTGCCGGTGGATTCGCTCGGCAGCTTTCTCCGCCATCATGCAGCATTCGCTCCGGCCGGCACCAATGTCAACTTCGTGGAAGTGCAGCAGGACGGCGTGCTCTTCATCAGGACCTTCGAGCGGGGTGTCGAGGCCGAGACCATGGCCTGTGGCACCGGCACGACGGCGTCCGCCCTGGCCGCCGCTCTCCGCCGCGGATGCCCTCCGCCGATCACGCTCATCACACGCGGCGGCGACACGCTGCGCGTGGGGTTCGAGAATGCGGACTTCGCCGGTCTCCACCTCGAAGGCCCGGCCACACTCGTGTTCGACGGTGCATGGACGGTCGACGAATGACGCAGGATGTGAACTGCGCACGGTCGCATGACGTGTCGATCGGCATGAGCTCCTGTCACAGCATCCCCGCCCGACACGTGCCGTCATCACACGTCTCAGCGTCAAGGTACGCATCGTTTCCCCTCATGCTTCTGGCCCTGCTCCTGCTGGCCCAGCCGCTGAGGGCAGGATCGGATTCAGGCATCCTTGTCACCTTCACGGGCCGCGTGGTGGACAGCGCCTCGGGAGACCCGCTGATAGGTGCCACGATACAGATCGAACAGCTTCGACGCGGCGCGATGACCGACATCGACGGACGCTTCGTTCTGGCAGACGTGCGCTCCGGTGTTCACACCATCACGGTCCGCTACATCGGTCACCGACCGCACGTGGAGGAGATCACGCTCACGCGTGATGTGCATCGCGAGTTCCGGCTGGCGGCGATGGACGTGGAACTGCCCACCGTGGAGGTGCTGGCGGAGGCGAATGCCCCGTTGATCGGATCGACGCATCCCACGGCTGTGATGGCCCCGGAGGATGTGGACCGGCACCGCGGCCAGACACTCGGGGAGATCGTGGAGCACATCCCTGGTGTGGCGCTCATGCAGACGGGCGCCTCGATCGCGAAGCCGGTGATCCGCGGCCTGCACAGCCAGCGTGTGCTGGTGGTCAACGCCGGCCTGACTCAGGAGGGGCAGCAGTGGGGCGGGGAGCATGCACCGGAGATCGATCCCTTCGCACCCGAGCGCATCGAGGTGATCAAGGGGGCCGCCGGTGTGGAGTATGGAGCAGGTGCCATCGGCGGGGTGATACGCATCGAACCGGGCGCATTGCCCCGGCATCCCGGCATCGGAGGAACCCTGTCGCTGAACGGATTCTCGAACAACAGCCAGGGGGCCGCATCGCTCATGCTGGAGGGCGCGACAGCGCTGCTCCCCGGGGCGTCTCTGCGCGTGCAGGGAAGCATGCGCCGCGCCGGCGCCTCACGCGCGCGTGATCACGTGATCGGCAACAGCGGTTTCGATGAACTCGATGGCGCTGTCACCGCAGGGTGGACGGGCGACCGCGTGAAACTGTCGGTGCTTGCATCCACCTATGGCACCGAGCTCGGCATCTATCCGGGATCGCACATCGGCAACTCCGACGACCTCCTGCGCGCGATTGCCGCGGGGCAGCCCCTCAAGGAGTACCCGTTCAGCTACGACATCCTCGCGCCCCGGCAGGTCATTTCTCACGATCGCATCTCCGCCCAGGGCGGGTGGATCATCCCCGGTGTCGGTCAGGTGCAGGCACAGGTCGGGATGCAGCAGAACCACCGGCAGGAGTTCGATTCGCATCGACGCTGGTTCGACACGCTGGGAACGGGTTCGTCCTCGCCTGCCTTCGATCTCACACTCACATCGTCCAGTGGCGAGGTGAAATTCCGGCACGACCCCATCGGTGGATTCTTCGGATCAGCCGGTGTCAGCGTCATCCGCCAGGTGAGCGTCGGCAACAGCCTCGCCTTCCTCATCCCCAACTCGCGCGTCCTTGGCGGCGGGGCGTTTCTCATGGAGTCGTGGACAGCCGGGGCTCTCACACTGAACGGTGGTGTGCGCTGGGATCAGCGCAGCACGCGGGTCTACGCCTATGCCCCGAAGAACATCACGGATGCGACCATCGACCACTCGAGCGTCTCCGGGGTTCTTGGCATGATCTGGCAGTCCTCCGAGCGTTGGTCCGCAGCTGTGAATGTCGGCACGGCCTGGCGTCCGCCCTCGATCAATGAGTTGTACAGCGATGGTGTGCACCACGGCACGGCGCAGTACGAGATCGGTGATCCACTCCTGCGGCCGGAGCGCAGTCTCTCCATCGACGGGACCTTCACCTGCGACTTCAACGTGGTGCATGCCGAAGTGAGCGCCTATGCAAACGCGATCACGGATTTCATCATGCTCGTTCCGGATACGCGACCGACGCTCACGCTGCGCGGGGCGTTCCCCACGTTCCGATACGGGCAGACCGATGCATTGCTCACGGGAGGCGAGATCTCGGTGCTGTACCAAGTGACGGAGGATGTGCGCGTGAGCGGCTCCACGGCGATTGTCCGTGGCGGGAATCGGAGCACCGGCGAGCCGCTGATCCACATGCCGGCGGATCGCTGGCGCGCGGCCGTGCATGTGCACCTTCCCGCTCCCGCATGGATGAGCGGCACCTTTGCCGAGCTGTCCATCCTCGCCGTGCCGCGGCAGACGCGTGTGCCTTCGATGGCGGATTATGCGCCACCACCGCCCGGGTATGTCCTGGTGAATCTCGATGCCGGATCGGAGATGGCGCTGCTGTCCACCATCATGCACATCGGGTTGTCCATCAGGAATCTCTTCGACGTCGCCTACCGCGACTACCTCAGCCGCTTCCGCTACTTCATTGACGATCCCGGACGCGACATCGTGCTGCGTCTGCAGATCCCCTTTGGCCGTGTCCCCAAGTGAGGCAGGGCCGTCCGCATCACCGCATCATCAGGTGCCCGATACTCTCACATCGCCCCCCATCACCACCTCACCCTCTTCAGGAGTTGTCATGCACACACGCTTCCTCCCGGCTCTTTCAACACTGTCACTTGTCCTGCTTCTCATCGCCGGATGCAATGAAGGGGATCCCTCATCCCCGCCGGTCAACAACGAGCATCCGCCGGCAACCACGATCACGCTCACCTGTGTGCGCCTTGATGCGCAGGGAGGTGCGACCACCGACACCGTGCGTTCCACCGTGCGCGACACCAGCGTCGTGAAGGGGCGCCCCGAAACGGAGGGCGTTCTGGATCTGACTGCCGGCACCACATGGCGGTGTTCCGTGACGCTGTTCGACGAGTCCGCGGACACGGTGGAGGACGTGACGCACGACATTGAGCTGGAGAAGGAGGGGCACGTGTTTCTTTTTCTTCCCTTCGGTGGTGTGGATGCGACACGGCTTTTGATCAGCGGATTGGACAAGGATGAGAAGGGCTTTGATGTGGGCCTGCATTTCACGATTGTTGTCACGCCCGGTCCCGCAGCCAGCGGACTTCTCAATGTGGTGTTGCGCCACTACGACAGTCTGAACAAGAACGACACGCAGTTCGACACCGATGTGAACCGGGACTTCCCGGTGAGCATCCGATGAGGGTGCATCACCATCACACCTGCATACCACTGTTCCACGCATCAGCAAGGAGATCATCATGAGTGCGAAGCCGACACCCCAAACCCTGGTCGCCGTTGTCATGGGCAGCAAATCCGATTGGGAGATCATGAGTCATTGTGCAGACACGCTGCAACGCTTCAACATCCCGCATGTCTGCCGCGTGCTGTCGGCGCACCGCACGCCGGCGATGCTCATCGAGCATGTGCGGGCATCGGTGGATGGTGGGGTGGAAGTGTTCATCGCCGCAGCCGGCGGAGCGGCGCATCTGGCGGGTGTGGTCGCCGGTCACACGGTGCTGCCCGTGCTGGGCGTGCCGATGGAGACGAAGTCGCTCGGCGGGTTGGACTCCCTGCTGTCGACCGTGCAGATGCCCGCGGGGATTCCCGTCGGGACGCTGGCGATCGGAAAGGCGGGGGCGGTGAACGCCGCGCTTCTGGCCATCTCGATCCTCTCGGTGAAGCGGCCGAAGCTGCGCGCCAGCCTTGAGGCGTTTCGCGCGGAGCAGGCGGAGAAGATTGCGCAGGAGACACTTCCCTGACCCCCCGAAACGAAACCGCCGCCGTCATGGAGATGGCGGCGGCGGCGTGCCGGCTGTGCCGGCGACAGGGTGGGATCGAGGCGTCAGGCAAGGTCCTTGAGGGCGGCCTCGTCGAAACCGACGACGATGCCTTTCTTGGCCTTCACGATCGGGCGCTTGATGAGCATGGGATCCGCGATCATCGCAGCGATGACCTCGTCCTTCTTCATCGTGGCGACCTTCGTCTTGAATCCGCCTTCCTTGTATGAGGCACCGGAGGTGTTGAACAGCTTCGCAGGCGAGCCGACCTTCTTCAAGGCCTCGGCAAGAAGCGCCTTCGATGGTGGCACTTCCTTGTAATCCTTCAAAGCACTCGGCACGTTCAGACCCTCATAGAACTTGACGGCCTTCTTCGTCGTTGCGCAGGTCTTGAGACCATAGACGGTCAC
>CAYUYM010000052.1:0-12733 GCA_964449305.1 uncultured Chromatiales bacterium | reverse complement strand
CGGGGCGGGCTTGGCTGCCGGCTTCGCGACAGGCTTCGGAGCAGGCTTGGCTGCCGGCTTGGCGGCGGGCTTGGCTGGCGGGGCTGCCTTCGGTTTTGCGGCGGCCTTTGCGACGGGCTTCGCCGCGGGCTTCACTGCCTTTTCTGCTTTCGGTTTTGCTGCCATTCATGCCTCCTATGTGGTGATGGGGAAAACGCAGACAATGCCTTCACAATTTCATGCTCTGCAAAAATGTGAAGAACATTCATCATTGTCCATACATAAACGGCATCGGAGCAACAAAAAATTCCGGACAGCATGCGTCCGGACGTGTAAAATCAATGGTGCTGGACGGGTCGTGTGGCAGGCGGGTGGGTGGATGACACGGTGTGTGTGCGGAAAGGCCCGTCAATACTGGCTGAAATGCATGTCCACCACCGAGCCACACACCAGTCAATGATGGAAGGCCGCGTTGAGTCCAGCAAGTTCGACGGAGTGGACCTCGGGGAAGCGGCGTTTCAACACCGTCTCCACACCACCCTTCAACGTCATCGTGGATGCGGGGCAGTGGCCGCAGGCGCCCGAGAGTTCGACGTAGACGATGTTGTCGCGCAGTTCGACGAAGCGGATCCTGCCGCCGTCCATCTCGATGAAGGGGCGGATCTCCGCATCGATGGTCTTCTCTATCTGCATTTCAATGGTGAGTTCTTCCGACATGAGGGCTCCAGAGTATGGTGGGTACGACATGCATCCAAACTAAGAAAATTGCGCCGCGTGATCAATGTGTCCTGTGTCCGCAAATGTGTAGTTTGCACCACCACAGCAAGGACCGTGCATGTCATCCTTTCAACAGACGCTTCTCATCGACACCCATGGCCGCAGGCACGCGCGCTTCGTCACGCGCCTGCGCGAGGCCGGCTTCGAGCTCCTCACGCTGCCTGGTCCGCGTGCCGTTCCCACACCGCCGTCCGAGGGATTGCTCGACGCGCTCGACGCCATCAGTCTCTACAGCGCGATCCTGTTCACCGACGAGGTCGCTCTCTTCCTCTTCCGCGAGGCGGCGGAGGCTCACGGCCTCACGCTCGACGAGCTGCCACCTGCCTTCCACATCGACGCCGGCACCGAGGCGCCGCTCACGGACGGCGGGCTGACGGCGCTGCCCATCGACGCAGACGGCGATGCCGTCCCCCCGCAGCTTGGCTTCGTCGAGAACCAGTACCACCTGCTACTCGCGGGCGCCGACCCGCACACACGGCTGGCGCAGGCCTTCGCCGACGCGGGCGCGCGCCTCAACGTGGTGCCGCTCTACGGCGTGCACCCGCCGGCACCCGCCACCATCCGCGCGATCGATGACCGCCTCGTGGATGGCGTCATCGACTGCATCGTCTTCTTCGATGCCGACGAGGTGCGTCGCTTCAGCACGATGATCCCCGTCTTCAAACAGGCCACCATCCTCATCGCCGTCGCCGGGCTTCATCTCGTCGCGCCCGTCCTCACCTCCGGGCTGCGTGTCGACATCAGCCCGCAGAGCCCCTGCGACGACGACGCATTCGCAGACCTCATCATCCAACGCCTGCGCGACGACGACAGTGGCATCGACTACAACCCGGGCGAGCATGCGGATCTGGGATGAGATCGGATGATGCGTGCTTCGCCCATCGCCATCGCCCAAGCACCAAGGAGAGACCCCATGCCCATCATCACGCTTGAACGCAAAGTCCTGAAGAAGAACGACGAGATCGCGGCGGAGAACCGCAGGCATTTCCAGGAGCACGCGATCCTCGCCATCAACCTGCTGAGCTCGCCCGGCTCGGGCAAGACGTCGCTGTTGGAGCGGACCATCGACCGGCTGCGCGGTTCGCTGCGCATCGGGGTGATCGAGGGCGATGTGCAGACAGACAACGACGCACGTCGGATCGCGGCGCGCGAGGTGCCCGTGGTGCAGATCGTCACGAACGGATCGTGTCACTTGGAGGCGAACCTCGTCCAGAACGCGCTGGAGCAGCTCGACCCCGCGCTCGATCTCTGCGTCATCGAGAACGTGGGCAACCTCGTGTGCCCGGCATCCTACGACCTCGGCGAACACCACAAGGTGGTGGTCGTGAGCACGACGGAGGGCGACGACAAGCCGGAGAAGTACCCCGCGATGTTCCGCCGGTCCGACGTGCTCATCATCAACAAGACCGACCTCCTGCCGCATGTGTCGTTCGACATGGACGCATGCATCGCCCATGCCCGCGGCATCAATCCCTCCCTCACGGTGTTCCCCCTTTCGTGCACAACCGGCGAAGGCCTCGATGCCTGGTGTGCCTGGCTCACCACGCGCGCGGCCTCCCTGCCACGGACGTGACCATTTCCCACCCCATCATTCACAGGTGCATCCATGAACATGATCGATGAAAAAATCGCCCAGGCAGTTGACATCCTCAAGGAAAAGAAGATCGACATGTGGCTGATCTTCGTGCGTGAAAGCGCGACGATGCCGGATCCCTGCATCGACATGGTCGTCGGGCAGCATGTGACATGGCAGACCGCGTGGATCATCACGGCGAAGGGGGAGCGCATCGTGATCGCCGGGAGTCTCGACATCGAGTCGATCAGACAGAACGCGCACTTCACCGAGATCATCCCCTATGTGCAGGGCATCGGCGCGGAGCTGGTGCGGGTGTTCAAGCGCCTGCGGCCGAAGCGCATCGCGGTGAACTACTCCACCGACTCCAACATCGCCGACGGCCTCACGCACGGCATGTTTCTTCAGCTCCAGGCCCATCTGGAGGGCACGCCCTACGCCTCACGCCTCGTCTCCTCGCAGGAGGTGATCTCCGCCCTGCGAGGCAGGAAGACGCCCGCCGAGATCCGCAACATCCGCAGGGCCATCGCCATCACGCTCGACATCTTCGACCGCGTGACGGGCTTCCTCGCTCCCGGAAAGACGGAGCGCGATGTGGCGGACTTCATCATGGAGCGCGTGCGGGAGCACGGTGTGGATCTCGCGTGGGCGGCGGATCACTGCCCGGCCGTGTTCACGGGACCCGAGCATGCGGGGGCGCACTTCGGTCCCACGAAGCGGGCGATCCGCGGCGGGCATGTGCTCAACATCGACTTCGGCGTGAAGGTCAACGGTTACTGTTCCGACCTGCAGCGCACGTGGTACATCCGGCGGAAGGGGGAGACGACGGTTCCCGCCGAGGTGCAGCGCGGCTTTCAGGTGATTGTGGATTCGATCCGTGCATCGGCCGCGGCCATCCGCCCGGGTGCCGTGTCACACGAGGTGGACGCGGTGGCGCGCACGCTGATCACGTCGAACGGCTACCCGGAGTACCCGCATGCGCTGGGGCACCAGGTGGGGCGCGCCGCGCACGACGGTGGCATCGGGCTCTACCCGCAGTGGGAGCGCTATGGAGCGCTGCCGCTGGGCAGGGTGGAGAAGGGCCAGGTGTTCACGATTGAACCGCGTCTGCCGATCGCGGGCTACGGCATCGCAACCATCGAGGAGATCGTGTGGGTGACGGACACGGGGGTGCAGTTCCTCTCGAAACCGCAGACACGTTTGTGGGTGGTGTAGACGCCGCGCAGCGGCGGGATGCCGTCACTTCAGCAGGATCATCCGTCGATGACGCTGCACCACGTATGAGCGTGTGCTGACACGCAGCGTGACGAGCCACACACCGGAGGCGTGATCTGCGCCGTTGAACACGACCTGATGCACACCGGGCGCATGCGGCCCATCGGCAAGGATGATGCGGGTTCGTCCGAGAAGATCGCTGACATCGAGCCGCACATCCGCGGCTTCCGGCACCTCGTATTCCACGCAGGTGGTGGGATTGAACGGGTTCGGGTGATTCTGGTGAAGGATGATGCCGGCAGGAGCCGCGGGCGTGGAAGCCACATCGGTGAGCTTCGCCGCGCGGAATTGCAGGAACCCGCTGTGCAGGCGATGCGCCTGCGAGCCGGCGGTTCCGATGATGGGCTGACCGACGGAGGAATACAGCACATGCGTGGCGGATGCCGCCGGGCCCGTCCCGGAGGCATCGATGGCGAACCATGGGATGCGCTGCTGCGCCATGCCGATGCTGGTGAATGCTGCGAGAAGAAGAAGAGTGCGAAGCATGATGGATCTCCTGTGCTGCATCACGGGCGACCGGTGACGATGAAATAGAACTCGCTGTCCTGCCGTGGCTGCGGCGTGGTGTTGCTCCATCCCCAGATCACGACCTGGAAGGTGGTGCCGACCACGGTGCCGAGCGTGGCGAACTGGGCGGATGTGGCCGTGGCGGACTGGACTACGGTGACGTGGGGGATCACCACCGACGGTGCGAAGCCGAGGGTCACGGTATACACGCCGGCGCCGGTGCGCGTGACGGAGGCCACGTTGAACCCAGCAATCAATGCTCCACCCGACTGCACATGCCCCCAGGCCACGGTGGCATTGTCACGGTAGTATCCACCGCCCTGGTAGGGTCCCGTCAATGCGCGCGCCGCGGCAAGGCGGTCCCCGACCACATCGCCGGCCGTCGTGAGGTTGCCATCGCCATCCACGTGGAGCACCTCCCCGGTTTTGTTGCTCGCCGAGATGATCGGGTCGGTCGTGTTGGCGGACACATTGCGGATGCGCAGCGTCGGATTGGCGCCCTCGTTTTCCGCCACCAGCCCCGGGCCGCCCTTCGTATTGAACGCATAGGTGGCGGCATAGACATCGCTCTGATTGGTGGCGCGCAATGCTGTGCCGCTCCCCGTGTTTTCCAGGATGGCCGTGGGTCGGGAATTGCCGATGCTATGGGCGAGAAGTGCGGCGTCTCCTCCGGAGTTCGTTGCATGGATGGTTGGCAGATCGGGGCTCATGTTGAAGGCCACAACAGCCTTGGAAGCTTGGGTGCTCACGTTCACACCAGAGGCACCAGGATCTGTGGAGCTGTTGAGGATCTCCAGGGCCTCCCCCATACCTCCCGGGGGGATGGTGATCGAGATGCCACGACCCCTCGAGACTTTGACATCAAGCCCGTTCCCCTCCCACTCGTTGTTGATGATCATGGTGGGGCCATAGCTGTGTGCCGTGGCGGTGAGGGCCGGGCCACCACCGTTGTTCCGGGCGTCGATGGTCGGCGTGGCCGTCCCCATGCTCGTGCCCTTGATGGCGATGCCGGCCTGCACGTCGGACCAGATTCCATTGGCGTCGGTGCTGGTGCCGGCATTCGATATGTCCAGCACATTGCTGGTGGATCCGGCGTTGTCAATCTGCAGGGCGGCGACGGTGCCCGACCCGGATTGGCGCAGCGAGAACATGGGTGTTGCAGTGGACTGCTGTCCGGCCGGGTTCGCATAGGGGATGGAAAAGCCTCCGCCCGCGGCGCCGGAGATGCGGATGTCGTGGGATGTGGGAAGGCCGGGTTCGATGGTGATGTTGGGGCCGGCCACCAGCGTGATCTGACCACCATCATTGACCAGACCATTGATGCCGGAGAGGATGTCGGGTTGGATCTTGTCCGTCGTCACGGCGTTCGGCGCGAGCTTGCTCGTGGTCACCGCCTGTGGTGCGATGCTTGTCGCCGTGGTCGGACCGGTGACGTCACCAGCCAGTGGTGCGGTTGCGATCATGACCTGCCCCCCGGCGGTGGAGAGGGTGATGCCCTGTCCGGCAGTCACATCGCCCTCGGTCAACACATTGCCGGCAAGCTTCGATGCGGCGATGGCCGCCCCGGGGGCGATGGCGGCATCGCTGATGGAGCCGTCGGCCACTGCGTCGGCAGTGCGAGCCCGCAGGCTGTAGGGGGTGGACGTCAGCCGCGTGCGCGGCAGCAGCTCCGGACCGCCGCCAATGCGGATGCCCAGGTGATACGGCCGATCGAAGGCGAGCGTGAGCGGAACAGCGGGGGAGCCGCTGCCGAGGATGGCATTGAACAGGCCCTTCACGACGGTGACGGTGGGATGGGCTTCCGTCCACAATGCCACGCCACCGCTTTCATCGCTGTAGAGGGAGAAGGTGATCTGGTACACCCCATCGACGACAGGTTCGCCAGCGTTGTCGGTGAGCAGCCCCTGGTAGCTCATGGTGGATGGGATGAGGGAGGATGCTGGTGCGTTGGTCTGGCCACCTGCCGATGCCAGGCAGAGCAGGCTGAGGACAAGGACGAGGGATGTGCGGTTCATGGGATCCTCGGTTTGGAGATCTGGGATGAAGTGGGATGAATCGCCCGGTGTCATGTCCGACACCGTGGCAGGAGCGCAGGTGTGTGCAGAGCCGGCGGAAGAGAAGCAGCAATGAAACGTGTGGGAGGCGGGCCTCGCGTCGATGGACGTGCATGGAACATATCCATGAAATGCATGAAGCGCAACAGGCACGTGCGGCCGTGCCCGAAATGGCTATATTTGTGGACGGCCGATACGGCAATGTCTCACGATCACGGAACACCACGCACATGACGACATCGAAGAAGAATCCCACATCACGTTTCGAACATGACTCCCTCGGCACCGTGGAGGTGCCCGCAGACGCCTACTGGGGTGCGCAGACACAGCGCGCCGTCGAGAACTTCCCCATCACGGGCGTCAAGATATCCACGCTTCCGCACATGATCCGCGCCCTGGCCCTCGTCAAGAAGGCGGCGGCGCATGCCAACATGGATCTCGGCATCCTCAACAAGGTGACGGGCCTTGCCATCGCACGCGCCTGCGACGATTTGTTGAGCAACAAATACCACAACCAGTTTCCCGTGGATGTGTTCCAGGGAGGCGCCGGCACGTCCACCAACATGAACGCCAACGAGGTGATCGCCAATGTCGCGCTCGAATATCTGGGTCGTGACAAGGGGGACTACCGTCACTGCCATCCCAACGATCACGTCAATCTCAGCCAGTCCACGAACGACGCGTATCCCACCGCCATCCGCATTGCCCTCCACACGCTTCTTGAGGAGCTCACCACCGCCATGGGCGAGGTGAAAAACGCCTTCGAGCTCAAGGAGGTGGAGTTTGCAGAAGTGATCAAGATGGGGCGGACGCAGCTGCAGGACGCGGTGCCGATGACTCTGGGGCAGGAGTTCGGCGCATGGGCGGTGATGATCGGGGAGGACATCCGTCGCATCCAGGAGGCACGCCAGCTCCTGAAGGAGATGAACCTCGGGGCCACCGCCATCGGCACGGGCATCAACTCGCCCGCGGGCTATGCCGAGAGTGTCCGTCTCCACCTCAACCAGTTCGGCCAGTTCAACTTCGTCACGGCGGGCAACCTGGTCGAGGCCACTCAGGACGCCGGTGTGTTTGTGCAGATGAGCGGTGTGTTGAAGCGCTTCGCCGTGAAGCTCTCCAAGATCTGCAACGATCTCCGCCTGCTCTCGTCGGGGCCGCGGGCCGGCCTGCACGAGATCAACCTGCCACCGATGCAGCCGGGCTCGTCGATCATGCCGGGCAAGGTCAATCCCGTCATCCCCGAGGTGATCAACCAGATCTGCTTCCAGGTGATCGGCAACGATGTGACCATCTCGATGGCTGCGGAGGCCGGGCAGCTCGAGCTCAACGTGATGGAACCGGTGATGCTGTTCAACCTCTATCGCAACATCACGCTGCTGCGCAACGGGTGCCGCACGCTGGCGCGCAAATGCGTCACCGGCATCACGGCCAACGCCGATGTCTGCCGCAAGTATGTGGAGCGCAGCATCGGCCTCGTCACCGCGCTCAATCCCGTGATCGGGTATGAAAAGAGCTCCGAGATCGCCCACGAGGCGCTCACCACGGGGCGCGGGATCACCGAACTCGCACTCGAAAAGGGCTATCTCACGCGGGAACAGCTCGAGGAACTCCTGCGGCCGGAGAACATGACCACACCGGGATTCGGAGCAAAATGACATGACCGGGAGGGGGCGCATCGTCGCCCCCTCCCCATGCATCCCATATCGGACGTCGCCCTCCCGGACATCCCCATCACCCATTCGAGAAACACCACACACAATGACGCCCTGCACCACCGGACCGGAACCAGCATCCCCCTTCACCCCTCTCACACTTCCAGCGATGCTGACCCGGTCATGGTCGGAGTACCTCAACGAACCCGCGATGGCCTTCACGGGGGAGGATCCCATCACGTACGGCGGCCTGCGTGACCGGGTGATACGCATCGCCGTGTGGCTGAAGGCGATCGGCATCGGCCAGGGGGATGCGGTGGCCATCCTGTCGGAGAACCACATCAACTGGGGTGCGGCGTTCTTCGCCATCACTTCCATCGGCGCCGTGGCGGTGCCCGTCATGCACGAATTCCCCCTGGACGACGTCCGCCGCATCCTCGACGATTCACTGAGTGTGGTGGTGCTTGCCGCCGGGCGCTTCGTGCCGGATCTGCTGCCGGTGCTGCCCGCACGCGTCCGGACCCTGATGCGCATCGAGGATTTTGCCGTGGTGCATGATGCCGATGGCACGGGAGCGGTGGTGCCGGAGCATGCCGACGTGGAGTGGGACGATGTCGTGAACACCGATGTGCGCGAGACCGACACGGCAGCGCTCATCTTCACCTCAGGCACCTCGTCGCTGTCGAAGGGCGTGGTGCTGCAGCATCGCAACCTCGTGTCCAACGCGGTCGCGACGGGGGTGATGATCGGTGGCATGACGCCGGAGGACAGCATGCTCTCGATTCTGCCGCTGGCGCACACCACCGAGTGCACGCTCGGGCTCATCATCCCGATCATGCATGGCGCATCCATCCATTACCTCCGCAAGCCGCCCGCGGCCGCAACGCTGCTGCCGGCGCTGGAGCTGGTGCGGCCCACCGTGATGCTCGCGGTGCCGCTGGTGGTGGAGAAGATCCACCGCAACCGCATCCTGCCGCAATTCCGGAGCAACGCGGTGATACGGACCCTGTACCGCATCCCCGCCGTGCGTCGCACGCTCCACCGCGTGGCCGGGCGGAAGCTCTTCGCGGCCTTTGGCGGACGCTTGCGGATGCTCTGCATCGGAGGCGCGGCGCTGGCGCCGGACGTGGAACACTTTCTCCGCGAGGCACGCTTCCCCTACACCGTGGGATACGGGCTCACAGAAACCGCACCGCTCGTCACAGGCACGGTGCCCGCGGAATTCGCCCACGGGTCCTGTGGCCGTCCGCTCCCCGGCGTCGCTGTGCGCATCGGTGACCCCGATCCCCTGACCGGCGAGGGCGAGGTGCAGGTGAAGGGCCCGAATGTGATGGCGGGATATCAGGTGCGCGAAGGAGCGGAGCCACCGGTGCAGCCCTTCACCCCGGATGGCTGGCTGCGCACGGGAGACCTTGGCGTGCTGAATGCCGACGGCTTTCTGTTCATCCGTGGCCGGATCAAGACGATGGTGGTGCACTCCAACGGCAAGAACACCTATCCCGAGGCTGTGGAGCAGCTCATCCATGAGCATCGTTTCGTGGAGGAGGCCTTTGTGTACATGAAGGATGCCATCCTGCGTGCAGCCGTGTTCCTCAACCGTGAGGAGCTCGAAGCCTTCTGGCGAGATCACAAGGTCCCGGAGATCAATTGGGAGGTGGAGACCCGCCGCATCCTGGATGCGATACGCGCAGCGGTGAACCGGAAGCTTCCCCCGTGGTCACATCTCAAGCTGATCGAACTGCACCCCGTACCCTTCGAAAAGACGCCCTCCAAAAAGGTGAAGCGCTGGATGTACGTGTAGACTTGCGGGGCGCTGTTCCATTTCCCGGCCGGAAATGGTAATTTGCGCCACCTGCAACCAGGACATCCTCCGACCATGCACACACCACTATCACTTGATGAACAGGAAGAGCTGCTTTCGCGGCTGGCGGATGGCAGCGCCGACATGCTCGATGTTCACAACATCGTGCATCTCGCCGTGGCTTTTACCGTCAGACTCCTGCGTCGCATCACCTTCTCCCGTGGCTACAGCTTTGAAGCGAGCGGGCTGACCATCGAGGACATCGGCTTCGACATCATTGCGGAGACGCTGGCCGACGGGGACACGGGCCCCTGCGCCGAGCTTGTCCGCGGCATGAACACCACCATCGCCAAGAATCCGCCGGGGCAGGTGTCGCGACTGGGAGCCTTTCATGCCGTGCTCATCACCACCGTGCATCAGCGCCTCGGGCGCTACTTCGCCCACGCCGATCCCGTCCGCGGGCAGCTTCGGGAGCGCCTGCGGAAGTGGGTCTCCCGGTCGAAGGACCATATCCAGGTCATCGGCGGCGATGGGCGTTTCTACCTCCCGGCAGCCAGGATGGACAGCCTTGTTCTTGAAGCGATGCATTTCGACGAGCTTGAGCAGCTCTTTTCCTCTCTTGATCACCGGGATGCTTCGGAGTACGACCTGCTGAAGCAACTGCTCGAAGCACTCGATGCCTTGGGCGACGTGCGTGTGGCTGTGCGTGAATCCGATTTCCTTCAACTGATCATGTGCCGTGTCAACCGCGGATTTGAAGATGCACAAACGCCCCACACCTCCTTCGAGGAGTCGGAGGGAACGAACGGGGTGATGGAACTGATCGACTCGGTGATCAATGAAATGGCGATCTGGGTCAACAGCAGGTTCGTCGCGGAGGGAAAGCTGTCACAGCAGGAAGGGGATGCCGTGCTGCGTGCTGCGCGGGAATATCTGGTGGACGGCATGCACGGCGACACCGACAGCCACTACGTCTACCTCAAGCGCCAGATCCCCGACCTCACCCATGCGCGTTACCGCCAGGAATATCACAACAGAACCGGATACATTTTCAACAAGATTCTCACCACCGTGGGTAAAAGGCTGTTATATCGCGAAGGGGCTGACGTATCAGCGATGAAGGTATGATATGAACGACTTGCAAGGACACATCTCCCTGGAAAGGCTCGTCACTCTCGCTCTGCGGGGTGAAACGGACCCGCATCTGTCCAAATGTTCGTTCTGTCGGGAACAGTTGGCGTTCCTTCGCGATCTCGAAGACGAGGTGCAGGAGGACGGTCAGTTCGAGGCTCCCGGTGTGTTTCGCCTGGCCGCGGCCACACACACCGATTCCGGATCGCTGGATCTCCGCCGGACATGGTACCTTGAGGACGATCAGGCGCTTGTGCGCGTCTTCGAGGACAGGATGCGGCACCTCCTCATCGGGTCCCTCCTCGTGGACCCGAAGCTCTACGGTGTCGTCCGTCTCCGCTTCAGTGGTCTCGACCGGGAGTTCATCCCGGACAAGGACGGGCGTTTCGACATCGGGCCCTCGGGCATCGACATCGAACCCATGGCGGTGACCCTCTCATTTCCCCTGCATTGACGGGCTGACGCAGCCGAAACCAACCGACTCTGACATCACGCATGGCGATGCGCAGCAGCGGCTCTTCGGGAGCCGTGGTTCATCGTCATCCGTGATCTCATTTTTTTCGCCCACAGTTCCATCTTCCCCGACCACTTCCTATCTTGAAGGCGATGTGGCCTCACTCCATCGCGAGGTGGACGACAGCAGGGATGCTGTCGTCTGTCACCACACTCATCAATCCACCGAAATCTCTGCATGCCAATACCAACGACTCCCGGCGATCTGGATTCCGCCGCACGGAAAATCTGGCGACGTATCGAGCACGATACATCGGTGCAGGGACAATGGCGCGTGGCGACGGAATTCATCCGGGAGACACGTGGGCTGCCGTCGGCATGGATGTGGTCCTACCTTCAGGAGCTGGCGCCGCGCCATGCTGCGCTCACGCGCCATCCCTATGTGCAGCATGGCGAACTGCATCTCTGGGAAGCCTGTGTGGAATTCCACCTCCAGCATGGGGACGGGGAGACGCAGCGGATTGCGTGGCGGAAATGTGCACGGAACTTCGGGCAGATGGGCCAGCTGCGCGAACTGCACGAGCTGTTCCGCCGACACGGCCTCGCAACGCGGGAGGTTGACGACGCGGGGTGGATGGCCATCCATGCGGCGGGGCAGACACCGCATGCGCGCTTCATCGCCTATGGTGCGGCACTCCCCCCATGCGGGGCTCACGACGTCTGCGGCAGCGCAGCCGCGGAGTGGCGGCAGCTCCGCGACGAGGGGCAGGTGCAGACCGTGCTGCTCCACCAGGGCGGCGTTGGCGAGCCCCTGGGGGTGATCCTCGGACTGCGCATCAGCGCGACACGAGTGGCCAACGATCGCACGGAGTTCACCGGCACGCTCTCGGAGGAGGGGGCGGCCACCACGGTGCAGCTCCGGCGTGCGCTTGTGCTGGCACGGGGCTTCCTCGCAGAGGCGGCAGGAGCATCCACGCCGCGCCTCGCGCTCGCGTATTCCTACGCCGTGAGCCGGGCCACCCTCGGAGGTGGATCGCTGGGACTGGCCGCTGCAGTGGGCAGCGTCCATGCCGTGTCGGCCCTCCTCAACCTGCGCCGCCGATGGCGCATACCTCCCGCCACCGCTCTCATCGGCAGTGTGGACGACAACGGCCTGGTGGAGGACGGCCGCTGGGAGACGGTGGAGGCCAAGCTCCGCACCGTGTTCTTCTCGCATGTGGAGCGCGTCGCCATTCCAGCCGGGCATCTGGAGCAGGCGACGCTGCTGCTCCGGACCCTGGGCGCGGAGCACCCGATGCGGCCTCTCCTGCTCGTCGGCGTGCGCAGCGTTTCGGACAGCCTCGGCAATGAGTTCCTCGCGATGGTGGAGGAGCGCAACGCCCTCGATCTGTCTGCCGAATTCCTCCGTCGGCATCGCACGATCCTCTCCGCCTTGGTCGCGATCATCGCGGTGTTCCTCATCGCCTGGTTCGCATGGAAGGCGAACTTCGACTACCCCAACCTGGAACATGCCCTCGGCCTGAAGGTGTCC
>CAYUYM010000051.1:0-18681 GCA_964449305.1 uncultured Chromatiales bacterium | reverse complement strand
CGTTTTTTCCGCCCCGCCTCCGCCTTGGCGGCGGTGAGGGGGTCGGAGAAGTGAAACACGGGGACCTCGATCACCGAACGGGGCTGCGTCTTTGCCATCGCGAAGAGCTTCTCCTGGATGTCCGCTCCAAAATACTCCTCGCCGCAGTGGTCGCACACGCCTGCGGGCACGTCGCGGAACAGCACCAGCCGGTCGCCGATCCAGAGCTCGAGTGACACGAGCATCTCCTCGACGCTGCTGCCGCAATAGGAACAGGAGGAATATCGACGTTGTGCCATGTCAGTCTCCTTCTGGTGACGTGGGTGGGGGGCGGCGGATCCGGCCCACGATGCGCAGCGTCCGTCCGTCGTTGGGCTGCACGCACACCAGATCGCCGCAGGCCGGCGCGCCCGGAAGCCGCAGTTGAAAGGTGAAATCCGGGGCGTTGAACACGTCCTCGGCCACCACGCGCGCATCGGCGATGAAGGGTGCGAGCCCGTTCACATGGCATTGCGCACGGGTGAAACGCTTGAAGGCCTTCTTCGGCAGGTCGATCCTGCCCTCCTCGGCCAGCTTGCGGACACGTGGGAGATTCATGGGGCGTGCCTCGTGGATTACAGATTGCCGCGGCGTGCCTGCTCGCGTTCGATGGACTCAAACAGGGCCTTGAAGTTGCCCTTGCCAAAGCTCTCCGCGCCCTTGCGCTGGATGATCTCGTAGAACAGCGTCGGCCTGTCCTCCACCGGCTTCGTGAAGATCTGCAGGAGGTACCCCTTGTCGTCCCGGTCCACAAGGATGTCCAGCGCGCGGATGGCCTCGAGCTCCTCATCGATGGAACCCACGCGCGCCAGCAGCGTCTCGTAGTAGGATGCCGGCGTCGGGAGGAACTCCACGCCCTGCGCCCGGAGCTGCGTCACCGTGGTCAGAATGTCGTCGGTGGCGATGGCGATGTGCTGCACACCGGGACCGTTGTTGAACTGGATGTACTCCTCGATCTGCGACTTCTTCTTCCCCACCGCCGGCTCGTTGATCGGAAACTTGATCCACAGGTTGGCGTTCGCCACCACCGTGGATTGGAGCGCGGAGAACTCGGTGGAGATGTCCGTGTCGTCGAAGGACACGAAGCGCGAGAAGCCGAACACGTTCTCATAGAAGCGCACCATCGGCTCCATTTCATGCCAGCCCATGTTGCCCACGATGTGGTCGATGTACTTCAGTCCCGTCGGCCGGGCGAGCGTGTCGGCGGGCATCGCGGCAAAGGTGGGGAGAAACGGCCCGTGGTAGTCCATCACCTCCACAAAGGTGTGGATCACGTCGCCGTAGGTGGCCACGGATGCGGTCTTCATCGAACCATGTTCGTCGGTGACCACGGTGGGCGGGGCGATGGCGCGGGCGCCGCGGACGGTGGTGGTGGCAAAGCAGAACTCCGCATCCGTGGTCTCGAGCGCGATCGTGCGCGCACCGTCGCCATGGAGCAGAAGAAAGCCGCCGATGTCCTGCAGCTCACGCAGCGGTGATGTGAGCACGAGGCGGACGCGGTCCTGCTGCAATGCGTAGGACACGCGGTCACGGACGCCGGTCTCGGGGCCCTTGTAGCCGACAATGGAGAACCCGAAGGCCGCGCGGTAGAAATAGGCCGCCTGCTTCGCATTGCCGCAGTAGATCTCGACATGGTGCACCGCGCGCAGCGGCAGAAGGTCGGTGGTTGGGAGCTGGGACATGTATGAAGACTTTCGATTTGTTGACGATGCGGTGAACATACGGAAGAAGTGGGCACCATGGCAAGGGGCCTCTCCCCGTGTCAGGCGGCGATGGTGACGATTGCATGGCGAAAGCGCATCGTCCGCACGCAGCACGCGTGCGTTGTCACACGGCCATCGCCTGCTCCACCCCCGCGGCCCAGACCTCCGCGATCTGCACCGCGTTCGCAGCGGCGCCCTTGCGCAGGTTGTCGGCCACCACCCACAACACAAGCCCCGAGGGCACCGTCGGGTCGCGACGGATGCGGCCGACGAACACCTCGTCCCGCCCGTTGGCCGTCGTCGCCAGCGGATAGGTGTTCGATGCCGGGTCGTCCAGCACCACCACCCCCGGCATCGCCGCGAGGAGGCGTGCGGCCTCGGCGGGATCGCTGGGCTGCTCGAACTCCACGAACACCGCCTCGCTGTGGCAGTTGGGCACGGGGATGCGCACGCACGTGGGTGCCACCAGGATGCTGTCGTCGCCCATGATCTTGCGCGTCTCGAGGATCATCTTCCGCTCCTCGCGCGTGTAGCCGTCGTCCTCGAAGCCGGCGATGTGCGGCAGAGCGTTGTCGAGCACCGGATGCGGGAACGCCGGCAGAGGACCGTCCTCCCCGCGTCGTTCCATGTCGAGCTGGCGCGAGCCCCTCTGACCCGCCCCCGACACGGCCTGGTAGGTGGACACGACCACGCGCTTCACCCGCCACGCATCATGGAGTGGCTTGAGCGCCACCACCATCTGGATGGTGGAGCAGTTGGGGTTGGCGATGATGTTGCGCGGTGTCTGGAACACCATGTGCCCATTCACCTCCGGCACAACGAGCGGGGCCTCCGGATGCATGCGCCACGCGCTGCTGTTGTCGATCACCAGCGAATGCCGTGCCGCCACGGGCGCCCATTCGCGCGAGATCGGTTCGCGCACGGCGAAGAAGGTCACATCGGCGCCCAGGAACACCTCCTCCGACAGCGCCTCCATCCGATGCTCTTCACCCCGCACCGTGAGCGTGCCCCCGGCCGAGGCCGGGCTGGCAACGCAGCGCAGCGATCCCACGGGAAACGCGCGATCCTTCAACACTTCGAGAATCGTGCGCCCCACCAATCCAGTCGCACCGACAACAACAATATTCCGTTCTTTCATTGCTCCTTCCATGCGGTCATTTCTCCATCATTGTTCTTCCCCCCAAAAAACGCGCTCCGCACATCCTCCTCCTCGTTTCCCCTAAAACTCCGCCCCAAGCGAGATGTAGTATTTCGGTTCCGAGAAGCCGCCGCCATTGTAGGCCCAGGCCACGTCGAACTTGAGCGGAAAGCCGAGGAACCACATGCGCGTGCCGAAGCCGGTGCCAACCAGCAGATCCTGTGGCACGAGCGTCCCATCGGCATTGCGGCCGAAGGCCTTGAAGGTGGAGAAGTCGTTCATGGCCGTGCCCACATCCACGAACACTGCCGCATTGAGCGTCTGGAGGATGTAGGGCAGGATGCCACCGAGGAAGTACTGCACCAGCGGGAAGCGCAGCTCCACATTGGCGAGGGCGAACTTGGAGGCGATGCGCGCATTGTTGTTGTAGCCGCGCAGCGGAAGGGCCGGCGTGAGGAAGGCGAAATCCTCCTCGCTTTCGATCGGGATGCGCCCCGTCTCAAACGTCCGGTTGATCCAGTTCTCCGTGCCGCCGATGAAGAAGCGCTGCGGGTTGCGCCCGAAACTCGCCCCACCTGCTGTGCGCACCACAAAGGACGCATTCTCCCCGAGCTTGAAGTACCTGCGCCAGTCACCCGTGAAGCTGATGAAGGAGATGTCCGTCTTCGAGAAGCCGGGACTCACCATCGACCGCAGTTCCCAGCGCGATCCCTTCACCGGCGCCCACATGCCCCAGAGCGCGTTGTCGTGCACATAGCCGAGATCCAGCATGTACACCGTCTTGTCCGTCGCCACGCCCTCGAAGCTGTCGAGGTTCTCGCGCGAAATGTTGAGGATGGATGCCGCCCCCTCGAGCCGGTTGAACTTGTCGAGCGGGAACTGCATCGAGAGACTGCCGCCATACTGCCGGTAGCGGTAGAGCGAGTCGTACGCCCCCGAACCGCCATAGAGGAAACGGGCGCTGTGGAAGCCGTAGATGCCCCAGTCGATGCGGCCGGGAAGGTGGTAATACGCCAGGGCGAAGTCGCTGTTCTTCAGGTCGCCAATGAGGTTGGAGAGGAAGACGATCTGATGGTTGCCGAGCATGTCGCTGAAGCCGATCTGCGTGGTGCCGAGCACGCCGTAGAAGGTGCTGTAGCCGGCGTTGCCGTAGACGAGGTCGGGCGTGAAGCTCAGCTTGTACTTGTTCACCGTGAGCCCGGAGCGCACGTCGAAGGTGTCGCGCACCGCAGGCCTGGCCGTGCTCCCGGAGGCGCCGCCGCGGCCGAAGGTCAGCCGCCCCGCGGGCACGGCCGCCGTGTCCACCGCCGTGCTCTGCTCGCCGAGCTGCACGCTGATGCTGTCACCATACACCACGTTCTCCGTCGCCGGCGTCGGGGCCGTGAGCACCGTGTCGCCTGCCAGGGCAAAGCGCTCCTGCCGCTGGAGGCGCTGGAGGTATTCCGTCGGCTCCAGGCTGTCGATGCGCGCCTGCGTCAGCGGCGACTTCATGAGAAACACGTCGAAGCCCGCCTCATACATCGAGCTGAAGGCGAGCTTGTTGCCGTCACGCGTCAACGACATCTGGTACACGCCGGTGAGCGAGTTCGTGATGGGCCACGAGGCACCCGTCGCCATGTCGAGGACGAAGATGTTGTTGATCCCGTTTCGGTCCGAGATGTAGAGGAGACGCGTTCCATCGGGCGCGGCAAGCGGGGAGGACTCGGTCACCCCCGGCGTGTCCGTCAGGCGCGTGATGACGCCCGTCTCCGCATCCAGCGCGTAGATGTCGGACTGCGAATAATCGTGCCGCGTGATGTCGAAATCCGCCGGCACCGATGCTGCGGTGAGGTATGCCCCGCGATCGGAGGTGAAGTAGATGCGGCGGCCGTCGGGCGACCAGCAGGGGTTCGCATCGGTGAAGATGTCGTCGGTGAGGTTGCGCGTGGTGTGCGTGCGGAGGTCATGGATCCAGATGTCGGAACGCGACGCGCTGTTGCCCACGTACGCGAGCCTCGTGCCGTCGGGCGACCAGTCCACGGAGAAGATGCCGTCACCCGCCACCGGCAGGCGCTCGGTGCTCTCCGCCTCAAGGTCGTACACAAAGATCGCATCATCCGCACCGGCCTTGGTGGCGAAGGCGATCTTCTTCCCGTCGGGCGACCAGGTGATGCCCGGCGTGAGAATCTTGAGCTCCTCGAAGTCCTTCGTGTTCTGCCCCTCGATGAGGCGTCGCACCTTCGTCTCGTCGGTGGTGGACATGAGGTAGATGCCGAAGTAGTCGTCCCGGTCGGAGATGAAGGCGATGCGGTCGCCGGCGGGGGAGATCGCCGGGGAGGTGTTGTAGAAGTTCTCGAGCTTCGTGTGGTTGGTGAGCCGCTTGGCATACTCCTCCGGCGAGACGCGCTTCGCGATGTCGGGCCAGTAGAGCACCTTCTGTTCCTTCAGCCATTTCTCCGACAGCTCCTCGGAGTTCAGGCCGATGGCGGACTTGAGGCCGAGGTCCACATTATGCATGGAGCGGCAGCGGTTGAGCACCTCGCCCACCTTGCGCCGGCCGTATTTCTCCGCGATGTACCACCACACCGACTGCCCACCGCGGTAGGCGTAGTAGCCGTCGAGCCAGCGGATGGGGGGAAGCGTGTTGGATGTGGCCGCATCGCGCAGGAACATGTCGGAATGCCTGTCCCACCCGGACTGGGCCTGATACTCCGCCAGCCCCTCGTTGAACCACAGCGGGAGCTGGATGCGGATGTTGTTGGCGATGATGGACTGGATGGAGCCGCCGTAGAACATGTCGTTGATCACGCCATGGACAAGCTCGTGATGGATCACATGGCGGAATGCCTTGTAGGACCCCTCGAAGGGCAGGATGATGCGGTTCTTGAACAGCTCCGTCACACCGCCGATCCCCTCCTCCATGTAGGCGTTGACCGTGTTGGTCTGCTGGAAATCGTTGTGCGAGGCATACAGGATGATGGGGATGCGGTTGGTGAGCTGGTAGTCGAATTCCTCGCTGATGCTGCGCAGTGCGTCCTCGGCAGCGACAGCGGTGAAGCGCGCAATGGAATCGCCCTTTTCGTAGAAGTAGATGTCGAAATGCGGTGTCTGGATGAAGTACCACGTGAAGGTGTCGTACTGCACCTTGTTCTTCCCGAAGTTCTGGGCGGACGCGGAGGGCGGAGGCAGGAGGAACGCAAGCGCGGCCGCGAGGATGAGTAGGGGGATGTATCGTTTCATGGAATCTGTCGTGAACGTGCGCATGAAGTGGGCGAAGTTCCGTCAACATACAGAACCGGGGATGGCGTGTCAAGGCAGACACCCGGCCCCGGGTCGGAGCGAGCATCATCCGGCCGGAGCCACCGTGTGCCGTGCTGGAGGCCCGCGCACGAGCTGCCGACCGGGTGAATGGATGATGACGTGACTCCGGGCACCCGGGGACGCTCCGTCCCCGATCGGCCCACGTGCGGGATCTGCAATATCACGGCACCACGGAAACGCGACTGACGTCGAGGATGGCGTTGTCGTTTGTGTGGAATCGACAGGTTCCGAGGGATCGTATCAGTTTCTGGTTGATGCCGGCATTCCATGCAGAATCAAACGCCTCACGTGTTTCATCTGTCCCCAATCCAGCGGAACGCCGCATGCGCGTGATCTTCCGCGATGTCCGTGTCTCCAACTCATCAGTCAGGATCATCGACAAGGAATCTGTATGACTGGGGATGCTCTGCTGCGCCTCCACAAGCCGGGTATAGAGGTGTTCGGGCATGCCGGAGAGCTTGAGGTTCCGGATCTGCATGGTGAGTTGCGCATGATCACTGCATGATGCGGACTCCAGGCAGGACGTGAAGCAACTCATGGCGCGGACGAACTCCACGACGCGTGTGAGATGGGAACCACGTAAGACGCGTGTTGATGCTGGCCATTGTTTCCAGGAGCATCCTGAATGACTGCGGCGTGATCGCTTCGTGATGATGGAGGGCGAACACGCTCGTCCTGTCGATCAGCGCGGAGCCGAACCGTTCAGCACGTGCCAGCACGCCCGGCGCCTTCCGCAAATGAATGAACGCATGCACCTTCGCGAAGCGCTTGAAGCTCGAATGACTCACCTTCCGTATCACACAGGGCCGAAAACGCGAATTACGGCTTCAAGGCACTGAAGAAGAAGATGCAGTTGTGGTTGGTGAAGCAACAGGTGGGGAATGCTATTGATCCCGGAGTGGGGAACGACTTCATAGGATCACCCGGATTTGTGTGGGAAGGTCGGAAATCAATCAACACGAGGCATTGCGGATCATACACTCACCGCACGATTTTCACGCTTCCATTGTGCAATGTACCACTGTGACGCATGGTGAAGAAATCCTTGAATTCACACTTCCAGCGCAACACCGTGCGTCGAGAATGACGCCTCCCGGAATTGCCCCATGTCCCATCACTGACTGACCTGCCTCGAACGTGAGATCCTCAACCAGATGCGTGCAGACAACGCCTCGACACCATCCAATGCCCGTCTTCCCTGCGTCCTTCCCTGCAGTCGGTTGCATGTCCGGTGCACGCGTGGGGCACTTGACAACGCGCCGGAACAGGCCTACATTGAGTGCCATTGACCACCACGGAATCCCCTGTCCATGAAACTCCTCATCCCGACCATCCTCCTGCTCCTCATGACCGTCACCACCACTGCACAGCGCGTCCAGCAGATCTTCGTCAACGGCACCATCCATACGCTTGACCCCAACGACCGCGTCGTGGAGGCGATGGCCGTCACCAGCGGGCGCATCATGGCAGCCGGGCCCGCCAAGGCCATTCTCGCAGCGTACAAGACCGACACCGTGATCGACCTCGGCGGGCGTCATGTCTATCCCGGCTTCACCGACGCCCATTGCCACCTGCGCGGCCTCGGCGAGGAGTCGCTCATGCTCGATCTGCGTGGATGCACCTCCAAGAAGGAGGCCCTCGAACGCCTTGCCGACTACGTCCGCTCACATCCGGGCGTGTCCTGGATCCGCGGCCGTGGCTGGGATCAGAACCTGTGGAAGGGCAGGGCCTTCCCCACACGGCAGGACATCGATGCGGTGATCGCGAAGAAGCCGGTGTTCCTGACACGCATCGACGGACATGCGGCATGGGTCAACACCGCCGCCCTGGCCGTGGCCAGGATTGATGCCACATCCCCTGATCCCGAGGGCGGCAGGATCCTCCGCGACAAGAAGGGTGCCGCCACCGGCGTGCTGCTCGACATGGCCGTGGACTTGGTGAAGAACCTCATCCCCCCCATCTCCCGCGATGATGAGATCGAGGCCTATGCCAGCGCAGTCCGCATCTGCCTCGCAGCAGGCATCACCGGCGTCCACGACATGGGCCTGCGCAGCGGCGATGTGACGGTGATCCGCTCCATGATCGCCGACGACAGCTTTCCCTTCCGCCTCCTCGGCTACATCGATGGCGACGGGCCCGACTGGGAGCAGCAGCTCCTCCGCGGCCGCACCACCTGGGGACGCGATCAGCTTGTCGTCGCCGGGCTCAAACTCTATGCCGACGGCGCCCTCGGCTCGCGCGGCGCACTCCTCGGCGCCCCCTATGCCGACGACCCACGCAATCGAGGCCTTCTCATCACCCGTCCGGACCATATCGCCCGCCAGGCCGAGCTCGCCATGAAGGCCGACATGCAGGTCTGCGTCCATGCCATCGGCGATTCGGCGGTGGGGCTCGTGCTCGATGCCTATGAAAAGGCCGTCACCAAGACGAAGACGAAGGACCACCGCCTCCGCATCGAGCATTGCCAGGTGCTCCGAGCACAGGACATTCCGCGCTTCGCGGCCCTCGGCGTCATCCCCTCCATGCAGCCCACCCACTGCACCTCCGACATGCGCTGGGCCGAGGCCCGCCTTGGACCCGACCGCGTCCGCCGCGCCTATGCCTGGCGCTCGCTGCTCGACGCCGGCTCCTTCATCCCCTGTGGCAGCGACTTCCCCATCGAGCGCCCGGGACCTCTCGCCGGCATCCTCGCCGCCTCCACCCGCCGCGATGCCCACGGCGCCCCCGCATCCCAGGCCGACATCACCGCGCAGTTCCAGACTGCCGACACCACGGCGACCGACGTCCCCGAGCGCTACACCAACGGCTGGTACGGCTCCCAACGCATGACGCGGCGCGAAGCCCTGCTGGGCTTCACCCTCTGGGCCGCCCGCGCCGGGCGCATGGAGACCGCCGTCGGCTCCCTCGAGGTCGGCAAATACGCGGACTTCATCCTCCTCCCGAACGACATCCTCACCTGCCCCGACTCCGTGCTCGCCACCATGTCCGTCCAAGCCACATACATCGCCGGCCGCGAGGTCTGGGCGAAGGAGCGGGACTGACGATGGACACCGGACGACTGGGCAGCACTTCCTGGTGGTGAACACGCAATCCTTCATGCTCCCAACCGCTCCGTCACGCACTCTCATCTGCCTTTCCCCATGCGTGGAACTTTCCGTATTATTGTGAGCTTTCACCAGATACAGTTTCACAAGAACGGATTCGCATGCCTCGTTTGTCCCTCCCCATCCTCGCCATCCTTCTGTGCAGCGCAGCCTTCATGGCGTCGGCGCAGGAGGCGGTCACTCCGGTGTACACGTTTCAACCCTCTGGAACGTTGAAATACAAGAAGGTGGAGCACACGGACGCCTACACCCAGGTGCAGAACGGCCTTGATGCCGACATCAACCGGCAGACCGAGACCTACTTCGGCGTGAATGGCGTCGCCTCACCCGACGGCAACCCGACATTTGAGCTGGTGCAGGACACCGTGTTCGTCGAGGAGAAATCGCGGACGCGCGTGGACCAGGAGGCTGCCCTCGCCTTCGTGAACATCGTCACGAAGAAACGCCTCCAGTTCCGCATCACGCCGCAGGGCGGACTCATCACCGCCGTGGCGCTCGACCGCCTCGCCCGCCCGCAGAATGTGCCATCCAGTGTGCCGGACTCCTACTTCGCCCAGCAGTCCATGTTCCTCCCGCCGCTCCCCACGCGGGAGGTGAGGCCGGGCGACACCTGGACCGAGACGCGGTCCGACACGCTGAACAATTCCCGCACCACGGCGGATGTCGACAGATCCGACAACATCACCTTCATCACCAGCACCACAGAGTGGACCATCGGCGACTGGGAATCCCTCAGCAGCCGGCGGTGCCTCAAGATCTCGTCACGCAACGTCCTGCTCACGGAGACAAAACGCATCCAGGGACGCAACGAGACGTACATCGAGGACCGCACCGTGACCACGGCCACCGTGTACCTCGATGTGGCTGGCGGCGTGCTCGTCAAGAGCGAGACGAAAACGAACACCGAATCCACACTCGCCACGTACAACCTGGAATCCACGGTCCGCCCATCGACCATCAAGACCGAAAAAACCATCATTCTTCTGCCTTCCTAAAATTTCCCACCGGAGACATCCATGAAACGCTTCGCGTTGTTGACCACCCTCATTCTTCTGACCACTGCGCACCTTGCCTCCGCCCAGACGGCCGCCTACAAGTTCACTCCCGCCAAGGACTACAAGTACCTGGTGGAGATGAAGTCCAACTCCATGACCGAATACGGTGGTGAGACCATGGCCACCAGCCTCGACGGCACGGTGAGCCTCGTCATCCGGATGGAAAGCACCAATCCCGACGGCTCCATGAAGGGCGCCATCACCATCGACAACGCACTGTTCATGCGCGAATCCCCGCAGGGCACGGAGACGGTGGGAGCCGCTCTTGCCGGCAAGAAGTTCGCCCTTACCATCGAGGGTGACGGCTCCGTGACCGACATCGACACAAGTGTCGTCATCGAAGACGAGAAGGCCGAAGCCTTCATCGGCCAGATCCTCCGCTTCCTCCCGCACTTCGATGCCAAGGATCTCTCCGTCGGTTCGCATTGGACACGCACCTCTGAAGACACCCTGTCCGAAGGCACCGATCCCATCATCCAGAAATCCGAGGGCGAGTACAAGGTCGTCGGAACGAAGACCGTGAAGGGCTTCGAATGCCTCGAGATCTCCTACGAACGGACGTCCACACTCAAGGGCACGGCATCGAGGGGTGGGCAGGACATCTTCGTCAACGGGGAGGACCACACGAAGGGCACGATGTTCTTCGCCGCCAGGGAGGGCATCCTCGTCAGCGTGACCAACGAGGGCTCGGGTGAGCAGAACCAGTCCGTCCCCAGCCAGTCGGTGCAGATCCAGACCGCATCCACAAAGTCCGGCAAGATCGAACTCGTGACCGACTGATGCCTGCCCACCGATGCGACATTTCCCCGGGCCGGGGAAACAATTCCTGCATCAGGGCGTATCAGGGGCGTTGACACACCGACGCCTGCGCCACCCGGCCGCGAGCGACCAACGACTCTCCCATCCACCGTCCTTCGGAGGCTCCATGAAACACCGCACCCTGACACCACCGGCCCTGCTGGTCGCCGCCTTCGTGTTCCTGCTGCTCGCGGGTCACGCCGCAGCATCCCCCCTGTCTGCGCCTGCCGGCTGTCCCGCGCTCACCGCGGGTGTGGAAGACGACAGCCTCCGGAACGTGAAGGCGCTTCTCCAGGAACACAAGCGCCTCCGTGCCGCCCTCGACACCCTTCGCCGGCAGATGGACGAGTTCTCCGAGAAGATCGAGAGCCTCCCCCCCGACACCACCGGCGAGATCAATGATGAGCTCACGCGCATGGACGAGGAGATCCGACGCATCGAGGATCAGCTCACCGGCCTGGGCGAGGAACTCCGTGATCGCATGAAGGATCCCGACGTCTCCGATGCCGCCCCCGATGTGCTGCGCCTCTGGTCCGACACCACCATCACCGGTCCCCATACAGGCAACATCGTCGCCTCCAACGGCACGCTCACCATCACCGGCCTCGTGGATGGCGACATCCTCGCGATCGATGGCGCGGTGATCCTCAAGCCCACCGCGGAGGTGAAGGGCGACATCATCGGCATCCACTCCACCATCACCACGGAGGACGGTTCCACCGTGTGGGGCGCGGTCCGCGAGGAGGCGGCCGGCTACAACGACACCTTCTTCAGCGAGGAGGACACGACGGACGAGGATGGCGGGTGGACCAGCTTCGGGTTGGACGACACCGAGGACGAGGGCCGCGGCTTCTTCCGCCGCTTCACCGAGAGCGCCCGCGCCGATTTCCCGATCGGAACCGGCCTTGCCGAATCCTTCATCCGCTTCAACCGCGTGGAAGGCTTCTACCTCGGCATCAGCGATCCAAAGGATCTCGGCTGGCATTCCAAGCCGCGCCTTGTCACCACATTCAACCTCGGCTACGGTTTCGCCTCGCATCGCTGGCGCTACGCCGCCGGGATGTATCTCCCGCTCTACCTCAACCAGCAGATCTTCGAGCTCGGCTTTGAGGGCCACAGCCACACCGACTCCAAGGACCAGTGGGTCATCGACCGCGACGAGAACTCGGCGATGAACTTCTTCGCCCGTGAGGACTTCATGGACTACTTCGAACGCGAGGGCTTCTCCGCCGTCGGCTCCTGGTACTCCCGCGAGGTGCCCGACTGGAACATGAAGGCCTCCCTCGCCTACGTGCACGACACCTACCGCAGCCTGCCGAAGAACACGAACTGGTCCCTCTTCGGCGGCGACAAGGTGCTGCGCCCCAATCCCGTCATCAGTGATGGCAACCTCAACAGCTTCGTCCTCATGCTCGGCGCCGACAATGCCCCCGCCACCTCATCGGCGAGGCATGGGTGGGATGCCCGCATGACACTCGAGACCGCCGGAGGCATGATGGCGGGCGACTTCGACTTCCGCCAGATCATGGTCGACATCCGCCGCTACCAGCCGCTGCTCTCCTTCCTCGACATGAACCTGCGCGTGCGCGGTGTGGCATCATCGGGCGATGTGCCGCTCCAGCGTTCCTTCGACATCGGCGGCCCGAGCACGCTGCCCGGCTACCGCTTCAAGGAGTTCGCCGGCACCCATGGCGCACTCGTGAACATTGAGTTCATCCTCAAGAGCAGCATTGCTCACCACTCCACCGGCTGGTTCTCCTCCGTGATGAGTGGCATCAACCTCATCCTCTTCATGGATGCAGGTGTGACGAACAACGTGCCGGGCTTCACGTACTTCGACCACCTGGCCGACCTGCGTTCGAAGCAGACGGTGACCTTCTCCGACGGATTCTCCGACATGAAGCAGTGGAAGTCCGACGTGGGATTCGCGATCGGCAATGCCGGCGGCGCCTTCCGCATTGGTGCGGCATGGCGGCTGGACCGGCCGGAGAAGGCGCAGTTCATCCTCCGTCTGTCGCGTCCGTTCTGACCGGGGACACCGCCCCGCGGATCGCTGCGAGGGCGGCGGTCACCTGCTGTTCCAGTTCCTGAATGCTCAATGAGTGGGTCACGTCGATGGCGACGGACTCACTTTTTTTTGTCATGCACCATGAGGCGATGATCCGCATGTCGTTGATCTCCTCGCGCGATGTGCCGAACAGCTCGGCCTGCTGATCCGAATAGAACATCGACCGGATGGACGCCCGCAGCTCCCGCAGGTTGTAGGTCTCCTGATGGATGAGGAACTGCCGGGCGAGGTTGCCCGCGCGGATGAAGTGCACCTCCACGTTCTGCCGCCGTGCGGGTGTGAGCACGATGAGGTTCTGCTCGCTCACCGGCCGCATCATGGCCTGCTGCTGGCGCACCAGACGCCGCAGCACGGCGATGCGATCGCGGATCTCCGCGGCCGCCTCGAATTCCAGCGCCTCCGCCTTCTCCTCCATCCGGCCTGTCAGCGTGCGCAACACCTCGTCGTGCCCGCCGGAAAGGAAGCGCCGCACCGTGTCCACCTCCCGCAGATAGTCCTCCGCTGACTGCAGCTCCGCGCAGGGCCCGAGGCACTGGTGCATCGAGTGGTAGATGCACGGCGTCTTGTCCGGCGCCGGCCGCAGCGTGCCCGTGCACTTGCGCAGATGGAACATCCGCGAGATCGTCTCCAGCGCGCTCTCCACCGTGTAGCGGCTGCTGAAGGGTCCGTAGTACTCGCAGCCCTCCATGCCGATCTCGTAGGTCCAGCCGATGAGGGGGAAGCGGTCACGCGCATCAATGCGGATGAACGGGAAGCGCCGCACATTCTTGAGCGCGGAGTTGAACGGCGGTTGATGGAGCTTGATGCTGCGCGACTCAAGCAGGAGGGCTGAGAGCTCGGTCTCCGTCGTCTTCCACGTGATCGAATGGATGGACTTGACCATCTTCCGGATCTTGTCGGTGTGCCCGATGTTGAAGTAGAAGTAGGACTGCACCCGGTCCCGCAGTTCCTTGGCCTTGCCGATGTAGAGGATGGTGCCGCGCCGATCATGGAAGAAGTACACGCCGGGGCTGTGCGGCACCTCGGCAAGCTGCTCCTTGATGCGCAGGATGTTCTTCGGTGGTGTGACGACGCTGGAGATGGATCGATACTGGAAGCTGACGAGTTCCCCCACCTCGGTGATCTCGAAGCGCTCCTCCAGCAGGGAGAGGAAATGCAGCAGCACGTGGGCGGTGGTCTGGGCGTCGCCGCCGGCGCGGTGGGAGGCGGGGTTGCGGATGCCGAGCTGCTGCGCCAGGCTGCGGAGGGACTTGCTGCCGCGTGCCGGCATCAGGCGCCGCGCCAGCCGCGCGGTGCAGAGCACGGGGCCCGCCATCGGCGGCCGCCCGCAGCGCTCCAGCGCCGCATCCACGAAACCCCGGTCAAAGCCCGCGTTGTGCGCCACGAACACGGCACCGCGCAGGAACTCCTCCACACGCGGGGCAACCTGCGCAAAGTCGGGCGCGTCGTACACCATCTCGTTGGTGATGCCCGTGAGCTCCGTGATCTCGCGCGGAATGAACTGCCGCGGGTTGAGAAGCGAGGACCAGCGGTCCACGATCTCCCCCTCCCGCACGCGCACCAGCGCGATCTCCGTCATGCGGTGCGCCGCGGGGCTCAGACCCGTCGTCTCCACGTCGCAGACGATGAAGTCCGCATCCGGGAGCTGCAGGGTCAGCGGGTCGAGAATGACGTCCGGCTCGTCCATGGTCAGACGACGTCGAAGAAGCGGCGGTCCTGGATCTTGATCACCCGCCCGGCACGCTTGGCGATGAGGCCGTAGTCGTGCGTGGCGATGATCACGGCCGTGCCGCGCCGGTTGATGCGGTCGAAGATGGCGATGATGTCGCGCGAGGTGTCGGGATCGAGGTTGCCCGTGGGCTCGTCGGCGAGGAGGAGAACAGGATCGTTCACCAGTGCACGGGCGATGGCGACGCGCTGTTTCTCGCCACCGGAGAGGTCGCCCGGCATCGCGAATTCCTTGTTCGCCAGCCCCACGTCGGCGAGCACCTTGTGCACGCGCGTGGAGATGATCTGGCGCTGGACACCCGTCACATGCAGGGTGAAGCCGACGTTCTCCGCCACGTTCCTGTCCTCGAGAAGGCGGAAGTCCTGGAACACGATCCCGAGTGTCCGGCGCAGGTACTGGATGTGGCGCTTCCTGATGCGCGCCGAATCGTAGCCCGCGATCTGGACCCGGCCGGAGGTGGGCAGGAGGTCCATGTAGAGCAGGCGGAGAAACGAGCTCTTCCCGATGCCCGTCTCACCGATGACGTAGACGAACTCGCCGTTGTCGATGCGGAGGTTGGCGCCATCAAAGATGAGCCTGCGGCCGAGCGTGAGCACCACGTTGGTGAGTTCAACCATGCACCGCATCCCACGCCGCGCGGGCCCGGTGGATGGCCCGGGCCATCACGATCGCCTCGGCCATGCTGCGCTCCGACGCCCTCCCGGTGCCGGCGATCGCGTGGGCCGTTCCGTGGTCGGGTGAGGTGCGCACGATGGGGAGGCCGCAGGTCACATTGACGCCGTGCCCCGCCGCCTGCATCTTGAACGGGATGAGCCCCTGATCGTGATACATGGCGATGATCATGTCGTGCCGCTCACGGTTGTGCGCGGAGAAGAAGCCGTCCGCGGCGACGGGACCCTCCACGGCGATGCCCTCCGCGGCCGCGTCGTGCAGCGCCGGTGCGATGATGTCGCGCTCCTCGTCACCGATGGCACCGTCGTCACCTGCGTGGGGATTGAGTGCCAGCACGGCGATGCGTGGACGGGCGATCCCGAAGTCCTGCTGCAGGGCGGCATGTGCGCGCCGGAGAATGGCGTGGACGCGCTCCCGTGTGATGAGCGAAACCACGGCCGACAGCGGCACATGGATGGTGACCAGCCCGACGCGCATGGTGCTGCCGGCGAGCACCATCAGCTCGCCATCGCTGCCGCACAGCGACGCGAGCATGTCGGTGTGCCCGGCGAAGGGGCTGCCCGCAAGCGCGATGGCGTGTTTGTTGATCGGTGCCGTCACGAGCCCCGCCACGCGTCCGCGCCGCCACAGCCCGAAGGACGCCTCGATGGCATCCACGGCGATGGCGCCGGAGTCGGCGGTGGGCGTGCCCACATCCTCCGGACGGAAGGCGCCGGGGCGGTCGATCACGGACAGCACGCCGGGCGGCGCCTCCGATGGGTCGGCGATGCGCTCCAGACGCACGGGGATGCCGAGACGCGAGCGATACCATTCGGCCGCGGCAAACGGGCCCACCAGCACCGGCCGGCAGAGATCGACAAACGTGGAACGTGCGCACGCGGCAAGCACCACCTCGGGGCCGATGCCGTTCACATCGCCGATGGAGATCGCAAGCACGGGGGATTCGTGATCGGAAGGAGGGGGGGAGGTCATTTCAGTCGGTAGTTGCCCTTTCTCTCGCGGTCGATGAAGCGGAAGGTCCGCCGTATGGAGGGATACTGCCACACCTCCTCAGGTGAGCCATCCCCCGCGAGGATGCGCTCAGTGGATTCCGGCTCACCGAACAGGATGAGGATCTTGCCGCGGTCTGTCAGCACGCCGTTCGGCTTGGTCATGGTCTGGAAGCGGGTGAAGGCCTGATCCGCACGCCGGAAATACTCGGTCATGCGCTCGTTCACAATGGTGCCCGGCGTGGGATCCGACGCCTTCCACCATGCCATGAGTTTCCGCTCCTGCTCAAGGGGCTCGCCCCGCTCCATGTCGTCGTATTCCTCCTCGGTCAGGACGTACCGCATCGCCGGGATGGCAAGGGCCATCGTCCGCAACGTGAAGGGCATCTCGCGCCACAGAACGCGGAGGGGGCACAGCAGCGAATCACTTCCCGCAGCTGTGCGCACACGCACAACAAGTTCGTACATCCCCGCATCGATGGTGTCGGTCGGCAACCGGAACATCGCCAGGCTCCCGTTCAGCGCACCTGCGCGCTGCATGCGGAATTCCTGGACCACACCCGAGGCAGCGGCGCCGGTGATGGAACCCGTGAAGGACGGTGAGAGCGCATCCCATACGGCCACGGTGTCGGGATCCTCGTCGGGCACGGGCCGCCGCAGCGTGAAGTTCCACCGGGCATCGCCTGTGACATTGGTGGTGACGGCAACCCATGCCGGGGAGGCGAAGAGCACACTGCCGCCACCACCGAGCATCACGCCGGGGACGGCCTCTGTCGGCTCACCTGCGAGAGGGATCACCGCGGCCACCACAGGGGGGCCGGCGGCACAGAGCCTCGCACCGAAGGGCTGCTCCAGCGGCCGCTCATCACGCGATTCCTGGTCCGACACCTGCGCACGGGCGCGATACCGGCCTGGAGCCAGATGGAATGCATGAGCCACCAGGATGTGCCGGTCACGAAGACGTGCGGCGTCGTTGCCCGCGGCATGTGCCACCGTCTGGTCCACGGTGGTCCGCACGGGCACACCGTCCGGCCCGAGGATGTCGATCGTGACATCAATGGCCGCGCTGAAGGCGGAGTCCGGTGCCATGGAGCGGGTGCGTGTGAAGACGAAGGATTCGAGCGGCACACGCACCAGCACATCGACACGGCACAGCGCGGCGGAATCCGAGGGGAGGACGAGGGCGTCCAGCGTGGGCTGGTCACCCGTGCGCATCACGGGCGGCAGGCCGGGGCGGCCGCGGTCGAAGCCCCGCTCCTGGGCGTGAAGCGTCGTCAGGGTGAGGAAGGCGAGGAGGATCAGAGAAGCGTGTCGGGCCATGATGGCATCGATGTCAGACGTCGAGGTTGCGGACGTACTTGGCGTTTCGCTCGATGAACTGGCGGCGCGGTTCCACGGCGTCCCCCATGAGGATGGAGAAGAGCCGGTCGGCCTCCGCGGCGTTGTCCAGCGTGACCTTGAGAAGCGTCCGCGTCTCCGGATTCATGGTGGTGTTCCAGAGCTGTTCGGGGTTCATCTCACCGAGGCCCTTGAAGCGCGAGATGATGATGCCATCCTTCCGCTCCACCACCTCGCCCTCGCCGATCTCGATCTGGGCCGGTTCGGCGGGCTGCTGCTTTCCGGCACGCATCATGCGGATGATCTCGTCGCGCTCGGCGTCGTCAAAGGCGTAGCGTTCCATCGTGCCCTTCTTCAGCTTGTAGAGCGGGGGCTGGGCGATGTAGACAGGACGAAGTCAGAAAAGCCAACGAAAACTTCCGCGTGCCGGAGACTGTTGACCTGTAAAGAACCACTGATATGAAAATAAAACCTCCTCTTAATGCGCTGAATACATCCAAGAGGAGGTTTTTGTGTTTTTTGTCACGAATTTTGCGATTAACATAATTTGACATCGAGTTTTTCTTCGTGATATAGTGATTGATGGCGATTAACGCGGTGTAAAATACAAGCGATCCCGCGGTTTTTGGTTCGAACAGAATTTTTATCGGAGCCCCATGAACGAATCGACAATTCGTTTAACAACAACCAATTTCCCATGCTTCATCCCTCAAACTTCATCAGTCAGGAGCGATAATGGCAACATTAAAAACAGAAATTCGTATTGGTG
>CAYUYM010000050.1:0-18720 GCA_964449305.1 uncultured Chromatiales bacterium | reverse complement strand
TCGAGGTTGAAGCTGTCCTCGACGCCGGTCACGAATTTCTCCGGCCAATAGCGCCCCTCGATCCCACGCACCGTGCGGAGCTCGTCGGCATGGCCGTCCTTGAAGTCGATGATGATGATGTCCCCGCTTTCACGGCGGACACCATTGAGCGCACGCCCGTCATAGAGGTAGTACAGGCTGATGGCCGTGGTCTCGATGCGGATGCGTTTCGCCTTGTTGTCTTCCATCCACAGGATGATGTTGCGCCCCTTGCTCTGATCCCAGCGGCCGGGAGGTCCCGCCTTGTCCTTGTCCGACGGCTTGCTCTTCGACACCGCCATGGCATTGACCATCACATGCATGGTGCTCACTTTGCTGTCCGCAAGCCGTACGGCAATGGAGTCGCCCATCACCTGGTTGTCCTCGTACCACGCGACCGGTGCGGCTTGCAGCGTGATGAGGCTGTCGTTGCGGCGATAGGTGAGCCGGTCGCAGAGCGAGGCCAGCCCTGCGCGCACCACCTGCACACCGCCCTCGGCAAGGAAGTAGTTGGTAGAATCGCGGTGCGCTTCCATGCGCCGGGCGATGATGGTGAGCGTGTCGAGGCGTGTTGAATCGGGCTGCTGTGTGACCGAATCACGCCGTACGATGGTGGTGTCCACCTGCATGAGGAAAGGATTGCGGGGAAAGAGGGAGACGCTGGTCTTGTGGTAGTGGATGGCGGTGTCGCCTGTGATGGTCGCATTCTCCTTTTTGGCGATGATGACCACGTTGCCTGACGCGATGGCCTTGCTGCTGTCGCGGTGATATCGCAGGGAGTTGGCGAGGATGGTGGTGGTCGTGTCATCAACCTTGACGCGGGACGTGAAATCGGCGATCTTGGAATCGGTGTTGTACTGTCCGATGTCGGCCGTGAGCGTCACATGCCGGTCATTGAGCAGGATGCCATCGCGCGTGGTTGCAGTCCTCGTGTCGCCGAAATACATGCCCCGGCGTGTCTTCATCGTCAGCGTGTCCTGGGTGATGACGACGTTGCCGATGAGCTCGGCCGCGTTGTTGGTCAGGTCCTGCACTGCGCGATCGCAGGCGATGCGTACGCGCCCTTGGTGCAGACGCACATGCCCGTTGAGCTCACGGTATTCGATGTTGTTCTCGACACGTCCCACGAGGCTGTCGGCAGCCTCAATGTCGATGATGGTCGATTTCTGCGCGAGGGCCGTCGCTGCAAAAGCGATGAGGAGGATGAAGGTTTTGATGGTTGCGGGCATGGAGCAGGGGCTGGTGGGACATGCGGGGTGTAAATTACGAATTACGAATCATGAATTACGAATTTCTGCGAATGGATGGTCATGGCATTTTAAACACAAAGCCACAATGAAGCTTCTTCGTGCCTTCGTGTAAAGCAATGCCAAGCCTCCATGCCACACGAAAAACAACGATATTGTCTTGTATTCGCCGCTTTTCCTGCGTACGTTCGAAGTATTGATTTCCGCCGCTTCCGCGGGACGCACCGCGAAGCATACAATGCCAGGTCTCTCATGTTGAAACACGAATGTCGTCGGCAGGCGCCAAACCTGAGTATCAGGCTCATGATTCCGCGTCGTACCTTCATGTTCGTCGGGCACACTCCGACGGCATGACCATTTCTCCGGCCCGAGGCAAGCAGTTATGCTCATGACACAATTCAAATTCGGAGAACCTTTCCCATGTATTTCGAGACAACAATGAAGGGTGTGCACGTAACACACACACACAGAGCGCTTACGGCGGCGTGCTTCACGCTGCTCAGCATGATCACGATGTGCGCCACGATGGAGGCGCAGGTGGAATGGAAGGACAGGTATGTGACGCTGGCGGATAGCAATCAGAAAAACCAGACGTTGGCGTTGCCTTCGCATGGCAGCTATACGATCGTCGTATGGGAGGATTATCGAAACGGCGAATCGGACATCTACGCGCAGAAAATCGACAATGCAAACGGGATCGCCATGTGGTTCCCGATTGATGGGGTTCCTGTATGCCGTGCCGAGGGTGAGCAACGGAACCCGCAAGCCGTGATTGACTTGACAGGAAACCTCGTTATAACATGGGAGGATTTCAGAGATGACCAGTCTCAGCCCTTCGACCTGTTGGTGAATAACGCAGAAATCCGTGCGACACGCCTCATGGAGAGCAACGGGGAAGAAGATAGCAACTGGCCTTTGGGTGGGATTTGCGTCGCCGGCGATGGAACGTATCGGGCGTACAGGCCACGAATTGCCGCGACAATTGATGGCGTGTTTATCACATGGACCGACAGGCGCAACGGAAACAGTGACGTTTACCTTCAGTACATACTATCAGCGACTTCAACGTTCCCCGCAAACTTCAGTTGGATGCCAAACGGAATCCTGGTTAACCCGGCAAGCAACAGGGAACAGCTCAATTCGGAAATTGCGGTGGACTCGCTTCGAGGTGTGAACGGTAGACGCTACGGCGCCGTGGTTGCCTATGAAGGCGAGGAATCCTCAAAGTACAATATCATGATGGTTGGAATCGATTCCGCTGGTGATGCACGTTGGAGTCCACGAGCTTTGAAAATTGCCACCACGGGAGAAAACCAACATAATGTGCGAATTGCACATGCGGGGCTTCAAGTGCTCAATGGAAACGACAGGAAGTGCATCATGGCAGTCTGGGAGGATGAGCGGAACATGATAACCAGCAATGCGGACATCTATGCGCAGCTTGTAGACATTGCATCTGTGACTCCAGTGCCGCAGTGGCCATCAGTAGTAAACGCGTCCGGGATTCCCATTGTAGGCATGGTGGAGCGTCAACTGAATCCGGTGCTCATGGTTCACAACAGCACCGCCGCGGTGGTATGGGAGGATCGGCGTAATGCCAACGTTGACATCTACGCGAACGAGATTGACATCTCCTCGCAGGCACTTGCGGCAAGCGATGGAGTCGAAATTTGTACAGAGGCTGAAACTCAGCAACACGTGTGCCTGTACGACGACGGGGCGAACGTTTGGATCGGATGGGAGGATTGGCGAGGAACGACCGCCGACATCTATTATCAGAAATTGGGATGGTCGGGATTCAACCAGCAACTTCAGCAGAATGGATGGCCGGTAACACTTGCGAATGGCGATCAAACCGACCCAAAATTGGGCAATGAAGTTTTCGTTTTTACGGACACACGGCGCCAGGCAATTATGAATGACAGCAAAAATGACGAAAATATTTATGCACAGACGCCAGGCAGCGAATGCAACGGATCAACGAATATGGCATGGCGAGACGAGTTCTCGAAATGGACACCAGGGGTGGATGCGAGTGAAATGCGCTTTGCGCTCGACGCAGAAGGAAACACCTACGTTGTATGGCGCGAGGAACGCCGGATCGATGAATATTCGATCGACGAAAAGGGCATTTACGCTCAGAAGCTCGACAAGGATGGAGTGCCACGGTGGAAGAATAATGGAGTGTATCTCAACTACGATGTTGGAGCCGCGACCGCCACACCAGATGTATGCATTGCAGGCAACGGTGCAGCATTGTTTGCCTGGCAGGAAGGAACATATATTGCAACTGCATTGGTTGACGCTATGGGGAACATTGTTGATCAGCAACAGATATCGGGATCCTTAAGCTTTACAACACCTAGGTTGGCAGAAGTTCCGAATGGAGTGTACCTTGTATGCCTACAAGAAGCGTCTAACCAAATACGAATATCGCACGCTACCTGGACCAACATGACTTTTACAGACCCTGTAGCGGGTATCGTAGCTTCAGGGATCACAGATCCTCGCGTAGTTTCCGATGGATTTGGAGGATGCTATATGTTGGGCTGCACCGATAACCAAGTGCATCACAGGCATTTCACAGAAGCACTTGTCGGTTCTACGATAGAGATTTTTCAATTCGGTTCAAATCCGCTATTGTCTGCAGTATCATACGATGTCGTCATGGATACAGAAGGTAGTCCTGGAAGTGCAAACGCACCATATGACGTAATCGTCGCGGCCACCAATGGCCAGCACGTAAGTGCATTTCGAGCCATCTGGAAAAGTACTGATGGTGAAATGACCTGGCCGAAGCTCTTTGTGGATTGCACGGTAGATTATGGAGCTCTGAATTCACACGTCCGTCTCGCGCCAAACAAACTTGGCGAACAGCCTAATGAGGGATGCGCAATCCTCGTCTGGGATAATTACGACTATTCCCCCACGCTTGGAGACTCTACGCACTCTGTTGAAACGAACCGAGTGTGGGTGGCAGGAAATGTATTCCAAGGTTTCTGGAATTATGGATGGCCATTGAGGTTGACCTCCGGATCGCAGAAAATCACGAAGAACACGCAACCCGATATTGCCTGTGTTCAACCGGACAGTGCTGCACACTTCAATCCGCTGGATGATCATTGTCTCGGTGTTGTCACGTGGCGTGATGACCGAAACAATTGGTGCGGATCCGGGGATGTGATCATGGCACAATTTGTGAACTATAGGGATCCCAGTTACTCAACGTCAAGATTGTGGGGTGCAGATGGATTACAAATATCACCACAGGGCGTCACTCTGCAGCAGGAACAGCCGCAGGTGGAAGTGGACGCCGGGTTCGATGGCGATGCTACATTTATGTGCCATTGGCTGGACACACGCACGGGGTCTGCATGCGTGGCGGGAATCCGCTTGAAAGACGTCTTCACTATGAATGGTCATGACATGCAGCTTTTGAAGGATCCTTGCCAAGTGACTCCTGGTCCATGCGAGATCAGACTGGAACAATCATATCCTAATCCGGTATCTTTCAAGAGTGGTGTATCGCCACAAGTAATATATTCACTTTCCCATACAAGCGATGTGGAAATCCGGCTGTATGATGTGATGGGTCGCTGTTTGTTTCAAAAGTCCCAGGGATTTGTGGAGGCAGGTTCACATACATCCGCAGTTCCCGCTGCTGTTGTGGCGAACCTGGTTCCAGGGGTATACCGATATGAATTGACGGCCAACTCCCAGCGTCTGTCTCGTTTCATGGTTGTAATACGGTGACGACGTCCATCCAAAGTCGGGGGCGGTTCCGCACCGTCCCCGGCGCTATTCATGGAGCTATCATGCAGCGATTTATCAAGATGATGTTCTGTTTGGGCTTACTGTTCTTTTTCCATGGCTTGACGCTGCACAATACCATGCAGGCGCAACCAACCACCGATGCAATAACGTTGCCCGTCATTTTCGGCGAGAATGTTGGCCAATGGGACAGGAACGTCCTGTTTGGCGGAATCCTTTCTCCCATCCGCTTTCTGCACAATCGTGTGGAATGGCGAAATATCCCACGCAGGCTCATACCGCAGCGTTCTGCGCTGGAGGCGTCACACGACGTGGGCGCTGCCCCAAACAGTGTGCAATTCAACCATCCATCACCAAATATGACGGTTCGCGGTTGGCAGGAAGCTGACGGCGCATTTCATTGCTACATCGGTCGAGATTCGACGACATGGCGGCCGAATGAAAAAATCCTGCGTGGCATAGAATACCATAATGTGTGGGATTCGGTGGATGTGATCTATAGCGGTTCAGAATCAGGAGGGATTACTCAGACGATACGTCTGCGTCCTGGAGCTCAGCCTTCTCAGGTTGGCATATTCACAAATTCTGAGAAGATGATGTTTGGCGAGCACACCAAAACTCGCAGCACGGCTGTGAATACGTTTCAAACGATAAACATGGTAATGGATGTAGTTCCGGACACCACAGAGTATTCTACGTATATCGGAGGGTCAGGTTACGATGAAATTCGTTGCATTCGTCAGTACCAGGATGGTACAACGTATATCGCGGGTGTAACGAGATCGAAAGATCTTCCCTTTTTCATGCCTTCATGGGGGGTACACGATGCCTTCGTCATGCGATTGGGTTGTGACGGGAGAACAGTCCTATGGTCGACCATATATGCTTCGCCGACGGAGCCCACTTCATTTTATCGAGCGGTACCTTCCATGGTCATGGGTTTGCGGAAGGACGGTCACGTATTCGTGGGCTGTGTTACCGCTGGAATAGACTGGTCGAAGGACCTGTATCCTATCACTCCGAATGCACTGGAAAAGCCCACTGCATTTGGTTTCACTCGTTGGGCTAATGTCCTTCTTGAAATTGACGCGGGTGGATTGCTGCGGTTCGCAAGCTTGTTCGGGATGGGGGCCCCGGGTGAAGCCGGCAAAGACGTTGCCACCCCGATCACCAACATCGTGTTTGATACCAGTGGGAATGTGTTGATGTCCGGTTCGTATTTTAATACCGGAGGATTCAAATATCTGACTCCGGGGACCATAAATTCCTTCTCTGGAAACGTTGGAACATATCTTGTGAAATTTACACCCACAATGGATTCCCTGGTTTGGGGTGCAAAAACCTCAGATATCGTAAGTGAATCAGATGCTCTGGGTATAGACTCCCAAAACCACCCAATCATCGCAGGCACCTTGAACAACCACATTCAAATACCCGTAGTTAATGCATTCCAGCCAGGAATTGGGAGAATGTTCATTCAAAAGCTCAACGCGAATGCAAGTGCATATATATACTCCACGTATTTCGGCGGTCCCGACAGCATGCACAAATCAAACGACTTTATATCCAAAGTACTTCATGTGGGTTCCGACGATAAAACATATCTTGTTGGAACAACAAGTTATCCCTTGTTTCCGATCGTCAATTCATTACGCCAAAATATGGGTAGGTATGATGCCTTCGTCGCTGTTGTTTCGGACAGTGGCAGACTATTGCGGTCCTGCGTTATTGGTGGCTCATGGGATGACCATTATTCAAATGCGGATGTAGACACCAAGGGAAACATCTATTTGTTTGGTGTCACGCACTCCGGAAATTATCCGCTTGTATCGTCATGGCTGACCATGCCAGATACGGTTAATACTACGATCAGTGAAGCATGTCTTACAGTACTTGCCGCAAACTCTGATTCTCTTCTGTTTTCAACAATATGGCCAGCAACAAATATGGATATTTATGTGGGTCAGAGTCAACAGACACGGCTGCTTGAGCTGACAAAATCTGGTTATGCTCATTTCGGAGGAATGACGATTCTCCCGATGCCCGCATTTCACGGACTACGTGATGCCTTGTTTTGTAACGATGAAGATAAGTGTTACGATGGTTATCTTGTACGCATGTATCTCCCCTTCGCCGGGCAAAACTTCGTTCATGGTCTTTTCTCAGGATCAGACTCGGTTCGATTTGAAACCACACAGGGAATCTTGAGCGGAAGCCGTTTTCCGATCACTGTTCGTATGGAAAACACTTCTTCCAAGGATACCGCCTGGGATGTCAACGCCGCCATTGTCTTGCCTGGAGGTGTGGTATTGGATCCACCCGGGCAATCCCTGTCCATGCTGCGTCCCGGTCCAATGCTCCCTGGCGAGAAATCCTCTTTCGTGTGGAACGTCCGCATCGTCTCGCACGATCCGAAAACCACCTCATATCATTTCCCGATCACAATATATCAGGGCTACGATATCAATGCTGCCTGCGAACGCCCATTCACTCGCGGCAGTGTGGATGTAACAGTCCATCGCTACGCGTCGCCCTTGCCGGCATTCGATTGCAGTCTCACAGTTGTTGATTCACTTGTCGCTGATCTTGATGCTGATTCGCTGACCGGCAACCCTGTATCAGTTCTTTGCCGCATCAAGAACAACGGAATAAACCGTGCCTATGTGCAAAGTCTTGTTCTTCGCCTTGCAAAATCGAGCCCTGCCTTTCCTCTTGGCCTATGCAGTCCCGCTTACGATTCGATACGTCCAGGTGGAATGCTTGCGCCCGGTGAAGAGATGGTCCGAACATGGCTTGTCCGGGCATCAAATCTCCCGGATGTGCGAACCATACAAATGCAAGCAATCCTCGTGGATACATTTGGCGTCCATCTACCAAGTTGTATAGGATCACTTCGCATTCCTGCTCTTCGAGGTGTGGATTGTGCCATTGCAGCAGTCGATACGTTTCGCTATGGAGCTTCATCCTATCAACCCAGTCCGGGCATGCTGGATGTTGAATTGTCAAGCCGCCTCGATACAGCATTGGCAAATCTTGTCGCGGTCATCGATCTGGCTCATGCCCGCCATGTACAGACTGTCACCGGCGAGTCATACACACACTCCGTAGCTCCCATTCCCTCGCACGGCGTCATGGGAACCCGCTGGTGCCTCGAGGTCATCCCGCATCCGCCTCGGCCGGTGGACGACTCCATCATCGTGCGTTACTCCGCCCCCGGCTGGAACGGGGAGCGCTCCTGCATGCACATTGTACACATCATCCCGCCAACGCAGTCCGTGACCTGTGCGCTCACGCTTCCTGATGTCACCATAATGCCGGATGGACGTTTCGCCCCCGATACCATTGCCCTGCAATGGACGCTCAGCAACGCCGGCGACATCCCGTCCCCCGCAGGCTCGGCGCGCCTCACGCTGTCGGCAGATTCGGCAGCATGCATCGATCCCTTCGTGTTGCCCATCCCCGCGCTCGCGGCAAAGCAACAGACGACGCTCACCTGGCGCCTCGTGCCGCGCACCTCCGCGTTCAACCGTTCGGTCGGCATCAGCGTGGCCGCGCGCGACTCCGCCGGCCGGGCCTTCGCCGATTGCCACGCCCGGCTCGAGCTGCCGCGCGTCTTCCCGGCGGTGGAGTGCTCGCTGTCGGCGCCGGATTCGCTGCGGTATCTCCGAAGCTCCGATGCATATCTTCCGGATCCGTTCACAGCGTCCGTGTCGGTGCACAATCGGGTGGACACAGTGGACGTTGTGGACGTAGGAATTGACCTCTCCGCCGCTCCGCATCTTGGCCTCGCAGCGGGCGAGACGGGCGTGGCGGCTCTCGGCGCGCTCGCGGCGCACGACACGGCGTCCGCGGCCTTCCGCGTCACGGTGCGGCAGGCGCCGGATGTCGCCTCCACCGAACGCATCCGCACCGCCGTCACCGCGCGCTTCGGCGAGGCGACGATCGACAGCGAATGCTCCGCCTCCATCGCCATGGAAGCGCGACCGAAGATATTCACGGCGGAATGCTATACCATGGGACATGACACCACCTGGGCGGACCCTGGCAACGAGGACATGATTCCGCATCCGCTCCAGATGCGCCTCGGCATCATCAATACCGGCAATGAGCCGATCGAGAACTGCGCTGCGGCGATCATCATTCCAAACGGTTATATACTATCACAACCGCCGGACAGTATACAACGCTACGCGAGCATCGCCCCGGGCGACACGGGGCGGCGCGAGTGGCTGATGGAGGTGAACCGTGTGAACACCGTCCCCGGAGTGAGCGAGGTGCGCTGGACCTGGGGCAACGGCACGCTCAGCGGCTCCTGCACGCGCAGCGCCGTGCTGGTGCAGGGCTCGCCTGTGGGCATCACGCTTTCGCGCTGGCGTCTGCTCTTCCGAGCGCAGCGCAACGACCCCGCGCCCGCGGCGCAGACCGTGTCCGTCTGGACGGGCGGCAATGTGCCGTTTACGTGGCGCGCGGCATCCGACGCCTGGTGGCTGGATGCCACGCCGAACCTGCTCAGCGGATCGAAGACCATCCAGATCGGACCAACGACAACAGCGCTCGCCGATGGCTGGTACGAGGGGATGGTGCGCATCGTGACCGGCGAATTCGCACGTCCCACACCGATCGAAGTTGGATACGAAATCTATACAACCGCAGACGCGGAGACGCCGCCGCAGCCGGGTGGACCGGCGCTGTGGTGCCTTCCCAATCCCTCGCGGCCGGGCGCAACGGTGCAGGTACGCTATGTGCAGCGCGCGCCGGGTCCCGTGCGACTGGGCCTCGTCGATGCGCTCGGCCGCGAGGCAGCCGCGCTGCAGCCAGGTTCCAGCGAGGCCGGGGAGCACGCGGTGACGCTCGCCCTGCCGGCCTCGATGAGCGCCGGGGCGTATTTCCTGGTGCTGGAAGCGGCTGAAGGGAGGGTGGTGAAGGGGATGATGGTCATTCGATAAGTTATCAGGTTATCAAGTCGCTCGGCATTGGCTGTCCAATACCACACAACTCACACCAGGAAGCTTCTTCGTGTCTTTGTGGTGAAACAGACCGAGCCCCAGGCTTGACATTCCCGCCATGCCTTGCTACCTTGAGAACCAACAATCATCCCCACGTACATGCGCATCGCCATCTTCTCCGACATTCATTCCAATCTCGAGGCGCTCGACACAGCGCTGAAGGATATGCGTGATCGGCGGGTGGACCGGCGCATCTGCCTTGGTGACATCGTCGGCTACGGCGCCAATCCGCGCGAGTGCCTCGACCGTGTGCGTTCCGAGGCGGACGTTGTGGTGCTTGGCAACCATGACCTGGCTGCCATACGCCCATCGCTGCTTGCAGAATTCTCCAGCGGAGCCGTCAGTGGCATGCGATGGACCATGTCCTGCCTGACGGAAGGGGATCGGGACCATCTGCGGAGTCTGCCCGCGTCCGTATCGGAGGATGGCAACCTCTACACCCATGCCGCGCCAGGTGGAACATGGGACTTTCCGTATCTGACGAACGGATTCACCGCCCGTCTCCATGCGCGCAGCTTCACCGAACGGCTGTGTTTCATCGGCCATGTACACCGCCCCGATGTATTCGCCATGGTGCCCCGACCGGGGTTGGCAGTTGGCATGTACACGGTCACGGATCGCTTCATCATCAACGTCGGGAGCGTGGGGCAGCCGAGGGATGGCGATCCCCGTCTTGCCTATGGCATTCTCGACACGGTGGCGGGGACATGGGAGATCGTCCGCCTCGTCTACGACGTGGACACGGCGATGCGAAAGATCCTCGACGCCGGCATTGCTCCGAAGATTGCCACACGCCTGAAGACCGGGGTCTGACATGGATCCGGCTTCGGACAACAGACACCCTTCGGGCACCGTCGGCACGCTTTGCGTGACCACCACATGCCTGTCTTCTCCGGCGTGCCACGAGGGGGGGGGTCAGCGACCGTCCGGCGCAGAGCCCCGCTGTATCGGGGCGGAATGGCCCATGATGCAGCGAGGGCGTGATGCCGACGTTGCAGCCGGTGCGGGGGAAATGCGCCTCATTTGACATATTTTGGAACCCGCCGTATATTATCTGTCTGTTGCACTTTTCCGTAAGTGCAACTGCCCCGATTGGGGCGTAGCCAAGCGGTAAGGCATCGGCCTTTGGAGCCGACACTCGGAGGTTCGAATCCTCCCGCCCCAGCGAGCGAAGCGCTCGATGTCACTCAACCAGGATGCATGCAAATGGTCGTTTTCAGTGGTCGTTCCAATTCCCCCCTCGCCGAGCGGATTGCGCAGGCGTTGGGGTACCCTCTTGGCGCCTGTGAATGCAAGTCGTTCAACGACGGCGAGATCTGGGTCAAATACAAGGAGAACATCCGCGGACGCGACGTCTTCATCGTGCAGTCGACGCACTCGCCTGCGGAGAATCTCATGGAGCTGCTGATTCTGATCGACGCCGCGAAGCGCGCATCGGCGGATCGGGTGACGGCGGTGATCCCGTATTTCGGGTATGCGCGGCAGGACCGCAAGGATCAGAGCCGTGTGGCCATCACCGCGAAGCTTGTGGCCAACCTGATTCGCAGTGCCGGAGCGGATCGCATCATCACGATGGATCTCCACGCCCCGCAGATCCAGGGGTTCTTCGACATTCCCCTGGATCATCTCTACGCATCGGCCGTGTTCATCAAGCATTTCTGGAGCATGAAGATCCCCGACCTCGTGGTCGTTTCCCCCGATGTGGGGGGCATCACCCGGGCGCGTTCCTACTCGAAGCGCCTCGACGCCGATCTGGTGGTGATCGACAAGCGCCGCAAGGGCCCGGGGGAGGCCGAGGTGATGAACATCATCGGCAAAGTGCAGGACAAGAACGTGCTCCTCATCGACGACCTCATTGATTCGGGCAACACCTTCACGAAGGCGGTGGATGCCCTGATCGCCTCGGGTGCGAAGAAGGTGTGGGGTGCGGCGACGCATCCCGTTCTCTCGGGTGACGCGATGGAGAATCTGCGGAAGGCCCGCGTGGAGAAGCTGTACGTGACAGACACCATCCCGCTCATCGAGCCCGCCGCGGAGCTTGATTTCATCGAGGTGATCAGTGTGGGGAAGGTGTTTGCCGAGGCGATCATCCGGACGCACATGCATCAATCCATCACCTCGCTCTTTGAATTTGACAAGGACAATCCGTAATACCGCATACAATCATCTGAAGGAGTACGAACGTGGCTGAAATCACATTGAACGCCGCAATACGCAAGGAGAGGGGCCGCGCCGAGAACAACCGTGCGCGCCGCGCGGGCATGGTGCCGGGCGTGTTCTACCTTGGCAACACGAAAAACATTTCGCTGATGGTGAAGGCGCTCGATCTTCGGTCGCTCGTCTACACCGCGGAGACGCACATCATCAACCTCGTGCTCGACAACGGCACCTCCGAGAAGTGTGTGCTGCGCGAGGTGCAGTTTGATCCCGTCACCGACAACATCATGCACATTGATCTTCAGGGCCTGTCCATGACCGAGAAGGTGCGACTGGAAGTGCCCGTGGTGCTCGAGGGCAATGCCGAGGGCGTGCGCGCCGGCGGCTTTGTGCAGCATCACAAGCACAAGCTTGAGGTGGAGTGCCTGCCGGGCGACCTGCCGGAGCACCTCGTGGTGGACATCGCCCACCTTGGAGTGGGTGATTCGATCAGTGTGGCCGATGTGGTGCTGCCTGCCGGTGTCGCCCTGATGGAGAACCCCGAGGACGTGGTGGTGGCCGTGATGCACGCGCGCGAGGAATCGTCTGCTGCTGAGCAGGAAGCGCCTTCGGAACCCGAAGTCATCTCGCGCGGCAAGAGCGACGAGGACTGATCGCCGGGTTCATGGAGGAGGCAGCCGGGCATCCATCGCTTGTGGTCGTCGGCCTGGGGAATCCAGGCGGGGAATACAGCCAGACCCGGCACAACATCGGATTTCGCGTCATCGACGCCATCGCGGGGGCCTGCGGCTCCCGCGATTTTCTTTTCCACCACAATCTCTGGATGACCGCGGCGGACATCGCGGGGAGCCGGGTGTTGTTGTGCAAGCCCGACACCTACATGAACCGCTCAGGAGCGGCGCTCGTCACACTGGCACGGATGATGGACGTGCTGCCGGATGTGCTTGTGGTGTGTGACGATGTGTCGCTGCCCCTGGGTGCGCTGCGTCTGCGACGTCGCGGGGGAGCGGGCGGGCAGAACGGGTTGCAGAACATCATCGACACGCTTGGCACGGCGGCGATTCCGCGGCTGCGCTGCGGCATCGGCCCGGCACCCGGGGATGCGGATCTCGCGGATTTTGTGTTGTCGGGCTTCCCTGCATCGGAACTATGTGCAGTGGATGCAATGGTGGAACGCGCCGCAGCGGTGCCGGAGCTGATCCTTTCCCGGGGATTCGACAACGCCATGACAGCGGCGAACACCATGCCCGCGGCACGGAATGACGGGCCTGCGGAGCGGCCTCCGGGAGCGGAGGAAACGACGCGGTCAGAAGCATGATTGCATTTGAGAAAACAAATTCGCATTTTTGAAGTCTTGTATTCCCTGCCCGGTAATATTCAGTGAACCGGGCCGATTCAATCACCAGACCAAAGGGCTGAACAATTGATCAAGAAATTCTATGAAACCACGTTCATCGTCAATGCCGGATTGGACGATACGCAGATCGACACGCTGATCAAGCAGGTCGAGGACACCATTGTCAAGAACGCCGGGACCATCGTCTCCGTGGACCGCATCGGTCGCAAGCGTCTCGCCTACCCGATTGCCAAGAAGCACAACGGCTTCTACGCGTGCATCGAGTTCGAGGCGGAGGGCAAGGCCATCGACCGCGTCGAGCGCTTCCTGAAGCTCGATGAGAACGTCATGCGCTACCTGACGATCAACCTCGACGCCAAGGAGCTGGCAGCGAAGCGCGCCCGTGTGCTTGCGATCGCCGAGGCGGCCGCCGCGTTGGAAGCCGCCGCAGCCGAGGAAGCCGCGAACAAGGAAAAGCCGGCCGCGCCGCCGGCTGCCTGATCCCTCCTCCACAGGCCAAGGAGAGCCCGAGCGCACAATGGCAGACCTGAAAATGCCCGAGCTGAACTATGTCCACATCGTTGGGAACCTGACGAAGGACCCCGTCTATCGGACAACCTCGAACAACACTCCCGTGGTGAATTTCTCGATCGCCTCCAACCGTCGGTATCGCGATCGCATGAACACCTGGCAGGAGGATGTGTGCTACGTCGGCATCGTAGCGTGGAACCGGCTTGCCGAGAGCTGCCACCAGCGGCTTCGCAAGGGCAGCGCCGTGCTGGTGGAGGGTGAACTGCAGACGCGGAACTGGAGATCCGACGACGGAAGTCACCGCAGCGTCCTGGAGATCAAGGCACGGCGGATCCAGTTCCTGAACAAGGCGACACGGATGAATGGCACCGGCTCGGCATCGGAGGACATGGAGGTTTCGAGCGTCAGCGAGGACGACGATCTGTTCGATTTCTTCGACGAGGACGATCGGAACATCTTCAACGACGTGGATGACCATCATCATCCTCACACGACCCAAGACAAATCGTAAATTGCATAAACGCTTGATCGGAGATCACACCAATGAAAGTCATTTTGCGTCAGACCATTGAATCCCTCGGGGCCCTGGGCGAGATCGTGACCGTGAAGGACGGCTACGCCCGCAACTACCTCCTCCCGCGCGGATTCGCCTACCTCGCCACGGAAGCCAACATGAACGTGCTCAACGAGGAGAAGCGCCGCATCCAGGTGCGCGAGAACAAGGAACTGAAGGATGCCGAGCAGATTGCCGCTGCTCTCGAGCGCCACGATTCCGCGATCACCATCGCGATGCTCGTTGGCGAGGAGGACAAGATCTTCGGCTCCGTCACCAAGGAGATGATTGCCGACCACCTGCTGGAGAAGGGATTCACCATCGACAAACGCAAGATCGAGATGGACGAGCACATCAAGGTCCTCGGCGTGTACACCGTGAACGTCAAGCTGCACCCGCAGGTTGTCGCGAAGGTGAAGGTGTGGGTTGTGCCCCTCAAGAAGGACGCCCCCGCCGAATAGGCTGTCGATCCGCCCGCCGGTGTCACCGGCCGCCATGTCTGCGTCGCACTGCAGGCATTGTCCCACAACCGAGCTTCGATTTTGTTGACCGCACCCCGGCTCATCATTTCGCGTCACCACACACCAGCATCGCCTCTGCAGCGATGTTCCGGTGTGTGGTGTTTGCATGGTGGGGGGCGGAATTACGGACATGCATGATCCGGTTCCATTGGTTATCTTGGTACCGGCAGATCTGATCGGACTGTCATCAATCATCACCCCACCAAACACAGAAGCATTCAATCATGGATCAAACGACCGACACACCGGAAGAATTGACCTCCAAACCCGTCGAGACGGTTGAACTCGATGAGGTGACCGTGCGCTTCGCCGGCGACTCCGGCGATGGCATGCAGCTGACCGGTTCGCAGTTCACCACCACCACGGCCCTGCTGGGAAACGATCTGAGCACGTTGCCGGACTATCCCGCCGAAATCCGCGCCCCTGCCGGAACGCTCTACGGCGTCTCCGGTTTCCAGCTCCATTTCAGCAGTCGCGACATCCACACCCATGGCGACAAGCCCGACACCTTGGTGGCGATGAACCCGGCCGCGCTGAAGGTGAACATCAAGGATCTGCGTGAGGGCGCGACGATCATCGTCAATTCCGACTCCTTCGATGCCAAGAACCTGAAGATGGCGAAGTATGACGCCAATCCGCTGGAGGATGGTTCGCTCAAGGGGTATCGCGTGTTCGATGTGCCGATAACGAAGCTGACGGTGACGGCGCTGGAAGGCATCGGTCTGTCGATGAAGGAGATGACCCGATCCAAGAACTTCTTCGCACTCGGCCTCCTGTACTGGATGTACAACCGTCCGATGCAACCGACGCTGTCATGGATCCAGAAGAAGTTCAAGAACCGTCCGCTTCTTGCCCAGGGCAACGAGAAGGCGCTACGCGCCGGCTACAATTATGGCGAGATGACGGAGGTGTTCACCACGCGCTATGAAGTGAAGCCGGCACAGCTGCCAAAGGGCCGCTACCGCAACCTGTCGGGCAACGAGGCGACGGCTCTGGGCATCACTGCCGCGTCGGAGCTCGCGGGCATCCCGGGGTTCCTCGGGTCGTATCCCATCACGCCGGCATCAGAGATTCTCCAGGACCTCGCCGGCCGGAAGCGCTACGGATTCCGCATGTTCCAAGCCGAGGACGAGATCGCCGGCATCTGCACCGCCATCGGTGCGGCTTTCGGTGGATCGCTTGCCTTCACCTCCACTTCGGGACCTGGCATGGCGCTCAAGCAGGAGGCGATCGGCCTGGCCATCATCACCGAGCTGCCGCTTGTGATCGTGAATGTGCAGCGCGGCGGCCCCAGCACGGGCCTGCCGACGAAGTCCGAACAGGCAGACCTGTGGCAGGCGGTCATGGGGCGCAACGGTGAGGCGCCGCTGCCCGTGATTGCGGCCCAGTCCCCATCGGACTGCTTCTGGAAGGCGATCGAAGCCGCACGCATCGCGTTGAAATTCATGACGCCGGTGATCCTCCTCACCGACGGATACATCGCGAACGGCTCCGAGCCGTTCAAGATCCCCGATGTCAAGGATCTGCCGGATCTCCGGAAGCCGTATGCCACGGACCCCGAATCCTTCAAACCTTACTCGCGTGATGAAAACCTCGCGCGTCCCTGGGCGGTTCCTGGCACACCAGGTCTCGAACACCGCATCGGCGGTCTCGAGAAGAACCACATCACGGGAACGGTGGGCTACGGCGGGGAAAACCACGAGTTCATGGTGAAGATGCGCGCCGCCAAGGTGGCCAGGGTGGCCGACGACATTCCCGACCAGACGGTCTTCGGTCCGGAGGATGCGGAGCTTGGCATCCTGGGCTGGGGCTCGAGCCACGGCTCGATTCGTGCCACTGTGGAGCGCATGCTTGAGCAGGGATACTCCGTGGCGCAGGTGCAGCTCGCGTACCTGAATCCGTTCCCGAAGAACCTGTACGACGTGCTGAAGAAGTTCAAGAAGATCCTGGTGCCGGAGAACAACATGGGGCAGCTCGCCTATATGTTGCGAGCGACGTACTTCCTCGATCCGATCGTCTTCTCCAAGGTGCAGGCGCTTCCCTTCAAGCCCAGCGACATCGAAACCGAAGCCAAACGAATTCTTGACGCCAAATAATCCGGAGATATCATCATGTCCATAGATCACACTGTCCAGACCGAACTTCCGCAGTATACTGCGAAGGATTTCGCCTCCGATCAGGAAGTCCGCTGGTGTCCGGGTTGCGGTGACTACGCCATCCTGGCCCAGGTGCAGCGCACGCTGCCCGCACTCGGCGTCCCAAAGGAGAACATCGTGTTTGTCGCGGGCATCGGCTGCTCGAGCCGCTTCCCGTACTACATGAACACCTATGGCTTCCACGGCATCCACGGGCGCGCCATCGCGATCGCCTCGGGCCTGAAAACGGCCCACCAGGAACTTTCCGTGTGGGTGCCCACGGGCGACGGCGACTGCCTCTCGATCGGTGGCAACCACTTCATCCACGGGCTGCGCCGCAACCTCGACATCAACATCATGATGTTCAACAATCAGATCTACGGTCTCACCAAGGGGCAGTTCAGCCCGACATCGCATCACGGGCAGAAGACGAAGTCCAGTCCTTTCGGTGTGGTGGACCATCCATTCAACCCGGTGCTCGTAGCACTTGGCGCGGAGGGCACCTTTGTCGGTCGCAGTATCGCGAACGATCCGAAGCACCTTGCCTCGATGATCGAACGCGCGGCGAAGCACAAGGGCACGTCGTTCCTCGACATTCTGCAGAACTGCAACATCTTCAACGATGGCGCCTTCGAGCAGTATGTGGACAAGGAGTCGAAGCCCGAGAACACGATCTACGTGGAGCACAACAAACCGCTCGTGTTCGGCAAGGACAACAGCAAGGGCATCAAGCTCGACGGGTTCAATCCCAAAATCGTGTCGCTCACGGACTACAGCAAGGACGACCTTCTCGTCTATGACGAGAAGTCCAAGGAGCTGGCCTTCATCCTTGCGCATATGAACGACACCCCGGGCTTCCCCATGCCCTTCGGTGTGTTCCTCGACATCGATCGTCCGACCTACGAGGACGAGATGACGGCGCAGGTGAACTGGGCCATCGAGCAGCAGGGGCGTGGCACGCTGGAGACGTTGCTGAACGAGGGGAACATCTGGACAATTGAGTGAGGTGATCGCGTGGTGGGGGCCACCACCACGCAACTACCACAGGGGGCCACCACCACGCCAGATTTGGGGCACATCGAGGGGGCCATCGCGAGGGGGTTGAAAAATGATGCTCGTGTAAATAGAATCTCGAGAATTTGATGTTTCGCTTGTTGAGGCGGCCCCCGTTGGCCGCCTCAACCATATGACCCTCCATGTCATGACCCTTCATTGCGCTGGTGGGTGATTGTCCATTGAGCCGGATTGTTCCTTATGTATTGTCGGATGAAGTGAATCGCCATTCCGCCCCTGACAATCCTTTCGTGATAACTTCGCTGCCAGACACGTCGTGGGAATGATGGCCAGCCGGAGTGCTTCACTCCTTGGATGTATCTGGTGGTGGTCATCGACTTGAAACGGTGAACAACGTCGGAAAGGGAGAGGGCACGCATGTCGCGGCGGCC
>CAYUYM010000049.1:0-18780 GCA_964449305.1 uncultured Chromatiales bacterium | reverse complement strand
ACCCCGAACCTTCTGATCCGTAGTCAGATGCTCTATCCAATTAAGCTAAGGGCGCAGATAGAACAGCACAATATAACGGTTTCCTTTAAAAATCCAAAATGGGTGGGCGCAGTGGGCAGAGGACAATGGACTGAGATGGCATCCCCGACCTTCCTTCCGTCATTTCCGCGGAAGAATCGTCACGATGACCACAGTGAAGGACACCATGAAGCCGACCGGCGGATGGGGGGATGTTCCGGGCGGCAGTCCATATTCCACACGTTCCGGGTCACTCGCGTCGTTCCTCGCCGGCAAACACCAGCACCATGCTCCATTCACCTCAGAGATTCCAGTCGATCACGAGTGCCGCCTGATGAATGTGGTAATCGTGGTAGGCGTCGTTGGACTGATTCCGGATGAAGGTCCAGGATGCGCCGAGGGACAGGCGCGTCGAACCGTCGGTGGCATGCAGGAGCGGCAGTGTGAGCTGGGCGGTGACCTCCAGCCGTCTGTCGGAACGCCTCCTCCCGTCGGAATTCTCGATGCCGTTGGTGCCGGTTGCGACACGCGGATAGCGCTTCGCCTGGTGGTCGATCTGGATGGCGAGCGGCAGCGTCAGCACACGGCTGTCGAGGCGTAGCGACAGCTCATCGGCCTCGTAGCCGTAGCGGTCGTCGAACACGTCGGCCTCGTAGGCCTGGATGTCGGACTCCGTGCGTTTGTCCAGGAAGCGCGCCACGTTGCGGGGGTTGATGCGGTGCAACCAGGAGAGGGACACGCGGTGCTCCGGGGCAACGGTCTCCACGATGCCCGCGGCGATGACGAACTGATCGGTGGATGGCGTGGAGAAGGAGGCGATGGATTTGATCTTCGGTTTCACGCTTCCCTTGCCCTTGCCCGAGTTCCCCGAATTGTAGATCGTGTCGCTCACCGTCTCCGTGTACGACTTGTACCCGAAGTCCACACTCGTGAACAGCTCCGTCGTGGAATGCAGGCGCAGGTTCAACGTGAGCATCCCCAGGTTCTCGAGGTTGGTGAACTGGGGCATGTTCGGGTACTGCCGGTAGTCCGCCCGGACATGCAGACGGGCCATCAACGGTCCGAGGATGTGCTGCCGGAGCGTGCCAGACATCGTCGCGCTGCGGCTGTCGTACATGTCGTACGCATCCCGATCGAAGCGGCCGGCGATGGAGGGCGCGATGTGAAGGTAGGTCACCATGCTGTCGGAGAAGGCCTCCGGTGGTTCCGGGGCGGCCGGGGGGGATGCGGGTGGCGGGGTCACGGTGGCGGTCTCGCGGGCGTGATCCACGCGCTCGATGCCCTCCTCGGGGTTGGCGTCCGGTCCTGTGTCCTCATCCGCCGAGGTCGTGTCGGCGTCGTCCACCGCCTCATCGTCCATCGCCTCATCGTCGCCCTCCAGAGTCTCCGTGCCCCCGCCCTCATCGGACGTGTCGGCTTCGATGGTGGACACGTCCTCCTCCTCCCCGTCCTCGCGGTGTGAGAGCTGGATGGCCCACAGCGCTCCGAGTGCATGCTGGTGGTAGGTGCGCGGAGCGTATGTGCGGAAGAGCACACCGGCGCCGTAGTAGTAGGCCTGGATGAAGGAGTAGTCCGTCTCAAAATCCCGTGAGAGGGCGACGAAGAGCTGGTGATACACATCGGCGCGTCGGTCGTAAAACGCGAAGGAGTTGTTGTCGTAGGTGCTGATGAGCTGCACCGCGGCCTGGTACTGCGCCCGCACCGGCGCGGGCTGGGCGAAGGCGACAAGCGTCAGCAACAGGAGCAGGATGGGAAGGCGGGTGGTGTTCACAACGATGGGGGCTGGGAATGATGCGGTTTCTGTGTTCGAATTACACATTTCGCATGCAACAAGCAAGGAGGTGTGTCGTATCTTTCGGCACCCATTCCAGTGCCTGGAACCCAGGAAATTCACCATCCCATCGGTGTCACACCATGCCTTTTCCCTATCCCGTCTTCATCCGCCGCTGCATGGCTGCGGCATGCGCCCTTGTTGCCTTCACCGGTGTTCTGCCGGCGCAGGCACATTTCCCTCTCGCCATCGGCAACTGGTGGGAATTCACACGAGCCTTCGCTCCCATGCATCGGGAGACGGTGATCAACTCATTCAGGGACAGCCAGGACCGCCTCTGGTATCTTCTCGATCATTTCCGCGACATGGACTCCGTGGCATTGTGCTTCACTGCCCCTGGCAGGCTGCTCCTCAGTGCATCCGGCCGGGAGCAGTTGTACCTGGACTTCACGGCACGTCCAGGAACGCACTGGCGCTTCGATCACCCGCGGTATTCCGGCGTCTCATGGAACGTCTCGCTCGAGGCGGCGGACGACACCGTTGTGATCGGATCGGTGACGTACACCTCTGTTCACCGCTTTCATTTTCAGGGCATTGAGATGGCGGACAACGACTGGTCGGAAAGCTATGCGCCTGCGACAGGCCCCGTGCTGCGCACCCTCATCGGCTTCGGCGTGATCCATGACACACTCGCGGCGCACCACCTCGAGGATCCCAGCGGCGTGGACCCGCTGCCGACGTCTGCTGATGCCATGCTCCTTCCGATTCATCCGGCGCCGTTCACGGAATCCGCCCGTGTCGCCGTCGACGTCCTGCGCTCTGCCACGCATTGCCGCCTCATCGTGGTCGACGTCCTCGGGCGTGAGTGTCTGGAGGTGTACGACGGGACGCCTGGCATCGGCCGGCGGGAGTTCGTCATCGACGGCGCGACGCTGCCGCCCGGAGCATATTTCCTCACGATGGACACCCCCTCTGGACGCAGTGTGCAGCCGATGGTGAAGCACCGCTGATACAGGACCATCGGGCAGGGTTCTTCCAGAACAGGCTCTCCGTTGATGACGGAGAGCCTGTCGTTTTTCGTTCGACCATTGTGGGGCGGCGCTGCGCTTCACCCACACCTGGCGGAGCCGGCCCGGGGAGGGATCAACGCGTCACGACGACGAGCGGCGTGGTGCGGATGACGGAGCCGCACATCATGCGGCACTGGTACATGCCGGGCGGCACATCCTGCACCCAGCGCGTGTAGTACGTGCCTTCACGCAGATCCTCCTGCAGGAGGTGGCGCACCACACGACCGTTCACATCGAGGATGTCGAGAGTGACGACGTCGTGAACGCCAGCTGGGATGGTGACGGCGATCATCGTTCCCGCCGTGGCGGCAAAGGGATTGGGCCATGCAGCCGCAAGCTGTGGAGTGCCGGGAGCGGCAGGCGCAGGGTCGTCACCGGTCATGATGGTTGCAAGGATGGGGCCGGAGCTCCGGCGTGCACCATGTTCATCGGCGAGGTAGATGTTGGTCCATGACGGGCGGGCAGGGGTGGCTTTCAACACGGTTGTGCTCCACTCCTCGTCGGTGAGGCGGGTGAAGTTGGTGGTGACCGTCTCGTGGTAGCTCATGAAGGCGCCGGTGTAGACGGTGGCACCACCGTTCTGCGACGGGGCGGTCACGAAGCCCATGTTGACACGGCCCGTGCCGGCATGGAGCACCCAGCCCACGGGATTGCCCGCCTCGTCGGTGGGGGCGGTGTGCACGTCGGCGATCACATAGTCCGGATCGATCATGCGGCAGTTGTAGTGCAGCCTGTTGTACCAGCCACCGAGTTCCTCGCCGCAGCCCATGTTGCGGTAGTAGATCATGGACTGGATGAAACGGATCTCACGATCCGAGAGCGGCTGCATCGCGAGCTCCTTCGTGGCGATGGTGCCGAGGGTGTCCATGACGCCTGCCATGTCGGTGAAGAACGTGGCGATGGCCGCGGTGCTGCTGCTGTTGCCGAACACGGGTGCCGCGGCACGGGCGAAGAGGGCGAGGCCGGCATACATCGCCGGGACGGGCTCCACATACCCCTCGGGATAGGAGCAGGTGTTGCCGCCGGAGTAGGAGGGCTTGGCGTAGAGGAGGTTGTCGTGCCGGAGCTGGGACCAGGAGGCGAGCTGCGTGTTCATCTTCTGCTGCCACCATGCGGCTGTCTGCATGAAGGGCGGCAGGCCCTCGATCGCATCGGGCGGGTTGAGGGCACGGATGGCATCGAGCCAGGCATTGTAGAGCGAGGCATTCCAGAATTCCCCGTCGTGGGAGTCGATGAGGTAGCGGAGCGCGGCGAGATTGGGGGCATGGTGCCAGCGGGCGAGTTCGTCCTGAAGGAGCTGCCCGGCCGCGTCGTTGCCGAGGGCGAAAAGCGCGTCGAGGGGCGAGGGCAGCATGCGCAGCACCTTGCTGCCGTCGTGGATGATCTTGTCGTACACCACATTGCCGAGCACATACGAGTCGATGATGAAGCGCTGTCCGAGGAGGATGAAGGCGGAGGGCGGTTTGAGCTGTTCGGGCGACATGGCGTCGGACATGAGGATCTGCGAATTGATGCGCTGGCCGGCGAAGGGTTTGGTGGCGAGGAGCTGCTGGAAGGCCGCGAGCATGGTGGGATCGAGGAGGCCCGAGGCATCGGCGAAGCCGAGTTCGTTCTGCATCTCCTGGAGGTGCGCGAGCCGGATGTTGTCGGACTCACCGACGATGGCCGTGAGCACCTGGTCCACCGAGTCGAGACGTGCGCGAGATGGGGTGAGGTCCATGGCCTCCTTTACGAGGAAGGCATCAACCGTCTGCCGCTGGATGTCGGCGGGCGTCTGGGCTGGCAGGCCGGGCTGCACGGGCGAGCTGAACATGAACTCCGTGCGTCCCAGCCAGATCATGGTCTTGAAGTAGCGGCCAAGCTCGGGGACGCGGGTGTAGTGCCCGCGCACGGTGAACTGGCTGAAGTCCATGACGCGCGGAGTGCTGCTGAAAAGCGGCCAGGATTGGGGCGTCTCCGCGTCGATCATCGCAAGCATCTCCTGTACCACGGGCTGAAGATCGGTGTGCAGGGCCTTCATCTCGCCTCCCGCAAGGAGTGAGCGTGCCACGGTGAGGTAGAGATCGAGATCGCGGAGGGATGACTCCAACGCGGGGTTCGATGCGTACCGTTTCTGCAGCGTGGTCAGTCCGGTGGTGGAGAGATCCGTGAGCACGGCGTCGACGGCCGGGATGAGGGATGTCAGCTCCAGGGACATGAGGATGTTGTCATACGACATGTGGACGGCATGAAGGATGGCATCGGAGCTGACGAACACGGGGAGGTCCTTCTGCCAGATGTCGATGAGTGCCTCGCCGAAGGAGTGCTGTTTGACGCGCTCGGTGACGACGAAGCCGTTCTCGCCGAGGAGGGAGAGCTCATCGGCGGTGAGGAGGAACCTGTTTCTGACGGAGTCGAGCCATGCAGGGTGCGTGACCGCGGCGCGGCGCTGAAGAAGCGGTGTGGGGTGTTCGGTGATGAGCTGGGCACCGGTGATGGTGCCGTGTGTGCGAAGGAAATCCCTGTAGGCGCCCGGGTCGAAGGTTTGAGCATCGGATCGGCTGGACAGGCACAGCAGGGCGCACAGCAGAAGAACTGGTCCATGACATTTCATACGTGGCCTCAAGGATGTGTGCAACATCCAAAGCTACGCGTGCGGCGGAGCAATGTCAATGCAATTTTTGCGGAAATGCGCGATTCTGCACAAAATCGGGCGGAGGGTCCGACGGTGAACTTGCCGGTTCCCCCCTTTTTGTCTACTTTCATGATCGGTCCGCTTCTCCCTTCCCACATCCCGCCGGACCGCCTCTCCGCACCATCAATTCAGGAGTATGCATGGACACGACCCGCCATTCGCTACCGAAGAATGCCTATACGCCGTTGCAGCCCGGGGAGAAGTACATCCCACTGCTGCCGGCGGACCGGCAACCAAACGAGGTGACCTTCTATTCCGTTGCGTGGGGGTTGTTCTTCTCCGTCCTGTTCTCCGCAGCCGCAGCCTACCTGGGGTTGAAGATCGGCCAGGTGTTCGAGGCCGCGATCCCCATCGCCATCATCGCCGTCGGCATCTCCGCCGCGACGAAGCGCCGGGGTGCGCTTTCGGAGAACGTGATCATCCAGTCCATCGGCGCCTCGTCGGGCGTGATTGTGGCCGGCGCCATCTTCACCATCCCGGCGCTGTACATCCTCCGGCTCGACGTGAACTTCTGGCACATCTTTTTTGCATCCATGTTCGGAGGCTTTCTTGGCATCCTGTATCTGATCCCGTTCCGGCGGTACTTTGTGCGCGAGATGCATGGGGAGCTGCCGTTCCCGGAGGCGACAGCCACCACGGAGATCCTCATTGCGGGTGAGGGCGGCGGCAACCAGGCGAAGATCCTTCTTGTGGCCTCGGTTGTCGGCGGTCTGTACGACTTCATGATCAGCACTTTCGGCCTGTGGAAGGAGGTGTTCACCACGAAGATCGTCCCCGGGTTGTCGCATCTGTCGAGTGCGTTCAAGATCGAGTTCCGCGTCAACGTGCTGGCGGCGGTCACCGGTCTCGGCTACATCATCGGGTTGAAATATGCGGCCATCATCGCTGCGGGATCCTTCCTCTCGTGGTTCCTGCTCGTCCCGCTTGTCGCCTACATCGGCAGGGACCTGCTTGTGCCGATGGGGTCGAACGTGACCGCGCTGATCGGATCGATGAACGCGCAGCAGATCTTCACGCAGTATGTGCGCCACATCGGCATCGGTGGGATAGCGATGGCGGGCATCATCGGCATCATCAAATCGAGTCCCATCATCGGTGGAGCGTTCAAGCTGGCGGTGAACGAGATCTTCGGGAAGAAGGACAAGAGCGTGACGGAGAGCGGTGAGCGGACCGACCGCGACATTCCGATGGCCGTGGTGGTGTCGCTCATCGTGGCGACGCTGCTGGCGGTGTTCGTCTTCTTCTGGTTGTTCGTCACAGGCGACATTCTCCAGGCCATCACCGGCTTCCTCATCGTCGCGATCATCGCGTTTCTGTTCACCACCGTGGCCGCGCGTGCCACCGCCATCGTGGGCACGAACCCCGTGTCGGGAATGACGCTCATGACGCTCATCATCTCGTCCTTCATCCTGGTGCAGGTGGGGCTGCGCGGTGCATCGGGCATGGTGTCGGCGCTCATCATCGGCGGTGTGGTGTGCACGGCCCTCTCGATGGCTGGCGGCTTCATCACGGATCTCAAGATCGGCTACTGGATCGGGACCACACCGCGCAACCAGCAGAAGTGGAAGTTCCTTGGCACGATCCTCTCCGCAGCCTCCGTGGGCGCGGTCATCCTTCTGCTGAACCAGACCTACGGCTTCGTGGGTGAGGGTGCCATCGTGGCCCCGCAGGCCAATGCCATGGCGGCTGTGATCGAGCCGCTCATGTCCAATCAGCCGGCACCCTGGGTGCTGTACATTGCCGGTGCGCTCATCGCGCTCACGCTCGAGATGATCCACATCCCGCCCCTTGCCTTCGCCCTCGGCATGTACATCCCGCTCGAACTCAACACGCCCGTGCTCTTCGGCGGACTCATCGCCCACATCGTCACGAAATCCACGAAGAACGAGGCCCTGAGCTCGGCCCGCCGCGAACGGGGAACACTCATCGCCTCGGGCCTCATCGCCGGCGGTGCCATCATGGGCGTCGTCTCCGCAGCCCTCAAGTACTGGAAGATCAACTACGAGGACTGGAACTGGGACTGGAGCGGCAGCATCGGCGCCGAGTGGCTGTCCATCGTCATGTTCGTGATCCTCGCGCTCTACATCATCTGGGATTCCCTGCGCGCGAAAACAGAATAATCAACAACTCAACAGTTCAAGAGCTGAGGAGTTGAGGAATTGAGGAATTCACGAGTTTCAACCTCGGGTATGACTCCCTGATTCGTTGTTTCATTGATTCCCGTCCTTCCGGCCTCTGGCTTCCTCGGAAGGGCTTGCGCTGCTCATCACAGGAGAATCATCGGCACAGCAGGTGGCACATGGAGGAGGTTTGGAAAAGTCTCGGTGATCGCGGCAACGTGATGGCCACGGTCCCATTGAACTGTCAGCTGTCAGCTGTCAACAGTCTCCGATCTCACCGTTCCTTTTTGGAAACCTTCACCGACGTGCTGTTCGACACAATCACCTCCCTGCCTTCTTCGGTGGCGGTGGGGGTGACGGCGATGCGCGAGGTTTCCTGAAGCGTCCATGATGTGTAGATCTTCGCCGCAGCGTTGTACTCCGCCGTGCCGGTGCGATCCACCACCATGCCCTGCTCCTCTGCGGCATGATCATCGGTGGTCATGACAAAGGCCTGTCCGCTGGAGGTGGCTGTGGATTTCCGCGGGAAGCTGATCTTCATCGCAGGCTTCATCCGGAAGTCGTAGACGGGGTTGAAGAGCACGGCAGCGAGATTGCGTGCGATGTAGCCCTCCATTGATTTCGGATTCATCACCCCCTCGCCCTCGATCTGCTTCATGTCGGTGATGACGCCCGTGCGTTTCAGCAGGAAGGTGCCACGCCAGTCGGTCTGCACGGCGCCCGAGCCGCCGGTGGTGTTGCGTGACACGGTCATCTCCACAGCGAGACCGGCGGGGGAATCGGCTCCCGTGGTGAGCGTGATGCGGCGTATGGAGGTGACCGTCTCGACCGGGTGTTCCCCGGTGTTGCCACCGAGGGTCTTCTCGATCAGGCATTCGTACACGTTGTTGGGCTGGAGTTCGGATTTTCCCTGTTTCGCTGTCTTCTGTGCCTGTGCATGCAGGGAGGCAAGGAGTGCGAGCATGAGCGTGAGGGAAAGCGTGCGGCGGAGCGACATGACAGGCTCGAGGCTGTGAAACAAGCGAACAAGATTACGGAATCGGCGGCTGAAATGAAAGGCACTCCGGTGCGGGCCTGTGCGAAGGGCGTCGGCAGCTTGCCTCGCAGCGCGCAGGTGTGTAGCTTCCCGTCCAACACTTGGAGGAGACATGAGCACCACGGTCCACAGCAGCAGCGACGGCATCCACACCATCACCCTGGCGCGGCCGGAGAAGCGGAACTCGTTCAACGCTCCACTGGTGCGCGAGCTGACCGCCGCCCTGCGCAGCGCAGCAGCCGACTCTGCGGCACGCGCCGTCGTGTTGCGCGGTGAGGGCCCGGCATTTTCCGCTGGTGCGGATCTCGCGTATCTTCAGGACATCAGCCGCAACTCCCCGCTCGGCAACCTGGAGGATTCGCAGATGCTGGCGTCCCTGTTCACCACACTGCACAACCATCCGCTGCCCACGATCGCCCGCGTCCACGGTCCCGCGCTGGCGGGCGGCTGCGGACTTGCGCTGGCGTGCGACGTCGTGATCGCGGCGGAGTCCGCGATCCTGGGTTTCCCCGAGGTGCGCATCGGCTTCGTGCCTGCCATCGTGGCGCGTCTGCTGGTGGAACGCGTCGGACAGGGGCGCGCCAGGGATCTGCTGCTGACCGGGCGCACGCTGACCGCGGCGGAGGCCGGCGTGCTGGGCCTCGTCACCCAGGTTGTGGCCGACGATGCGTTGGACGCCGCGGTGTCCGCACTGGAGGAGATCTTCCGCCACGCCGCATCGCCCGAAGCTGTGCGTTGCACGAAGCGGCTGCTGGTGGAGACCGGCGGGATGGACTTTGCGCAGGCCACCGCGCATGCCGCCGGCTTCAACGCCCTCGCCCGCACCACCGGTGATTTCCGAAAGGGGATCGGGTGCTTTCTCACCAGGGAAAAGCCGGAGTGGATGTAGCGGAGGGCCGGCCATGCTGTCGCCCCTGTTCATCCTGCAACTGGCGCTCACCTTTCTTGTCAGCAGCCTGTGGATTCTCGGTGCGGTGGCCGCGGGGAATCGCTTCGGCAGCAAGTTCGGCGGGTTCATTGGCGGGCTTCCGTCCACAGCGCTCCTCTCGCTGTTCTTCATCGGCTTCACGCAGTCGCCGCAGATCGCATCATCCGGCACCACGGTGTTCCCTCTCGCCATCGCCGTTTCCGGCATGTTCCTCGTCGTGTTTGCATGGGTGGCACCCAGGGGGTTTGTCCAGGCGCTCGGCTGTGCCCTTGTCGCATGGTTTCTTGGAGCGCTGGCAATTCACGCGCTCCACTGGAGCAGCTTCGCTTTCAATCTCCTCATCTATGCAGCGGCCATGGTGCTCGCCGGCGTTGTGCTGGAAAAGGGGATGCTCATCCGTTCCATTCCACCGTCGATCCATCGTTCGTCATGGCGACAGATGTCGGTGCGCAGCGCCTTTGGCGGGGCCATGGTGACGCTTGCCGTGCTGGTGGCCAAGGCGGGCGGATCGGAGATCGCGGGGATTGCCTCGGCCTTCCCGGCCATGTTCATCGCCACACTGACAGTGTCATACCATGTGCACGGTCTCGAATTCTCACGTGCCATGACGAAATCGCTGCTCGTGACCGGCGTCATCACCGTTGCGGTGTTTGCCATCGCGCTTCGATATTTCTATCTCGCGCTCGATCTCTACTCCGGAACAGCGGCCGCCCTGGGTGTGTCAGGAATCAGTGCGTTTCTCACGCACAGATTCATCCTCCCCTCGCTCAAATAGCAACCCGTCGGCCGCCGCAACCACATCCGTCCAGGGATCGCTGCTGACTGGACGAAGGAACCTCTCCCTCCATGCATCGGGGATGCGCGATCTGATGTCGAGCTCGTCGATGCTTCCTGCGACACGGGCATCACAGCGTGCCGACAATTCCTCGGCAAGGATCCACACCATCGGGCTCAGTGCATCGGCAAGTTTGCGGTACACGGTGAGCGGATCGTTGGGAAGCCTTCCGTGACTGTCATGCACACAGATGTCCGGCGACTGTCCGACGACCCTGCCGCAATCCACCTCCTCACTCACGTGATGGATGGACCATACAGTGGTTTCAGCTCCCCGCTCGGCGAGGTCGGTGAACGGGGAGGGACCTGCACCGAGGTGCCGCGAGAGATCGGAGGGATGAAAGTTGTAGATGCCGAATCCCGGAAGGTCGCGGATGATGCTGTCGATGATCTGCCCAAACACGCACACCACGATGGCGTCGGGTTGCCAGGCCCGCAATTGCTCCCTGAAGGAATCGATCTTGATCTCACCGGTGTAGACCGGTGTCCCGTGACTGAGCGCGGATTCAATGATGAACGTCTCGTTCAGGACGCGCTCGGGAATGTCGAGCAGATTCCAGACGCGCTTCCTGACAGAAATGCGCGCGTCGGGATTGAGCGGATCATCGGTGACAAGGCCGACCAGGTTCAACCTGCCGGGATTCGCATTCTCGAACTTCTTCATTGTCTCGAGTGCAAGGTAGCCGAAGTCCCAGCTTGCAAAGAGCACCACACGCAGGCCGGCGGTGCACTTCCCTGGGTTGTCGAGCGGCCCGGGTGTGAGGAGGCCACCCCAGCGGGTGTCGTCGCTCCATGTGAAGCGGCGCCCGGGGCGATTCTGCGCGACGAGAAAATTGACCAGGCGTTCATTGTCAGGATTGGTCATGTTGCTGCTCTCGGGTGAAACGTGGACAGGGAAGTGAATGGAACAAGGTGGTCGGGCGAAATCATCACCAAGGCTCGAAGACGCAGAACGGATCCCGGTGTCGTTGTGGTGAACACGTCGGCCCTCCCTGGGCCGCACCATTGCTGTCGTGTCAACAGTCCACGGTCACATCATTCCCGCCTGTTTGCGCAGGTACCATTCGACGGCGAAGATGGCGATGACAGCACCGAGGAGCCAGGCGAGGTTCCAGAGCTGGATGTCGGTGCGGATGTCGAGTGTCTGCGGCGTGAAGGTTGGGGCCCTGGTCACTGCGTCGGCCAGGCCCTGCGTGTTGCCGATCGGGAAGAAACGGCCACCCGTGCGAGCGGCGATGAGACGCAGCAGGGCGTTGTTCATGCGCGTGTCGAGGAACTCGGCGTTCGCCTCGCCCACGCTGAAGCGGCCGTTGTCGGTCAGCGTCTGTGCGCCGGTGGCCGTGCCCGTGTAGGTGTAATCGCCCTCGGGCAGCCCGTCGAGCGAGCCGGTGTATCGCCCGGCACCCGCGGCGGTGAGCGTGAGCTCCTGCTCGCCCTGCGGACCGCGCACCTTCAGCGTCACCGTGGCGTCGGACACGGGTTCGTAGCTTTCGTTGTAGACCTGGCCGGTGAAGTCCACCGGCTCGCCAGCACCGAAGAGCTCACGCACCGGTTTCACACTGAAGCGCTTGGTGTCGTCGCGCGTCGTCATCCAGCGGATGGCGTTGGCCAGGAGTGTCTCCGGCACGAGGCCGTCGACCACGTCATACGCCATCTGCCAGCGCCACAGGCCGTATCCCGCGAGCACGATGGTCCGTGAAGATCCGATCTTCCGCTGCATGAGAAGCGGCTCGTTGAAGGCGATGCCGTTGATCTTCATGGTCGCAAGTGTCTGTGTACCCACACGCGCCCTGAGACTCGTCTCCGTCTTGAACAGCGGCGGGAGCCTGTCCCAGAGGTCGGCGGACAGCCCGCTCGACACGACGGGATTCTGGCGTGCGTCGGGACCGACGACGAGGGACACCTGCATCTCCTCGCTTCGCTCCTGCACCACGTCGAACGGCAGCCAGGCGTCGAGATGCTGCCGCAGCTTGCGCAGGTCGATCTCGCGGCTGAAGATGATCCACAGCGGCTTGGCGGCCTTCTCCACCGCGTTGCGGATGAGCTGCATCGTGTTGTCGCCGGTCTGTGCCGTGGGGTAGCCGATCAGCACAATGGCGTCGGCATCCGTGAAGGACTTCTCCGTGGGGGCGGCACCGTACCACGACGAACCGAGCTTCTGGATGTAGGACTGCACCGCGACGTTCCTGTCCTTCACCATGGCCTGCTCAAAAAGGGACACGTCGGGGCTCGGGGCACCGGCGACAAGCGCGATGGTCATCCTGCTTTTCAACACGCGCACAAACAGCGTGCGACTGTTGTTCTTCGTGGTCAGCTCGCCGGGCACCGTCGAGACGTCGATGCGGAGCTTGCGCATCCCCTCCTCCTTCGGGGTGTAGGTGAAGCGCACCGGGTACTCGCCGCCCCCCTGCCGGGCGTCGATCACCCGACGGTCCACCTCGTTCTGTCCATCGCGGAGGGTGACCTGGAGCTGGGCTGCCTCGATGCCGGAGGTCCGGATGATCGCGTCGATGGGGAGGGTTGATTCGAGATAGGCCAGCTCGTTGGCGATGACGCTGCCGATGAGCACATCCTTCTGTTCGGAGGAATCCCCGACGCCGACCGTGTAGACGGGGACGCCGAGCGCCTCCGCGGCGTAGAGCGGGTTCCTGCCGGTGGTCGGCACGCCGTCGGTGACGAGCACCACGGCCCGCAGGTTCCGACCCTCCTGGGATTCGCGCAGGGCGGTGAGTGCCGCGTCGATGTCTGTGGTCTGTCCATTGAACGGGAGCGAATCGGGTGTGAGCGCCATGAGAGGGCGCAGCCCGGAGGACATGATCCATGCATCCGCCTCGCCCGCAGACATGAGGGCGTCGGCCTCGGACGATGTGGCGAAGGCCCACACCAGGGCGGCGCGGTCGCCCGAGGGATCCTGGATGGTCATGGATGCGGAGTTGTCCATGACGAGTGCGATGCGCGGCTCGAGCGTCTCCTCGCGCAGGAGGTTGAGGATGGGCTCGAACACGATGAACACGAGCAGGGACAGGCCGATGGCGCGCAGGCTCGTGAGGAGGATGCGGCGGCCCGTGGTGATCTCGGGCACGGTGCGGGCATAGGCGAAGATGCTCCATGCCACGGCGGCGAGGATGAGGAGGATGAGAAGAAACCAACCGGAGGCGAGCGAGAGCGAGAAGGAGAGCAGCGCGGGAGGTGTCATGCAGGGATCCCTATCGGCCCACGACGACGCGGCGGACACCCGTGTGGCTGCCTGCGGCGAAGCGGAAGAAATACACGCCGGTGGCAAGCGCCGAGGCGTCGTGAGTGAGGCGGTGGGAGCCGCGAACCTGATCAGCATCGGTGAGCGTGCCGAGTCGGCGGCCGTAGACATCGTACAACTCCACATGGACACGGGCGGGGTCGGGAAGTGAGTACTCGAAGTTCACCGTGGTGTGTCGCGAGGAGATGAAGGGGTTGGGCCAGGCTTCGGAGAGCCGGTACTCTGTGGGGAGGATCTGCTCACTGCCGATCACGTTCGTCGTGCCGACAACGAAGCTCCTCCGGGTCGCGGGTGCGGTGGCGGGGGTGGTGCGCGTCTCCCGTGCGTCGGCGGCCGTGATGAAGTATCGGACCACCGCGTTGGCCGGCAGCTCGGGGAGGCGGGCGTAGTAGAGCCCGGAGAAGCCGTCGAGATCCGGGTGGCGTGTCATGAATTCCATCGCGAGCTGGCGGTCCGGTCCGCCATCAACGGAGTAGGTCATCACGACGGAGGATTGCTGGACGGCGCTGTGGGACAGCACCCAGCAGCCGACCACGGCGGTGCTGCCGTTCCAGAACACGCGCGGGTTGGTGCTCATCACCAGTCCGTTGGCGAGCAGGGCATCCCAGGCATCGACGAGTCCCCAGCCGTAGCGCGTGTCGGGCGAGGCGGCGCGTGACGCCGTGGTGCGCAGGGCGTCGCGGAGCTGGATCACGGTCATTTCCGGGCGGGCGGAGCGCACGAGCGTGGCGACGCCGGAGATGAGCGGTGCGGAGAGGGATGTGCCCGAGGCGGTCTGATAGGCGTCGATGCCGGTCTTGGCCGCACAGTGGACGCGCACGCCGGGGGCCACCACATCGGGCTTGATGCGGGAGTCGCTCGTGGGACCGTTGGAGCTGAAGCCGGCGAGCAGCCCGCTGTAGTCCACCGCGCCTGCGGAGATGATGCTGTCGGCGTCGGCGGGGGAGATGAGCGAGCCGGTGTGATCGCCCTCATTGCCCATGGAGTTGACGACCAGCACGCCGAGGCGGGCGGCGCGCAGGGCGGCGAGGCAGGTGGGGGCGGTGCGCCCGTCGAGCTGGCCGGCGGCCCAGTCGTAGGAGGTGGAATCGTCGAAGTCGATGTAGCCGAGCGAGCTGTTCACCACCGACACGCCCTTCGATTCCAGCCACTCAAGGCCCTGGATCCAGAAGTCCTCCTCGGCGTGCGTCTCGGAGCGGTTGTCCTCGGTCTTCGCCAGCCAGAACGCGGAGCGGAAGGCCGGGCCGATGAGGCGCCCCTGCTTGAAGCCGGCGAAGGTGGAGAGGGTGATGGTGCCGTGCTCATCCTGGCTGTAGATGTCCGCATCCTCGTTGGATGTGACGGAATCACGGAAGATGAAGTCGTATTCGCCGCGGACGTCGATGGGCGTGAGCGCCTCGTGCAGGCGCCAGCGGAAGCCGTTGTCGAGCATGCCGCTCACCGCACCGGTGCCATCGATCCACACATCGTGCACCTTGGGGACGTTGACGAGCTCCAACTGGTCGAGCGACACGCCGTAGTCGAGGTCGTGCATGGTGGCGGGGTGGCGTGGGAGGAGCTGCGCGGCCGGTGCGAGACGGCTGCGGTTTCCCGTCCACGTCCCGACACGCTGCACGCGGGCGACGAAGGGGAGCGCGCGGATGGCATCGAGCGCGCCGGCGGGGATGGCCGCGGAGGCGGCGTTCAGCCAGCGTGAGGCGACGCGTATCGATGCGCCGTGCCGTGTCAGCGCCGCGATGTAGGGCGCGTGCACCGGCAGATCGCCCTCGTCGACGGCGCGCGTACCGGGGCGGGCGAGCAGGCGCCGTTCCACGGCGGACTCTGTCAGCCCGAGTGACGTGGGCGAGGCGCTCTTGGCGAGCGTCGTCGCGGAGGGCTTGTCGGTGAAGAACACCCAGTAGTGGGCGTCCTGCGTCTGTGCAACAGTGACCGCCGTGCAGGCGGCCAGGAGCAGGCCCAGGAGAAAGGTGCGAATCATGGTGACCCCGCTGGGGATGGCGTTACATTTCGGAAAGAAGCCGGTCGATGACCGTGACGGAGGTGACCCCCTCCGCATCGGCGCTGAAGCTGGTGACGAGGCGGTGGCGGAGCACCGGGCGCGCGAGCGCCTTGATGTCGTCGATGTCCGGCATGTGCCGGCCGGTGGTGATGGCACGGGCCTTGGCGCCGAGGATGAGGTATTGCGATGCACGCGGGCCGGCACCCCAGCGCACCCAGTCACGCACGTACTGCGGCGCCTGCGGTGAATCCGGGCGGGTGCGGCGGGCAAGCTCCACGGCAAAGGTGATGACGTTGTCCGACACCGGTACGCGGCGGACGAGATCCTGGAAGAAGCAGATCTCCTCGGCGGTGATCACGGGGTTCACCGTGCCCGTGGCGGGAGCCGTGGTGCTCTTCACGATCTCGACCTCCTCCTCCTTCGAGGGGTAGTCCACCCACAGGTTGAACATGAAGCGGTCCAGCTGGGCTTCGGGCAGGGGATAGGTGCCCTCCTGTTCGATGGGGTTCTGTGTGGCGAGCACGAAGAACGGTTCGGCGAGGACGTATTTCTCACCGGCCGCGGTCACGCTGTGCTCCTGCATGGCCTCGAGCAGTGCGGCCTGCGTCTTTGGAGGTGTCCGGTTGATCTCGTCGGCGAGGATGATGTTCGCGAACACGGGCCCCTTCACAAAGCGGAAGGCCTTGCGCCCCGAGCTGATGTCGTCCTCGATGATCTCGGTGCCGGTGATGTCGCTCGGCATGAGGTCCGGAGTGAACTGGATGCGGTTGAACGAGAGCTCCACCGCATCGGCCACCGTCTTGATGAGCAGCGTCTTGGCGAGGCCCGGCACGCCGACCAGCAGGCAATGCCCGCGCGAGAGGAGGCTGATGAAGAGCTGCTCGATGATCTGATCCTGCCCGATGATCACCTTGCGGATTTCGGATGTGAGCGCGGAGAAGCGCTGGTTGAGGGCTGCGACAGCCTGGACGTCGTCGAGGGAGGTGAGCGGTGGTGTCATGGTCTCCGGGGGTGATTAGAGATTCGGGATGAGGGTGCCGTCGGTGTCGAACACATCGACGGTTCCGAAGCGGGCGAGGGTGTTGCGCAGCAGGGTGCCGCGTCCGGCTGCCACGATCACCAGCCTCTCCGGATGCAGGTAGGTGCGCGCGGTGCGCAGGATGTCGTCGGGGGTGAGGGCGAGGACGCGCGAGTTGAACGTGTTGTAGTAGGTCCTGCCCAGCCCGTAGAGCTCGAGGTTGATGATGCGCTGGGCCACCTGCACAGGCGTCTCGATCTGGATCGGGAAATTGCCTGTCACATAGCTTTTCACATTCGAGAGCTCCTCCCCGCCCACCGGTTCCTGCACGAGCCGTGTGATCTCGCGGATGAACTCGTCCACGGCGAGGTCGGTCACCTCGTTGCGCACATCGGCGCCGGCGATGAAGGGCCCGGGCATGAGGCGTGCGTCGAAGCGCGAGAAGGCGCCATAGGTGTAGCCCTTGTGCTCGCGGAGGTTGAGGTTGAGCCGCGATCCGAAGTAGCCGCCGAGGATGGTGTTCACGATGCTCGCGGCGATGTAGTCCGGGTTGCTGCGCGCGATGCCGGCATGGCCCACGACGATGGAGGACTGCACGGCCGAGGGCCGGTCCACCACGTGGACGGTGATGCCCTGCGGTTCGGCGATCTCCTGCTCGATGGGGGCGGGCGGGGTTCCCGGTTCCCAGCCACCGAAGAGCTCCGCCACAAGCGGCTCCATCGCCGCCGGCGACACATCGCCCACAGCGATGATGAAGGCGTTGTTCGGGATGAAGAAGCGACGATGGAAGTCGGCGATCATCGCAGGGGTGACGGTGCGCACCGTGTCCTCCGTGCCCTCTGCCGGCTGTGCGTAGGGATGACTGCCAAAGACGGCGCGCTGGAACTGCGTCATCGCGAGCGAGGAGGGGTTCGATTTGCGCTGCATGATGTGGGCAAGGCGCTGCTCGCGCAGGCGGTCCAGTTCCTCGGCGGGGAAGGACGGATGCATCGTCACATCAGCGAGCACGGCCAGGGCCTTGTCGAGGAAGCGGCTCAGGATGGTGATCCCCGAGCTGCATGAATCCCACCCGGCACCCGAGCCGATGGATCCGCCGAGGAACTCGATCTCCTCCACCACATTCGATGCCGTGCGCGTCGGCGTTCCCTTCGTGAGCAGCTCGCCCATCATCGAGGCGAGCCCGGGCATCCCGGCATCGTGGCTGGAGCCGCCGCGGATCACGACGTTCACCGTCACCGTGGGGAGCTCATGCCGTTCATACACGATGAGCGTGAGTCCGTTCGGCAGCGTCGTCTCGAAGTACTCGGGGAAGTGCACGTCCTTGGGTGTGCCCGGAACGGGCGGAATGGATCGGTCGAAGGCGGTCTGCATGGGCATGGTCATGGTGGTCGGTGGATCAGGAATGAACGGCCGGCGTGGGGCCGGTGCGTGCGGCGGTGTCGTTCTGCACCCCGCGCGGAATGTAATGAAGGACGATGCGGTTGTCGGGATGGAGCCAGCCGCCGGCCACGCGCGTCAGATCGTGCACTGTCACGCGCCGGTAGGCGTCGAGGATGCCGGTGATGCGGCCGGGATCGTGATGAAAGAGCTCGTAATGGGCGAGGCGGTCGGCGCGGTTGTGCAGCGCCTGCAGGCTGAAGTACACCTGGGACTCGACACGGTTGACGATCTTCTCGAGCTCTGCGGTGTCGGGTGTCGTGGAGCGGAGCTCCTCCATCTCGCGGTCGATGGCCTCCAGCAGGCGTCCGCTGGAGACGCCGGGATTGGCGATGGCGATCACGAGGAGGATGCCGGGATGCTCGCGGTTCTCGACGTAGACCTGCACCTGCGAGGCGAGCTGCTGCTCGTAGACGAGCGAGGCGTGGAGGCGCGAGGTCTCGCCGTTGCCGAGCATTTCGGTGATGCAGTCGAGCGGCACGAAATCCTCGTCGCGCTCCGCGCAGATGCGATAGGCGAGGAAGATGCCCGGGAGGGGCACATCGTCATCGATGCGCTTGATGGCCTCGCCCGCGGGCGGAGGCTCGATGGCGGAGGTGCGCGGAGCCGGCCCGCCGGC
>CAYUYM010000048.1:0-18810 GCA_964449305.1 uncultured Chromatiales bacterium | reverse complement strand
GCTCCTGCATGGGGATCGACACCACCGTGCTTATCTCCATTGCGTTGTCATCCTCCAGTGGAAGACCGCTGGAGGGATCGTACCACACCGTGCCTGTGACGGTGCCCGCTCCCTCCATGCCGAACTCCATGCCCATCTGTGAACCCGTGCCGCTCATCTCCGTCGTGCCCGTGTAGGTGATCTTCAATGCGTCACGCCCGTCACGCTTCTCCACCCCCACCAGGGTGTAGGTGAGCGAGGTCTTCATCGTGCCATCCTTGCCCAGGGCGGGATTGGCGTCCGTCTTGACGGCGCTCCACGTCTCGCCGATCGCGACGGGCTTCTCCGGCAGTGTCGGGAGGAAGCCGGTGGTCGGCAACATGTTGCCCGCGCCGGGCGTGTCCATGGAATCAATCACCTCCGTGCGGATGAGCGTGCCATGCGGGTTGATCACGGTGCGCCTCCGCTTGCCGATCACTGCATCCAGCGATCCGACGGTGTCGATCACATCACTCTTGATGGACATGAAATAGCTGTCGTAGGAGTGCGTGATGGAGATGCTTCCATCGGACGCCACATCCTCCACCACAAAGCGGTTCACGCCGTTCAGATCCATGGGGATCTTCATCTCCTGCCCCATCGCCTCCTGGGTCATCATGCCCTTGCCGGATTCCTTGAAGAGATAGGTTCTCCCCTTCTCAAACCTGTAGGTGAGTGTGTACTTCTCCTGGGCGCTGGCGCCGTCGGTGATCAGGACGAGGAGAAGGAGTGCGGTGATGCCGATGCGAGTGTTCATGATGTGCTTCCGTGCTGATGAATCGTGTGTCTGATGAGTGACGCCGGTGCAACCTACGCCGAGAGCTTCTCGAGTTGTTCCTGAAGATCGGCCCATTCGTAGTAGAGGCCCTCAAGGCGGGACTTCACGTCCTTGTATTCGAGCTGGAGCTGCTTCACCCTTGCCGCGTCGTGGTAGGTGTCGGGGATGCCCAACTCCTGCTCGATCGCGGTGTTGCGGGCCTCCAGCTTCGCGATGCCCTCCTCCGCGCGGCGCAGGGCCTGCTTCAGCGGCTTGTGCTTCTGATAGAGCGCCTGCCTCTTCTCGGCCTCTTCGCGCTTGCGGTCGCGGTCCGAGTGCGTCGCCGTCTTCTGCCGGATCTCCCGGCCCGATGTGTCGCTCCTGCCGACGGGTGCCGCCTCGCCGCCATGGCGCTTACGGATGTAGTCACTCACCGTCCCGAGCGTCACGCGCAGCGCCCCGTCGTGGATGTCCCACACGCGGTTGACGATGGGCTCGAGAAAATCGCGGTCATGCGACACGATGATGTAGGATCCCTCGAAGCGAAGCAGGGCCTCCTGCAACACGCCCTTCGAACGCATGTCGAGGTGGTTCGTCGGCTCATCCATCACAAGCAGGTTGGACGGTGTCAGCAGCATCTTCGCCAGCGCGAGGCGGCTCTTCTCGCCGCCCGACAGCACGGACACCATCTTGAACACATCGTCGCCCGAGAAGAGGAAGCAGCCGAGAAGGGAGCGCAGGTTCTTGCGGATCTCGCCCTGGGCGATCTCGTCCACTGTCTGCAGGACGGTGCGTTTCGGATCAAGGTCGTCGGCCTGGTGCTGGGCGTAGTACGAGATCGCGACGTTGTAGCCCGGCCTCCGCAGCCCGCCCTGGAAATCGTCGACGCCGGCGATGATGCGCGCAAGCGTGGACTTGCCCGTGCCGTTGGGCCCGAGCATGGCGATGCGCTCGCCGCGCTCCAGGTGCAGCGACACCTTCTGGAGCACGCGCAGATCGCCGTAGCTCTTGTCCACGCCGTCGAGCTCCATGAGGATGCGGCCGCAGGACGGCGGCGCGGGGAAGGAGAAGCGGATCTGCGACTCCTCGTCCTCGATCTCGACGCGCTCGATCTTCTCGAGCGCCTTGATGCGGCTCTGCACCTGCCGTGCCTTCGTGGCCTTGTAGCGGAAACGCTCGATGAACTGCGTGTTCTGCTTGATCATCTGCTGCTGGTTGTCGTACTGCGCCTCCAGCAGGGCACGGCGCTTCTTGCGCTCCTCGATGTAGAAGGAGTAATTGCCGGAGTACTCCGTGATGCTGCCGAGCGAGATCTCCACCGTGCGCGTCACCAGGTTGTCGAGGAAGCGCCTGTCGTGCGACACGATCACCACCGAGCCCTCGTAGTCCCGCAGATAAGCTTCGAGCCATTCCAGCGAGTCGAGATCGAGGTGGTTCGTCGGCTCGTCGAGCAGCAGGATGGTAGGCTCCTCCAGCAGGAGCTTCGCCAGCTCGATGCGCATCTGCCACCCGCCGCTGAACTCCTCGGTCATGCGCGGGAAGTCCCGGTCGCGGAAGCCGAGCCCCGTGAGCACCTGCTTGGCGCGCGTGTCGATGTTCCAGGCCTGGGCGTGGTCCAGATGGTGCAGGAGTTCCCCCTGCTCCTCCAGCAGATCCATCAGCTCCGGCGAATCACTGACGCCGGACGATGTGAGGCGCTCGATCTCCCTGCGGCACTCGTCGGCGCGATCCTGAAGCGAGAGGATGTCGCCGAAGGCCTTCTTCACTTCCTCCAGAAGCGAGGTGCCCTCGTGGTGCACGTTCTCTTGTGGCAGGTAGCCCACGGTGTTCGCACGGGACTGCGTGATGGTCCCACTGTCCGCTTCCATCACCCCCAGGATGATGCGCAGCAGTGTGGACTTCCCCGCACCGTTCGATCCGACAATGGCGATACGGTCCCGGTTGCCGATGTGCAGGGATGCATCCTTGAACAGGTAGCGGTCGCCGAAATGCTTGGTGAGGGAGTTGAGCGCGATCACGGGTGGTTGTCAGTTTGCCAGGGTATCAGGGTATCACGTTGGAGAAAGGTTTCCTGCATCAGCAAGAGGCACGGGCAGAGCGGGGAAGGGACGGTGCTTTTCAACACGAAGGCACAAAGACGACACAAGGACACGAAGAGCTTTTGGTGTGAGTTGTGTTGAAAAAACCCGGCAGCTGTTCCGCGCACTGGCCACCAGCCACTATTTGAGCCAGGTGTCGAACCAGTTGCGAAACTCCTTGTACCAGAGCTGCGCGTTGACCGGCTTGAGAATGGTGTGTCCCTCGTTGGGGAAGTAGACGAAGCGGCTGGGAACGCCGAGGCGCTGCAGTGTGGAGAAGAGCTGCATGCTCTGCTCCACCGGGACGCGGAAATCGAGCTGGCCGTGCGACACGAGCGTCGGTGTCTTGAAGTTCTTTGCGTACCGGCTGGGCGACCACTTCTCGTACATCTTCGGGTTGCTCCATGGCGTGCCCTGGAACTCCCACTCGGGGAACCACAGTTCCTCAGTGCCGCCCCACATGCTGACCAGGTCATACACGCCGGAATGCGTGAAGATGGCCTTGAAGCGATTCGTGTGCCCGAGCATCCAGTTCATCATGTAGCCGCCGTAGGATGCGCCCGCCGCGCCGATCCTGTTCTTGTCGATGAAGCGATACGTGGCGAGGACGTGGTCGAGGCCCGCCATCAGATCCTTGTACGGCTTGCCGCCCCAGTCGCCATTGACGCCGTCGGTGAAGGCCTGACCGAAGCCGGTGCTGCCGCGCGGGTTGACTGCCACCACCACGTAGCCCGGTGCGGCGAACATCTCCATGTTCCAGCGGTAGTGGAACTCGTCGCCCCAGAATCCCTGCGGCCCGCCGTGCACGATGAAGATCATCGGGTAGGTCTTCGTCGAATCGAAGAAGGGCGGGCGCATGATCCAGCCCTGCACCTTTGTGCCGTCGAAGCTCTTGAAGGTGAAGGACTCGGCCTCCGGCAGTTCGAGCTGATCCACGAGCTCCGCATTGGTGCGCGTGAGCTGGCGGAAGCCGCGCACCTGGCCGTTGTCATACACGGCGGCGAGCACCTCGGCCGGGTAGTTCGCCCGCTGCCCCACGAACACGAGCGTCCTGTCGTCCTTCAGCAGGGAGAAGGAGCTGCGCATGGTGCCGAGCTCCATGGACTTGATCGTGTTGTCCTGGTTGCGGAACTGCACGGTGACCACGCCCTTGAGCACGCGGAGGATGTCGCCCCCGGTCACGGGGATCTCGAAGAGCGAGTGATAGCCCTCGTCGGCGGCGGTGAAGAGGATGCGCTTCGAATCGCTTGTCCACATGATCTCATCCACCGAGCGGTCGAAGGTGCGCGTGAGGAGTGTGACGCGATCAGCCTGGCGGTCATAGATCTTGAGGTCGTATTTGTCGGCCTCGTAGCCGGGCCGGCGCATGGAGCGGTAGGCGATGAAGCGTCCATCGGGTGAGTAGACGGGGTTGTTGTCGTTGGCCTCGTTGCGCGGGGTGATGCAGCGCATGCGGTTCCCGTCGGTGTTGACGAGCCAGATGTTGTTGTTCGTGGAAGCGGCCACGAGCTTGTCCGTGTTCCTGACGAATGCGAGCTCCGTGCCATCGGGCGACACGGTGAAATCCTGATTCCCGCCGATGTCGATGGGCGGCGTGTCGTGCGGCCCGGGTGTCAGATCCTTGGCGCGGTTCTCGCCGATGGTCTGGATGAACACATGGCTGAACTTGCCATCCTTCCACTCGTTCCACACGCGATAGGGCAGCATCTCGGTCACCATCGCCTTGCATGCGTTCTTCGCCTTCGCCTCGTCGCGTTGCCGGTTGCAGTCGTCGTCCGGGCAGTCCTCGTACACGCTTGATGCGAAGACGATCTGCCTGCCGTTGGGCGACCATTCCAGGCTGTTGACGCCCGTGGAGATGGAGGTTATCACGTGCTGGCTGCTGCCGTCCGGGTTCATGAGCCAGGCCTGCGGCGATCCCTCGCGCGAGGAGATGAACGCGATGCTGCGTCCGTCGGGCGACCATCGGGGATTGAAATCCGCGCGCAGGGAGGTTGTGAGCTGGAAAGTGGTGTCGCCGTCGATGCTCACAGCCCAGATGTCACTGTTGGAGCTGTTGGTCGCGAGGCTGTAGGTGGTGACCACGTAAAGGACGGTCCTCCCATCGGGCGACACACGCGGGTCGCTCACGCGGCCCAGGGCATACATGTCCTCGAAGGTCATCACGCGGCGCGGGGTCTCCTCCTGTGTGAGGAACTGGGCGTGGGACGTGGTGGCGAGGACGAGGAGCAGCAGGAAGAGCAGACGACGCGGGTGCATGGGTGGAGACTCCGGATGATGTTGGTTCATGAAATGCGGTGGCGGGTCACTTGTTGCGATCGATGACAAAGTCCGTGAGCTGGATGAGCGAACGCTTGCACGGGGAATCGGGGAGGGCGTCGAGGTTGGTGAGGGCGTTGCGGCGGTACAGTTCCGCCTTCTCCACGGCATAGTCGATGCCGCCGTGGTCCTTCACGAAGGAGACGATGCGGAACACATCGCGAGACTTGACGCCCTGCTTGACAAGGCGCATGATCTCGCGTGCCTTCTTGGAGGTGGCCTTGGAGAAGGCGTGGATGAGTGGCAGGGTGATCTTCCGCTCCTGCAGATCGATGCCCACGGGCTTGCCGATGGTCGATTCCTTGCCGAGGTAGTCGAGCAGGTCGTCCTTGATCTGGAAGGCGATGCCGAGGTTCTCGCCATAGTCGGTCATCGCCTGTCGCACCTCGGGCGAGCAGCCGGCGGAGGCGGCGCCGATCTCGCAGCAGGTGGAGAGTAGCGATGCGGTCTTGTCGCCGATGATGGTGAAGTACGTGGGTTCGTCGATGTTGAGCTGGCGTGATTTCTGGATCTGGAGAAGCTCGCCCTCGCTCATGCGTTTCACCGCCTTGGAGATTGTGGCGAGGAAGTCGTGGTCGCCTGCATCGAGTGAGAGCAGGAGTCCGCGGGAGAGGACGTAGTCGCCCATGAGCACGGACACCTTGTTCTTCCAGATGGCATTGATGGATGCGATGCCTCGGCGGGTGGCGGCATCATCCACCACGTCGTCATGGATGAGCGTGGCGGTGTGCATGAGCTCCACGAGCGTGGCGCCCCGGTGTGTGGACGGGGTGATGCCGCCGGCGGCGCCAGCAGTGAGCAGCACCAGCGCGGGCCGGATGCGCTTGCCCTTGCGCCGCACCACATAGCGGACGATGGTGTCCACGAGGCCGACGTTCGAATGCAGGGATGCACGGAACACCCTGTCGAACTCCCTGAGCTCGCCATGAATCGGCCGTGTGATGGTCGCGAGGTTCACGTGCTGGTCCTTTGTTGGAGGTGCATCATTCGTAGGGTGAGTCCTTTTTGCGGCTGAGGCGGGATATCCAGATGCTGATTTCGTACAGGGCGATCAACGGGATGGCGAGGAGCACCATGCTCACGGGGTCGGTGCCTGGCGAGAGAAAAGCGGAGAAGATGAAGATGATGACGACGGCGTGTCGCCAGTACTTTCGCATGAACTGCGGCGTGAGGATGCCGAGGCGCGAGAGGAAGAAGGATACCATGGGCAGCTCGAACACCAGGCCGGCACCGAGCAGGAGGTTGATGGTGAAGTTGAGGTACTCCTCGATGGAGATGGTGTTCTCGATGTACGATGTTCCAAAGGACACGAAGAACTTGAATGCGGCGGGGAGGATGATGAAGTAGGCGAAGGCCGCGCCGCCGGCGAAACAGAGTGTGGTGAAGATCACGATGAGCGCGGCGTAGCGCCGCTCATGCCGGTAGAGTCCCGGCCCGATGAACTTCCAGATCTGCAGGAACACGTTCGGGATGCTCACGATGATCCCGGACACGAAGGCGACCTGCATGTAAAGAAACACCTGGCCGAACGGTTTGAGGTTGATGATCTTCAAGTGAAATTCGGTTGCCGGCTTCAGCAGGATGCCCTCCACGATGAAATCGATGAAGATCCAGCACACGATGGTCCCGACCGTCACGCCGAGCAGCGCCCAGATGAGGCGCCAACGCAGCTCCTCCAGATGGTCGATGAAGGACATCTGCGCCTCTTCGCCGTTGCCGCCGTCACCCGGTTTCTTGAGCCATGTCAGCATGCGACCGCCGGGGCAGTTGACAGTTGACAGTTGACAGTTGACAGTTGACAGTTGACAGTTGGCAGTTGACAGTTGGCAGTTGACAGTTGATAGTTGACAGTTGGCAGTTGGCAGTTGACAGTTGACAGTTGACAGCTGGTTGATTCGCTCCTGCCAGTACGCTGTCTTCTTGCATCTGTCTTCCAGCCACCACGTTGATCAGCTGATGCCCAGCGCCTGACGCGTGACACCTCGCACCACCCACCATCCATCCGCTTCATCAAAACTCCATCGGTCCTTTGTGCACAACCAGAGCGGAGGCCTGTGCCGTGGGCGTCATGACGATCTGGTTGATGCTCACGTGCGGCGGGCGCGTGGCGCAGTAGACGACGGCGTCGGCCACATCGTCGGGTGTCAGCGGGGTGATGTTTTCATACACCTTCCCGGCGCGCTCTGCATCGCCATGGAAGCGGACAACGCTGAAGTTCGTCTCCGTCAGTCCCGGGTCCACGGTGCTGACGCGCAGGGGTGTGTCCACGAGATCCATGCGGAGGTTCTTGGTGATTGCATCCACGGCAAACTTCGAGGCGTTGTAGGCATTGCTGTTCGGGTACACATCCTGGCCGGCGATGGAGCCGATGTTGATGATGTGCCCGCGGCCGCGTTCCACCATGCCCGGTACCACGGAGCGTGTCACATGGAGGAGGCCCTTGACGTTGGTGTCGATCATGTCGTCCCAGTCGTCGGGGTTGGCGGTGTGGAGCTTGGTGAGATCGCGGGACAGCCCGGCGTTGTTCACGAGGATGTCGATCGTCCTCCATTCCTCGGGCAGTGCATCCATGGTGGAGAACACGGCAGCACGATCGCGGACGTCGAGCTGGATGGTGTGTGTGTCGGTGCCATGCGCGGCGTGGCATGCTTCGGCGACCTCGTCGATGAGGGCCTTGCGGCGTGCGGCGAGGAGGAGGCGGGCGCCCATGCGGGCAAAGGCGAAGGCGCAGGATTTTCCGATGCCGGAGCTTGCGCCGGTGATGAAGACAGTGGAAGTGTTCAGTGGGATCATGGTGTCCTTGGTTTATGCGACCTGCAATATACGGTATGCAGGATTGTCGGGCGATTCATGCGCCATGGGAAGTACTGCGCATGTGTGGGATGAATGCCAGTGACCCCGACGAATCGGGGTCACGAAGGGGAGGGCAACGGGGGATTCCGTGGGTCACTCCGGGTTGGAGCGACCGGCCTCGAGGTCTTTCAGGTGCTTCTTGAGCTCCTGGACCTCGGCGATGAGGTCGGGCAGACGGCGCAGGGCCGCCTCCTGGCGGAGTTCCTCGCGGAGCTCGCGGGCCGGGGCCCCACGGTACACCTTTCCCGCACCGGTGATGGATTTGGACACGCCCGCCTGGGCGCCCACGATCACGCCGTCACCGATGACGAGATGGCCGACGAAGCCCACCTGGCCGGCGATCATGCAATGGCGTCCGATCTTCGTGCTGCCAGACACGCCGGTCTGCGCGGCGATGACGGTGTGCTCCCCGATCTCCACATTGTGGGCAATCTGGATGAGGTTGTCGATCTTCACCCCGCGGCGGATGGTGGTGGCCCCGAGTGTTCCACGGTCGATGGCACAGTTTGCGCCGATCTCCACATCGTCCTCGATCACCACGGTGCCCACCTGCGGCACCTTTTCGTTTCTGCCACCCACTTGGGCAAAGCCGAACCCATCAGAACCGATGGTGGTGCCCGCATGGACGATGACGCGCTCGCCGATGACGGCCTTTGCCAGCACCGTCACGTTGGGGTGGATGGTCGTGTTTCTGCCGATCTTCACGCCCTCGGTGACGACGGCGGCCTCGCAGATGATGGCATTGTCCCCGATCACCGCGTCGCGGCCGACGCTGGCCAGGGCGCCGATGTGGACATTGGCGCCGATGCAGGCGGATGGATGGATGGCGGCCGAGAGATCGATGCCCGGCATCCGCAGGCGCGTGGAGTCGTGGAAGAGGCGCAGGGCGAGCACGAAGCCGAAGTAGGGATCGTCGACGCGGAGCAGCGCGACTGCGCGGTCGGGAGCCGCGGTGTCGCGACCCACGATCACGGCCGATGCGCCCGTGGTGGCGAGGTGATGCTCGTATTTCTGGTTGGCGAGGAAGGCGACATGGCCCGGCCCGGCCTCCTCGATCTTGGCGACGGCATGGAGCACGAGTTCCGGATCACCCGTGTACTCTGCACCCAGATGCCCGGCGAGCTCCGCCAGGGTGAAGGGAGGTGTGGGTGTCGTGGCGCTTTTCATTTCGGCACATCGATGGGACGTTCGTCCTTGCCGCCTGCCCGCATGGGGATGGTCTGCGTGCCGTCGGGGGTCACCGCGCCGGGGCGCCCCTGCTGGCCGGGCGTGGTCTGCGCCGGAGTGGTCTGCTGGCCCGGTGTGGAGCGCGGCGGGAGGGCCTTCTTGATCCGTTCCACCACCTGGTTGGTGAGGTCGAATTTCTCGTTGGCGAAGATCATCATCACGCCGCCGGACTTGTCGAGCACGTAGTCGTAGTTCAGCTCCTTGGCAAGCTGGTTCACCTGTTCGAACACAAGGTTCTGTATCGGCTTCATGAGCTCATCCTCCTTGGTGAAGAGTTCGCCGTTCTGGCCGAACTTCTGATCGCGGAAGGTGAGGATGGAGCGCTCGAGCTCCTGAAGCTCACGCTCGGCATTGGAGCGGCCCTGATCGGTGAGGATGAGTTTGCGCTTGTCGTAGTCGTTGTATTTGTCCTGCCATTCCTTCTGCATGCGATCGAGTTCCTTCTGCCAGGCATCGACCATGTTGTCGAGCTGTCGCTGGGCATCCTGGGCGTCGGGGATCGCCTTCATGATGGCGGAGATGTCCACGTACGCGATCTTCTGCTGGGCACGGGCGCCATCGGGGACGATGAGAGCCGCGGCGAGGAGGAGGAGAATGAGTGGTTTCCGCATGGGGATTCCTCGGAAAATGGTGTTGGGTGTCAGCCTCGTTTCAGCTTGTCGAGGACCAGATTGGTGAAGTCGAATTTCGGATCACCATAGAGGAGGATCTGGATTTTGGATGTGCGATCGAACATGAAGTTCACCTTCTGTTCCTTCGACACATCGTCGATGGCCTTCTGGACTTTCTTCAGCACGGGAGCGAGAAGCTTCTCCTCAAGCGCGGCGCCTTCATTCTGCTTGCGGGACTGATACTCCTGGTATTCCTTCTGCATGCGTCCGAGCTCGGTCTGCTTCTGCTGTTTGGCTGCCTCGGTGATGGTGTTCATCTGCGCCTGATAGGCGTCGAACTGCTCCTGGAAGTTCTTCCCCATGAGTTCGAGGCTGTCGCGCCACACCTGGTATTGCTTCTCGAGCGTTTCCTGCACCTGCATGGCTTCGGGGTAGCCCTTGAGAATCTCCTGGGTGTCGACAAAACCGATCCGCAGGTCCTGCTGTTTCTGTTGGGCAAGAAGCGAACCGGAGGAAAGAACGATCGCGAGAGCGAGAATGATGGAAGCAGTCTTCACACGTACCTCATGGTTGTTGCGTATTGATTCAGGAAAAGTATCGGTGTCAGAATCCCCGTCCAAACTGGAAGTGGAAATGCCATCCGTCGGGCTGGCCGTCCTGCGGTTCCACGTCATCGAAACCGTAGCCATAGTCGAAGCCGATGAGGCCGACGCCCTGGATGAGCAGGCGGGCGCCGAGGCCTGCGCTGCGCTTGATATCGAAGGGATCAAAGGTGGATGCATCCTTCCATACATTGCCCGCCTCGGCGAAGGCGAGGATGTACACGGGCATCGGGTTGATGGTGAGAGCGAAGCGCATCTCCGCCACGTGGCGCGTGAAGATGGTGCCGCCGCTCACCAGGCCGCGTGAACGCGGTCCGATGCTGCGGTCCTCGTAGCCACGGAGCTGCTTGGTCTGGATCTGGAGTCCGTTGCCGCCCATGAAGAAGTACTCGATCGGCGGGATGTAGGAGTCGCTCTCGAAGCGCTTCACCAGGCCCCACTCGGTGCCGGCGTAGAAGGTGAGGCGGTTCTGATCCGCGATCTTCATGATGGGCGTGAACCAGTCCACTGCGAAGTTGTGCTTGTGATAGTCGACCGAACCGGGGAGGAAGCCGCCGCTGATTTCGGTGGAAAGGGAGATGCGGGATCCCTGGCTCGGGAAGACGGGGCTGTCGAGGGAGTTGCGCGACAGCACCTGTGTCAGGCTCACCTGCGTGTAGTTGCCGGCGTCGTAGAAGCCGCCGCCATCGATCACGTTGAGGCGCTGGTAGCGGATGTACCAATCGGCGCGGGTGTAATCGTCGGGCCAGCGGAAGCGGCGACCGAGGTTGATTGATGCGCCCGTGCGTTGCAGGTCGAAGTTGTACTGCTGCCGTTCGTCGTAGATGGAGAAGCCGACGCTGGTGGGCGTGTCCATGAACCAGGGTTCGGAGAAGGAGAGCGAGAAGATTCGGAAGCGTGACGCCTCGCCGAACTGCCATTCGATGTTGAGGATCTGCCCGGCACCGCCGGTGAGCGGGGCCGCGATGTTGAAGTTGTTGAACGTCAGGCCCAGGGCGCCCGTGGCACCGAAGGTGCCGGAGTACCCCACAGAGGCATTGAAGGTGTCGGACGAGCGCTCCTCCACGTTGTAGAGCACGTCCACCGTGGAATCGTTGACCGGTGCCGGCTCGGGGCGGATGGTTTCGGGATTGAAGTAGTTGAGCGTCGCGAGCTCGCGGATGCTGCGGATGATGGCCGAGCGGCTGAAGTAATCCCCGGGCCAGGTATAGAGCACTCGGCGGATCACCTTGTCGTAGGTCTTGCCATTGCCGCGGATCTGCACATGCCCGATGCGGAACTGGTTGCGTTCGGAGACGAGGATGTCCACATCAATGGAATCCGGCGCGACGCGGATGTTCTCGCCCTGGGCGTTGAAGCCGAGGTAGCCGCGGTCCAGGTAGAGCGATGCCACGTCGCTCTGGTCGCGGTTGCCCTTGAGGTTCTCATCGAACTTCACCTGGTTGAACACATCGCCGCGCAGGAAGCCGAGGCGTGCAGTGAGGAAGGAGTCCGGATACACCGTGTTTCCACGCCAGTGGATGTCGCGAAGGAACACCTGCCGGCCTTCGGACACGGTGATATGGATGGACATCTCGTCGCGGTCGTCGTTGTACCAGATGGAATCCGACAGGATCTCCGCATCCATGTACCCCTGCTCACGGTATTCGTTGACGATGAGATCCTTGTCCTTCTCGTAGTTCTTGCGGTCGAACTTGGCGCTGGCCCAGAACTTCCACCAGGTCTTCTCCTTCGTTTCGTCCATGGCGCCGCGGAGCGTGCCGTCGTCGAGGGCGGTGTTTCCGCTGAACGTGATGGAGGCCACCTTCACCTCGTTCCCCTCGTCGATGTTCACGTTGAGTACCGCGCGATTGCCGGCGGCGGTGGAGTCGGTGACGGTGGACATGTCGATGGTCGCCAGGAGGTAGCCCTTCTCCTCGTAGGCCGAGCGGAGTTTGCGTTTGATACGGTCGAAATCCTGCGGGCGGAGAAGCTGACCGCGGACCAGACCGATCTTTGAGCGGATATCCTCCTCCGAGAACTCGTCATTGCCATGGATCTCGATGCGTTCGAGGCGCGGGTATTCCGTCACACGGATGATGAGATACACCCCCTCGGCGATCTGCCGGTCGATGACGATCTCGATGAAGGAGAAGAGGCGCATCTGCCAGAGCTGCGTCACCGCCTTGGCCGTCTGATCGCTCGGAACGATGAGCTCATCGCCGGTGCGGAGCCCCGAGTTCATGATGATGGCGCCGGGGTCGGCGGTCTTGGCGCCGTCCACCGAGATGCCGAGGATCTTGTACACCCGCTGCTGGGGCATGAGCGGTTGCTGTGCGTCGGCGGTGCCGACAAGCAGGAGAAGGGCGAGAACAAGGGAGAGGCGCATGTCAGGAATTGATGTGGGCATTCACGGTCTCGTCTTTGACGGGGGGTTTGACGGATGGTGTGGTGCGAAGCTGCTCGGAAGTGAGACCAAAGCGTCGTTCCCGTTTTTGAAATGCCCGGATGGCGTCATAAAGTTGCGGACGTCGGAATTCAGGCCAGTTGCAGTCGCCGATGTAGATCTCCGTGTAGGCAAGCTGCCACAGGAGGAAGTTGCTGATGCGGAATTCGCCGCTTGTGCGTATGAGGAGATCCGGATCGGGAATCCCGGCGGTGGAAAGGTGGGCGTCGACCAGATCATCATCGATCGCGTCGGGATGCAGGCGCCCTGCCAGCACCTCGCCGCTGATACGCCGCATCGCCTGCACAAGATCCCAGCGCCCGCTGTAGCTCAACGCAAGGATGAGCGTGAGTCCGGTGTTGTGCGCGGTCCGTTGGATGCTCGCGTCGAGCTCCTTCTGCGCCTCGCCCGGCAGCTTGCTGATGTCGCCGATGGTGCGGACACGGACGTTGCTCTTGTGGAGCGCGTCGATCTCATGCCGCAAGGACGACACGAGCAGGCGCATGAGCATGGACACCTCCGCATTCGGGCGCCGCCAGTTTTCGGTGGAAAAGGCGTAGAGCGTGAGATGCGTCACGCCAAGCTGGCCACAGGCCTCCACCACGTCACGCACAGAGCGCACTCCTTCGCGGTGCCCCATGGCGCGCGGCAACGCCTTGGATTTGGCCCAGCGACCGTTCCCGTCCATGATGATGGCAATGTGACGCGGAATCGCCCCTGCTTTTTTCAGGGCCGCTTGCTCGACCTGGTCCTCATGGTCTTTACGCGATTTCGAAGCCAATAACCAACCTCATGTGATACTGTACAAGATGTTCAACATAGACGTTTGATGCGGGAAAATCAAGGAAATCAGGGGTCTGGATGGGGTGCAGAAATGAATGCCTGCTGGTGGTTGCCTCCCCACCGAAGAACCTGGGAGAGAATGGACTCGGAACCGCCACTGATGGCAACGGACCAGCACAACCTGGCAGAGAATTCGGAGACGTCATCATTCCCGTGAACATCCCGGCACACTCGGAGCAGGCACGGCAGGCACGCAGACCCACATCATCCGATGGCGTATTGCAGGGCATGACACAACCCCGCGCTTCGCCTGCCACCAGTTGTCCATTGGAAATTCCCTATTGTGCGTTGTGAAGCGTATTTTGCGCGTGCTTTCGTATTGAGATCTCTTCGCAATGAGATCTCTTCCCAATCTTTGCAGAGGGCTACAATGGCTGGACGTGAAGGCTGGCTGATCCTGACGTTGAGTGGGCTCATGATGCTCGGTTCTTTCACCCCCGCGTCATCCCAAAAAGTCGATCTCTCTGATTCCCTGTGGGCCATCGTTGTTTCGCATGCAGAACCACCCGACCTCATCGACATGGGACGCGTTCACATCGGTCACACGAAGGATTCTGTCGTTCGAGCGTATGTGCGAAATCCGGGCCCGTATCCAATCAGAATCGACTCCATCACGATCGATCCATCCACTGATCCCGAATCGAATTTCGGCGTTGCCTCGGGCACGCCATTCACGCTGGCCAAAGACGAATCGCAGGATGTCAATTTCTGGTTCACGCCGAAATCCCCCGGCATGAAACGCTCCTCGGTTCGCATCACCACACAGTCCGGCGTTCTTGATGGACAAATCATCGGCATGGCTGTGCAACCGTCCGTGAGTCCGTCCAGCCATCTCATCGATTTCGGGCGCGTCCAGGTGCAGCACCACCGCGATTCTCTTGTCACCGCCGCCGTCTGCAACACCAGCGCCGCATCGATACGGATCTCGGGAATCGCCGTACTCGGTCCGGATACCACACAGTTTCACATCCTTTCGAGCACTGCTGGATTTGCTCTTACGCCCGGAGAATGCCGCGACATTCTGCTTCGCTTCCAACCGTTGCGTTTCGGTGGCACATCGGCTCGCGTGGTTTTCCACCATGACGATGAGGCATCCCCGATCATCATCGATGTGTTTGGCGTGGGCGTGGGAATCGCGGGTTCCTCCATCCTGAGTGTCGACACCATCAGCGCAGGTGTCGGAGCGATAGTCGACATTCCCGTGCGCCTCCGAGCCAGCGCGCCTGCAGCCATGACGGGCGTCACCGGCTATTATTCGGAGCTGCGCCTCAATGCAACGCTTCTGTTCCCGTGCAACGGCACGCCCTCAGGCAGCATCACGGACGGCATGCGGACCATCGTGCTCGACACTCTTCCTGCACAGGCCGACACTGCCGGTGTTCTCGTGACGCTTCATTTCATTGCGACACTCGGCGACAGCGAAAACACGCCACTCATTCTGCAACACTCATACGCCCGCCGGGGCATGGTGTCGGTCACCGAGGAGCCCGGTTTCTTTCAGCTCCTCGATATCTGCCGCCAGGGTGGCACACGTCTCATCAGCCTGACAAACCGCCTGCACCTGTATCAGAATCGCCCGAATCCTTGCAGTGGAAGGACAACCATCGACTACGAGGTGATCGAGCACGGCATGGTCCGCATCATTGTGACAGACGTTTTTGGAAGGGAACTTGCCACGGTGGTCGATGCGCACGTCGAACCCGGCCGCTACACGACACCCTTCGATGCTTCAGGTCTGCCGTCGGGGACGTACATGGTGCTGTTGAGAACACCATCCTCCACGGTGTCACGACTCATGGAGGTGCTCAAATGAGTGCGCACAACTGGCTGTCGTCTCGCATGTACCGGATGATTCTCACCGGTCTGCTGTCGTTGTTCGCCATCTGCCCTGCAGGTGGACAGACCATGTCCGTGTACAACATCGATCCATCATATTTTCCGCTTGTCAAAGCCTCATTCTTTGCATTTGATGCCAGGGGCAACCGCATCACGGTCGGTGCACCGGATGATGTTTCGATCAATGAAGACGGCATCGCGCGAACGGTGACGCGCGTTTCATGTCCACCCGAAACACCGGTGACACCCATTTCCTCAGTGCTCACCATCGACGTCTCGGGATCGATGAGCGGGATGGGTATCCGCATGGCCAGGGCGGCGGCGACTGCATGGGTCAACGTGCTTCAACTGCGTACATCGGAATGCGCCATCACCACCTTCAACGACCGCGCGTACCTGGCCATGGATTTCTCGACCGACAGAGCGGCGCTGCTCACGGCAGCGCAGGCTCTGGAACCATCCGGTGGCACGGATTACAACGAGGCCCTGCTGGCCCCGCTGACCGGGGCACTGAGTGTGATGACGCACAGCCTGCCCGTCAAAAAGGTGATCGTGTTTCTCACCGATGGCAAGCCCAACACCGCGACAGAAACCGCAACAATCATCGCAGAGGCGAAACGTCTGGGAGTCGCAGTCTATGGCGTCACACTTGGCATGGCCGCGCCCCGGATTGTGAAAGACATCGCCGAGCAGACCGGCGGGCAGTGGTTCGAAAACATCACCACGGAAGCAGAAGCGGTGGCTGTGTACCTCACCATTCTGCAGGAGGTGCAGAATGGGTCGCCATGTGAAGTGGAGTGGAGAAGCGATGGCTGCGGTCTTCTGACAAGGCTCGACATGGCGCTTCCCGCATACAACTGCAGTGCAGCAACAGCGTACACCGTGCCGTCATGGGCGATGCCGATGATCACGTACCGGCCCACGGGATCCATCAACTTCGGCGGAGTTCCACCCCATTCCACGTTGACTCTGCAGATCACGCTTGTCTCACAGGCGGTACCGGTCCGCATCGAAAGCATCACACCAGGCGACCCCCGCTTCAGGATATCCGATTACGGGGGGGGCGATCCGCCGTTCGTCATTGGAAGCTGGCACAAGCGGACTCTTTCCGTGGAGTTTGCACCATCGGACTCCATGTATGCCTTCTGCATGTTCACCATTGCTGGCGATGCCTGCCTTGGAAACGTGTTTTATGCGGATGGCGGATGGCATGGCAAAGGGCCGCCCTCGTACGCGCTCACGGTTGTGCGTCCAAACGGTGGAGAAAGATTTGTCGTGGGAAGCGACGAGGTGTTGACATGGAAGGGCGTGATGCCGGAGGACCGGGTGCGACTCGAATACTCGACCGGCTCCACTGGTGACTGGCTGCCAATAGCCGACAACGTGACGGGATTGCGTCACGCCTGGCGGGTGCCCATGACACCGAGCGATTCATGTGTTCTGCGCGCAACCGTCACCGAGCCGGAACCGACGCTGTGTGACATGGCCTACATCCCCGCAGGGACGTTTCAGATGGGCGATATCACGGGCAACGGCCCATGGGACGACGAGCACCCCGTGCACGAGGTGACGATCAGCCATGCGTATCTGATCGGCCGAACCGAGGTGACCCAGGGACAGTGGCGGACGGTGATGGGTGGCAGTCCGGCTTTTCACAAAGGCAACGACAACCTCCCGGTGGAAATGGTGAGCTCGTATGACGCCATGGTGTTCTGTAATTCCCTTTCGGTGCTCGAAGGACTGGAACCCTGCTACACCGGACCAGGGGGGGAGAAGCCGTGCAACTTCGAGGCAAATGGCTACCGATTACCAACGGAAGCCGAGTGGGAATATGCCTGCCGGGGTGGCACGACGATGGATTATCATACGGGCAACATGGCGCACAGCAGCTGCTCGCCTTTGGACGCGGCGATGGACATGGCGGGCTGGTATTGCGGGAATGACAGCACCACAACGCAACCGGTGAAATCCAGACAACCCAACCTGTTTGGATTGTTTGATACGCATGGAAATGTGTGGGAGTGGTGCTGGGATTACTACCAGAACAGCTACTACTCTTCAAGCCCGAGTGTCGATCCGCGGGGGCCGGCCAAGATCCCGGGATCCGGGTATTTTCGCGTATGGCGAGGCGGCGCCTACGACTGGACCGCCGATGACTGCCGGTCGGCGCATCGGCACATCGGCAATCCTGCAGCGCATTACAAAAACGTCGGTTTCCGCATCATGCGCAGGCTGCCATAGAGAAGAAGTGCGATAAATGGGACGTGTGGAACTGGCAGAAGCAAATGGCAGACCAGGGTCACCTTTCCGCCGACTTTCTCCCCGCTGCCGTCATGGCAGCCTCGATGATCTGCGTAAAGGCGTCGGCCTTGAGACAGGCTCCGCCGACAAGACCACCGTCCACATCAGGCTGCATCATGAGCTCGAGGGCGTTCTCCGGTTTCATGGATCCACCATACTGGATGGTGACGCTGTCGGCGGTGTCGGCATCGTGGAGACCGGTGAGGAGCGCACGGATGGCGGCGTGGACTTCCTGCGCCTGCTCGGTGGTGGCCGTCCTCCCCGTGCCGATGGCCCACACCGGTTCGTAGGCGATCACCACACGCCGCATCGCACCGGCATCGATGCCGGCGAGCACGCCGCGCACCTGCGTTTCGATCACCTGCTGCGTGATGCCCGCCTCGCGCTGCTCCAGCGTCTCACCCACGCAGATGATCGGCTGCAAACCCGCCTCCAGCGCCTTGTGCGCCTTGCGGTTGATGACGGCGTCCGTCTCCCCGAAATACTGCCGACGCTCCGAATGCCCGAGAATCACATGCGTACATCCCACGGAAAGCAGCATGGACGCGGATATCTCACCCGTGAAGGCGCCGTCGTTCTCGTGGTGCATGTTCTGCGCTCCGAGACGGATCGACGAACCCTCCAGCTCGGCGGCTGCGGAAGCCAGCAGCACGGCGGGCGGGCAGAGCACCACCTCGAGACCCGGCATCCCCGGCTGCGTGGCGACCTGCGCCCGCAGTGCCCGGACAAGGGCCGGCCCCGATGTGGCATCCATGTTCATTTTCCAGTTTCCGGCGATGATCATCCGTCTCATGGTGTCTCCTCACTGGTGATGGGAAATGCGCGTGGCAGAGCGCATGGAGCAAACAAAATCGGGAGGCCGTGCGGACCTCCCGTTGTTTGTGGACAGGGGCGGACTTGAACCGCCGACACATGGATTTTCAGTCCATTGCTCTACCAA
>CAYUYM010000047.1:0-18903 GCA_964449305.1 uncultured Chromatiales bacterium | reverse complement strand
CCTTGCCACTGCGGCCTACCTGCAGTGCTCCCGCCCCCTCCTTTCATCGCATTCGGACGCCACCTTTCTGTGCCGCTACCGGGAGGATGACGGCAGGCGCAGCATCTGCATCGATTATCGAAACGCGGCGCTGAGTGTGCAACACCTCAGTTGTGAGGGTGACAGCCTCTGGTTCGCCCACTCGATTCCCACATCTGCGATTGTTGCGCCGCGCCCTGCGCCCGGCTGGCACACGGTCTGCATCGTGTTCACCGCCGATGGCGTGGGCACGCTCTTCATTGATGGCAGGCGCATCGGGTCGAAGAGCATCATGGATCCCGGCTTCGGCCAGGAGGCCGACCACGATTGGATGTATCGCTATTCGGGGTTCCAAATCGGGGGGAGCGATGACGGATACAACAGCTTCGGCAGCGGGCGTGTCAATGGTGCTCCCGGTCCCCTTTGTGTGGCTGATGCGATGGTGTGGGCACGCGCACTGTCACCCGACGAGGTGCGCACCATGTCCGTGGACGGCGCACAGCCATCGCGTGAGGGCCTCGTCGCCTGGTGGCCCCTTACCGGCGATCCTGATGGCAACAACAACTGGTTGGACGTGATCAGCGGTCAGTTCATGCATCTCAAATGGGTCAAGGCGTGGGGAGGGGAGGGGAGGAATCAAAGAATCGGAGAAGCAGAGAAGGAAGAATGATGGACAGGCGGCTGATGAAGTTCCTTCGTGTCGCCCACCTATCCACCATCAACTGTCAACTGTCAACTGAAGCCCCTCCACCGCACCGGCAGCTGTCACTTCCCCAAAACCATCCGTCGCGTCTCCATGAAGCGCCCGCTCACCAGGCGGTAGAAGTACACACCCGACGGCAGCTCCGCTGCATCGAAGCGCACCATGTGCGGGCCCGCCGTCTGCGGCGCATCCACAAGAGTCGCGACATCGCGCCCCCAGGCGTCATGCACCGTCAGCCGCACCGGCCCGTCCTCCGCAATGGAATACCGGATGTCCGTGGACGGGTTGAACGGATTCGGATGGTTCTGCTGAAGCTGGAAGCTGCCATTGATGCGCACGAGACGGTTGCCTGCGCCCATGCAGTACCCGACGAGGTGGAAGGCGCCCGGCGTCCTGACCGCGACACGTGCACTGCCCGATGTGAAGTCGAAGGCGGGATCGATGTCCACCGGCGTCTCCAGTGCATCGCCCAGCAGCACGAGCGCCTCCACCCGGGCCAGCGGCCCGCTGCCCGAACGCAGCGCAGCCCCGCTGCCGGCAAGCGTCACCGTCCCCGATCCGTGGTCGTAGGACATGATCACATCGGGCATGTCGGCCGAAAGCGTGCCCTCCTTCACCACGCGCAGCGGGTACAGCATGGTGCGATTGAAGCGTATGGATCCGGACCAGGAGTGCGTGCCCGTGGTGCCCAGGTCGGTCGCACTGTGCACGGGGATGAGGATGCGCTCGTCGATGGCACCCTCCAGCACGGGGATGGACAGCGCTGTCGTCACCACGTTCAATGGCTGGCCCAGGCCGGTGACCGCAAACACCATGCGGTCATCGCAGGGCGCCGTCTCAACCAGAGTCAACGAGTCGGACACCGCGCCCGCGACAACGGGAGTCCACTCGATTGTGATGACCAGCGATCCGTTTGGCGGCACCACCGCGGGCAGCGCCGGCTGTGTTGCGCGCACCGTCATGGCGGACAGGCGCGCATCGCCGATCGTGACGGCCCGTGACGTTGTGTTGCGCACCTGCACTGTCCGCGTCACCACCGTGCCGGTCACACCAGAGCCCGCGTCGAGCGGCAAAGCGTCGGCCGTGAGGAGCGCACGCTCCGAGGATGCCGTGAGCATCGATTCCACGCGTCGAGCGTTTGCGGTGTCAGAAAGAAACGTGACGCACGTGGCAGAATAGCTGCGCGTCGAGTTGGCGGGCGTGAACGCGACCGTGATGATCGCCGAATCACCCGCAGCAACATCGAGGGGAGTGGCGGGGGAGATCACTGAAAAATATGTGCTGTCGGTACCGCCAATGCTGATCCCGTAGATCCGCTTGGAGAACCCGTCGCCATTCTTCAGCGTCACCGTCTTCCGCTGTGTTCCACATGCCGGCATCGCATCAAAGCTCGCCGCTGTCTGGCTCCATGTCCCCGACTCCGCAACACCAGTGATGATGATTTTTGTGGAATCCTTGCAGGGCGTATCAATGTACAGGGTCACGAAAAAGGAGAACGGCCCGGCCTTCTGGGGTGTGACGTACGAGACAATCGTTTCGTTTCCGATCCAGAACGTCTTGGGCAACGTCGTTCCCACAAGGACTTCGGGCGGAGCGCTGGCGGATGTGTACGTCACCGGCCGGTAGCTTCTGTTTGTCAGCATGGCGCTCACGCGATGCTGTTGACCAACCGGTATCGTTCCAGTGTATTCCACAACATCTGCAGGTGTCACCTGCACGCTTCGTGCACCTGCGATGGACAAATCCACTGTGGCCTGTGTCGTGTCCGTCATGGACACGCGCAGCACGGCCGGTTCGGGCTTGTCGGCTCCCATGCCCGGAGCAAACTGCACCTGGAACACGCGCATCGCTCCGCCCGCCAGCGTTTCATTCGCGGTCACCGGATTAAGGATGGTGTAGAATGGCGCTCCTGTGCCCGTCAGTGTTGATCCGGTGAGGGTGAATTCCGAGGAGCCCGTGTTGATCAGCGTGTCCTCCAGCACCGGCGCCTCGCACTGCGCGCGATCTCCGAAGTTCAAACCGCCGTTGCGAAACACAAGTCCGTTGTCCGTGGCTGTGCCAGCAAGCAGCACGATCAGTGTGTCGGGACAGGGACTGGAAAGAATGACACGCGCGGTGGCGCTCGCGGGACCCTTCACCACGGGAGTGAATCGGAATGTGAGCGGTACGGCCTGCCCGGAGTCCACGGTCACGGGCAGCGAGGTCTCGGATGTGAACACACCCGCCGGCACGATCTCAATCGCTGCGACGGTGACCTTCGTTGCATGCAGATTTGACAGGGTCGTGGCCGTTGCCTGACTCGATCCCACGTTCATGCCATTGAAGTCGATGCGCGCTGGCACGATGGCGGCGTTCTGCTTGTAATACGACCCGCGGCAATCAATGGGGATCCGGAGGCCGCAGAGATCCGACTTCATCCAGAGCGTGTCGCGCCCGGCGCCGTCCGGCACGGTGAAGAAGCGCACCGTGATCTGTGTTGTCGCGCCCGGACTCAGCGTTGCCGGGAGTCCGGACACGATGTCGAAGCTCGAGGGCACAACCCGGTACTCCGTCAGGGTTTCCGTTGTGGTGCCGGTGTTGCGCACATCCACCGTCATCGTCTTGACCGGATTGCAGTGTGTGAGCTCGCCAAAATCCAGCGCCGTCGGAGCAATGCGGATGTCCGATGAGTCGCGCCGCGCGATGAGCGGAAGCTCGATGACGGGCGTCTGAGCATCGGTGCTCTGCACCACGAGCCGTGCGTTGGACGTCCCGGTGAATCGTGGCGTCGCGCAGATGGTGAGCACCGCGGACCGCCCGGCGGCCAGTGTGAACGGGGTCGCGGGCGCGCTTCGCAGCGAGAACACCGTGCCTGTCTGCGTGATCGAAAGACCCGTGACCGACAGCGCGCTGCTGCCGTTGTTCATGATGTGCACGGTGTCGCATCCCTCGTCCAGGGTGCACGGATCCAGCGAGAGGTTCAGCACCCCGCGATCGAGGGCGATGCCATTGCTCGAAGCCGTACCGAGGAGTTCCGCACACACGGAATCGCGGCACGGGGAGGACACGTCAACACACACCCAGGCATTGAGCGGCCCGCCTGCTGTGGGCGCGTAGGTGAGTGTCAGCGGAATGCTCCCACCGGAGGTCAGATCCATGGGGGTGGACGGGGGCGCATCAATCACAACGGGCGCCGACGCCGGCTGGATGCTCACCCGCTCGATGCGGATGGGAAGGCTGCCAGGGTTGACGATGGTCACGGGTCGCTGCACCGTCCCACCCGTCTGCACGCTTCCGAAGTTCACGGGGATGGGGGTGATCACCGGCCGACCCAGGTCACCGATGCAGAGGACTCGCACGAGTGTCTCCATCGAACAGGGGGAGGCGTGGATGGCGATGAGCGCGACGAAGCCTCCGGGGTTCGGCGGCGTGAAGGTGAGCGTGAAGGAGATCGTGTCTCCCACCGCAAGCACGGTGGGAAGCGCCGGACCGGTGATGCCAAACTCGCCACCTCCCCCCTGGGTGCCCAGGCGCTCCAGCGTCACCGGAGCGTTGCCCGTGTTGCGCACCGTGAACACGCGCGTCACCGGCTTCATGGGACAGGCCGTCATCGTGGTCAGGGTGTCGCCCTCCACCGTGATGCCGGGTGATTGCCGCTCACCCGTCAGCAGCACGATCGATTCGTAGCCGCGGCCCGGGTCGTTGTGCACGATGCGCAGCTCGGCCGAGCTCGTCCCGTTGAGGGGCGCGTCGTAGTGAAGGGTGACGATCACCGAATCTCCGCGCGCGATGGTCAGCGGCGGGATCGGATCGATGAGGCGGAAATGCGACGGATGCGCCCCGACGGTCTTCATCGATGTGATCTCGAGCGGACCGTCACCAGCGTTTCGGATGACAAATGTCCTCACCACTGGTGTGGGACAGAGTTGCACGCCGAAATCGAGTGCGGCGGGAAGTACGATGCGCGGAGGTGTCGTCCCCTCGCCCGTCACCGGCACCTGCACAGCGGCGCGGCAGGGATCGTCCCAGCTCACCTCCATCACCACTGCCAGCGTCTCAGCCTTCAGTGGTTTGTAGTTCAGCGAAAAGGAGAAGCTCTCGTTTGGTCCCAGCATCTTCGGGAGCGTCGGAGCTCCGGTGGTGGTCAACGATGCGGGAGTTGTACCCATCTTGATCTGCGCGATGCGCACCGGGGTTGTCCCACGGTTCGTCACCGTCACCGTCCGTGTACGCCCTGTGCCGGTCACCACCGGGCCGAAGTCCACCGGCAGGGGATCGATGCGGATGTCGGGGGCGGCGGATTCCGCGGTGAACTCCACAGGGAAATCCGCGGAGCACCCAGCCGGGGAGGGTTGATCCGTGCGGAGGGTGATGGAGAAGCGTGCCGTGAAGATGCCCACATCAGCAGCTCCGGGCGAGAAGAGCACCTGCACACGAAGCGTGTCGTTCACACCCAGCGGGCGCGAGGGCAGTGGTGGGGTCACAATGGAAAACAGTCCCGAACCTGACACGTGCGTGATCGCATCCACGGTGGCCACGCCATCGGAGGTGTTGATGATGAGGAATTCGCGGTCGACCGGGAAGAGCGGGCAGGTGCGGCCGAAGGAGACGGGCGAGGTCACGACCATGAGTGCCGGGCCGATGCCAAGGCCGGTGACTGCCACCACCTGCGTATCCGGGCATGCAGGGTTGCCGGAGATGATGCGATAGAACCCCTTCCTGTTGCCACGAGCCGCGGGAGTGAAATCGATCCTCAGCAATCCGGGGCCGGACAGCATGGTGCCAGGTGGCGGATCCTGAAGCGTGAAGTTGTCGTCACCGGACACGAACTCCCAACCGATGAGCATGGGATCCGCATTGCCGCTCACCGTGTAGGGAATGTCCGTTCCGGTGTTGCTCTGCACGCATGCCACCGGTGTGCCTGTCTGCACCCCTGCAGTCATGCGCGAAATGGTCCGCCGCCCCTTCAGTCGGATGAACCATGGAGTGTGATCCGCGTCGTTGGACACGACGCTGATGCGCGTTCCGGCGGCGATGGAGTCCGGCTGGTTGGGGATGGGTGTCCATTGCAGCGTGATGCTGCGCGAATCGCCCGGCGGGAGGACGATGGGGTAGGACGGTGGCGGGACCATGATGATGCCAGCGGGCAGTGTGATCCCTCCGGACTGGATGCGCAGCGTGTCGGTGCCGCTGTTGGAGAGCGTGATCGCCGTCTGCACGAAGGTCCCGCAGGTCATGGTGCCGAAATCTGCGAGTGTGTCGGACTGGGAGATGTCGGGCATCACCCCCGGCTGCATCGCGATGATCCAGCCCTGGCCCGTGCCACCAAACGGCCCCGTGGCCCAGCCCGCGGTCGGGTCGACGAAGCTGAACTGGGTGAGGTTTCCTGAAGTGCCCGACGGGCTTGCAGCGTAGCTGCTCCAGGTGCTGCCTCCGTTCGATGTGTAATGAAGGTCGCCGTAGGAACCTGCGGCCCAACCGGTCTGCGGGTCGAAGAACCACACCGTGTACAGGGTGGATGTGGATGGTGTGATGGGCGGCAGGGCGGTGTAGGTGGTTCCCCAGTCATTGCTCATCACCACATCCGTGCCGACGCCGAAAAAAGTGGTGGTGGAGTTCACACAGTGCACGCCTTCGATGCGTGCATTCGCGGGGCCGGGGATGCTCGACGGGCTGATGGACCAGGATGATGAGGGGGCCATCCACTTGCGGATGGTCTTGTTGCTCCCGGTGAGATACCAGTGCGGACCGGCCGCAGAAGTGTGCACACCGTAGAACGTTTCGGTGGTCACCGTGGTGATCTTGGTCCAGCTGGCGCCACCGTTGCCCGTGAAGTACGCCGTGCCACCGCTGCCTGCGGTGACGCCCGAGTCCGCGGATTTGAAATACACTTCGAACAGATTCGCGGTCACCGTCATGCCGTTCACCATCAACGTCCAGGTCTGACCGTAGTCGTCGGAGCGGTAGAGCGTGTTGATCCCCCCGACGGAGTTGCCGCAGGCAAAGGCGCGGCTTGTGCCGGGCACGGCACACACGGCGCTGAAGTACTGGAAGACGATGGAGGAGGTGAGGGGCGGGTTGAAGGAGGCGAAGGGATCCACAAGTTTCCATGTCGGATCCCCTGGATCCTTGCGCAGCATGCCCGAGATCGTGATCGGGAGGTAGATGTAGGACTCGCCGCAGGCCAGGCCGCGCGAGGTGTCGAACATCGAGACACCCCAGAGCTTGGGGACGGGTTGGGCGATCGGCTGCTTCGTCCAGGTCCAGCCCTGTGCCGCGGCGATGGAGGAGGTGAGGAGAAGCAGCAGAAACAATCGGGCGGTATGCATGCGCATGGCGGATCCGGAAGGATGTCGATCGTGGGGAGGGGATGAGAATGGTGTGCAACCCTGACAGGGGTCGCGCGGTGGTCTGTCAGACAAGCGTGTCGATGAAGCGTTCCGCGCAGCGGATGCCATCCACCGCGGCCGAGGTGATGCCGCCCGCGTAGCCCGCCCCCTCGCCGCAGGGGAAGAGGAAGGGGCGATCGGGCGAGGAGCAGGACTCTGCATCCCGCAGGATGCGCAGGGGGGAGGAGGTGCGCGTCTCGGGCGCAAAGATGAGCGCCTGCGGATGCGTCGCGAAACCCGGCATGGTGCGGTCGGCGTCTGCAAGCCCGCGTCGCAGCGCCGAGGCGATGATGCGGGGAAACAGGGTGTGGATCGGCGCCGTCGCCGCCGGGCTCATGCACGAATGCTCCCCGACGGATGCGGACGGCCGGACCTCCATGAAATCCGTGAGGCGCTGCGCCGGGAGGATGTGGCAGGATCCCGGCGCGTTCACCGCCGCCCGGCACTGCTCCTCCAGATCCCGCTGGAACGCGATCCCCGCCTCGATGCCGTCATGCCCGAGGCGCGCGAGATCCTCCTGCGTCACATTCACCACGAAGGCGGCATTGGAGAAGCGTCCCGCCTTGAGCGCATTGCTCATGCCGTTGGTCACGACCCCGTCGGTCGACGTTCCTGCGTTGATCACATGGCCGCCCGGGCACATGCAGAAGGAGTACACCGCGCGGTTCTGCTCCTTCCAGGATTTCGCAAAGCGATATTGCGCGGTCTCGATGCCGGGGTAGCGATCCTCATAGCCGGAACCATAGCGCACGGCATTGATGAAGTGGGAGGGGTGTTCCACACGCACGCCCACCGCGAAATCCTTGGCCTCCATCGCCACCTCCTGCGCACGCAGGGATGCGTAGGTGTCGCGTGCAGAGTGCCCGGTTGCCATCACGAGGCAGCGCACATCGGTGATGTCGCCGGCGGAGGTGTGGACCACCGCCGACCCATCCCGCGCCTCGGTGAAGCGGAGGAAGCGCGTGTCGTGGCGGATGTCGACGCCCCGCTTCCGGAGTGTGTCGAGAAGCGTCACGATGCAGCGCCGGATGCGGTTGGAGCCGAGATGCGGGTTGTAGACATAGCGTATCGACGGGTCGCCGCCGGCCTCGGTGAACACAGCCATCACGAAGCTGATGAAGGGGGACTTGATGCGTGTGATGAGCTTGCCGTCGGAGTACGCGCCCGCCCCGCCCGCGCCGAAGCAGATGTTCGAGTGCGGATGGAATTCACCGCGCTTCATGAAGGCGGCCATGTCGCGCAGGCGCTGCGCCATGGGGGGGCCCTGCTCCAGCAGGATAGGCCGCAGTCCGTGCATCGAAAGCCAGAGTGCGCTGAAGAGCCCGCCCGGGCCGGCGCCCACCACCACGGCGGTCGGCAGCGGTGCATCGCCGACACGGCGCAGCAGCATGTCGCACCGCTGTGCAACGGCCGTGCGTATCGCATCGACAGGATCGGAGCAGTCCGGGGTCACGGAGTACTCCACGCGGATGGAACGGTGGTGACGCGCGTCGATGCTGCGCTTCAGGATGCGGAACGGGGCGCCCGCGCCGAAACGCTGCTCCACGGCCCGACGCACGTCATCCTCGGTGTGGGCGAAGGGAAAGGTGAGCTGGATGACGGACATGGATGCGGCGCGAATCAGGGAATGTCGTCGTGTGACGCAGGCCCGGTGGCTTCGGGGTCGAGCAGATGGCGGAGCTGTTCACGGATGTGTTCCTCCACGTCGTCGGGGATGTACTCGGCCTCGGTGGGCCGCTCCACGGAACGCCGCTCCATCTCGGCCATCAATGCCACCATGCTTTCCGACAGCCGGCTCTTCTCCTGATGCAGCACGATCTCCAGCGAGGCGATGCGCACGAAATGTTCCTTCAGCTCGTTCTCGGTCATCTCCTCGATGGGCTTCACGCCCAGTTCCGGCGACCGCTCCACGGCCACGGTGATGCGGTCCTCGCTCCGGTCAAGAAGCGACAGGTTGTCCACAAAGGCGAGCCGCTCACCGGGACGCAGAAGCCCGATCTTTTCAAGCAGTTCATGAAGGCTGGATTTGTCTATGGTGTAGCGAATCATGTCGGCAGCGTGTGTGATGGTGAAACTGCCGGAAATTATCGAACTGTGCCGGGAATGGCAAGGTTGAGTTCAAGCCGGGTTGAAGAGTTGAAGGGATGCGTGAGGTGGTTGGGCACTTATGCGGCGGGAAGCGTGAAGAAGGGTGATGTGAGATCGTGAGGCTGCACTGCCCGGCACCAGCGCTCAAAGAGGGCATGAGAGAAATCCGGCGCGGCCCAGAGCGCATTCACCGCATCGATGTAGGTGCAGGCGAGTTCAACGGCGGCATGAAAGTACCGCATGTAGTTGAACGTGTCTCCATGGAAGTACCGGTGATACTGTGGATGACTTTCCGGATCCCGCATCGCGCCCACCTCCTCCATCACCTTCACATAGGGACCGAGTTCGTGCATGAGTCGAAAGGTGAGCTGTATGCCATCGAGCCACCCATCGATGTCGGAGCGGGTGATGATGCCGTAGCCCGCCTTGGACAGGGAAAGCGAGAGCAGGTTGCAGAAGGAATCGTAGTCGTCCGCAAACGGCTCGCGTGAGATGTCGATCTGGTCGGATTGTATGGTGCGACGATACTCGCGGTCGGGGAAGAGGGTGCGGAAGAGAAAGACGTCCTGGTGCACCTCGCAGTCCGAATGCTGCTGCGAGGTGGTGATGGAGCGGTAATACGGGCCGACGAGCTCGCGCACAAGCTGGTGCACCACCTGGTCCGCGGCGATGTGCGTCACATACCCCAGGGCGAAGACGAACACGGCGCGGTTGAACTCGTTGGGCACGATGCGGCCCCTGCGGATTTCGCAGAAGGTGTGGTTGGTTTCCATGAGGAAGTAGGGAAACAGGTGCGGATGGATCGAGTGGAGGAAGAAGGAGGCGTCCTGTTCACGGGGGTTCAGCTCGGCGACGAAGGGTCGGAGAAGGAGGTGGGAGAGCGCCCCCCGCACCAGTTCGGAAGTCTTGTAGCTCGGCAGATCGGGTCCCAAAGCGCCGAGGTAGAAGAAGTTGTTCTTGTTGAGGATCTCATCCGCGACGTCCGGATGACGGGTGCGGATGGAGTCGTAGGCCGTGTTGGCGATGAGCAGATGCGCGATGTTTGCAGGCATGGCATGTCCTTCGATGTATGTCCCGGATGGAAGATACGAACAAACGCTGGGACCGCCCATCCGGTTGGGTGGGGACCTATAGGTCTTCTTAGAAGTCTTAGAAGACCTATAGGTCCCCACTCCCCGCAATTCCGACCCCCGCCATCCCTTTCGCCGTGTTCCATCACACCGTATCTTCCCCGATCGCATTCTTCCACGAGGATCCATCCATGAACCGCCGCTCCTTCCTCCGCTCTTCCCTCCGCTCACGGCCGGATGTGCCCCCATCGTCGCCACCGCTTGCCGATGATCGCGCATGGTACGCCTCCCGGCCGCCACTCCGCCGCTCCAATGCGGGACTCGAACCCTACTCCGGGCCGTGGGACGAGGAGCATGCGGAACACCTCCTGCGCCGCCTCACCTTCGGCAGCACGCGCGTCCATGCAAAGCAACTCGCCGCCATGTCCCTCTCCGCTGCGCTCCAGTTCCTCCTCGAGGCCCGCCCGGCTCCCACCGACCCCGTCGGCTATGGCCCCGTCGATATCAACAATCCCAGCGGCAGCAAACGCATTTATCTCTGGTCCGAATACACCACCGCCCTCGATGGCTACTACCGCGCCGGCTTCAAGGCCTGGTGGGTGTCGCTCATGCGCGATCCCGTGCCCAACATCCGCGAGAAGATGACTCTCTTCTGGCACAACCACTTCGCGACGGAACTCTCCACCGTCGGCATCACGAAGTACATGCACATCCAGAACCAGCTCCTCCGGCAGCACGCGCTTGGCAATTTCAGAACACTCGTCCGCCAGATCACCATCGATCCGGCCATGCTCGTCTATCTCAACGGCAATGCCAACACCAAGGGCAGACCCAACGAGAACTTCGCCCGTGAACTCCAGGAGCTCTTCACCATCGGCAAGGGCCCGGAAGTTGCACCCGGCGACTATACGCACTACACCGAAACCGATGTCCGTGAAGCAGCCCGCGTCCTGACTGGCTGGCGCGATGTCCGCACCGGCTTCACCTCACAGTTCGTCGCCTCCAATCACGACGCCACGGACAAGACCTTCTCCCATGCCTATCAGAACACCGTCATCACGGGGCGCGCGGGTGCCGAGGGTGCGAACGAACTCGACGATCTCATCACCATGATCTTCAACCAGACCGAAACCGCCAAGGCCATCTGTCGGAAAATCTACCGCTGGTTCGTGTACTACGACATCGATGCCGGCGTCGAGGCCACCATCATCACCCCCCTCGCCGACATCCTGCGCTCATCGAACTACGAGATACGGCCGGTGCTGGCGGCACTCTTCCAATCCGCCCACTTCTTCGCCGACAACGCCATGCATTGCATCATCAAGAACCCGGCGGATTTCACGCTCGACATTCTCACCCGCCTCAACGCTTCCGTGCCCGATCCTGCAACGGATCAGCTCGCGGCCTACAACGCCTTCTTCAGCATTGCCGCCTCCCTGCAGACGCAGCAGATGGATCTGTTCGAACCGCCTTCCGTGGCCGGCTGGCCGGCGTATTACCAGTCCCCGCAATTCCATGAACTCTGGATCAACTCCGTCACGCTGCCACTCCGCGGTGGCGTCTCGGACGCCCTCATCGATGGGAAGAAGGTGTCGGGCACGAAATTCCCCGTGGATGTCATTGCCCTCGCAAAGGCAACATCCACACCCGCCGATCCACGCATCCTCATCGCTGAGTTCTGCAGCGATCTCCTCTCCCTCGATCTCACGGCGAAGCAGAAGGACCATCTGCTCACCAACGTCTTCCTCCCCGGGCTCCCCGATTACGAATGGTCCGTGGAATGGGCCGATCACCTCGCCAACCCCACGAACACCCAGAAAAAGGCGGCCGTGACAAACAAACTCAATGCGCTTCTCAAGTTCCTTCTGCGCATGGCCGAATTTCAGTTGTCCTGATCCATCGATGCACGACACGGAGACACCAGCATGAAACGCCGCGATTTTCTGAAACGCACCGCCCCGGTCATCACCCTTCCGATCCTGCTCAATGGCCTGCCCGTCAAAGCCTTCAGCCGCGCCCCCGCTCTTGAGCGCCTCGCAGCCGCGCTCTCGGCCACCGATCGCATCCTCGTCCTTGTCCAGCTCACGGGGGGAAACGATGGGCTCAACACCGTGATCCCGTTGGATCAGTACCCGGCCTACACCGCTGCCCGTGCCAACATCGCCATACCGGAAAACGCCGCCCTCGCCCTCACACCGGAAACGGGCCTCCATCCGATCATGACAGGCATGGCGTCCCTGTACCAGGCTGGGAAACTTGCCGTGATCCAGGGCGTGTCCTACCCGAACCCGAACCTCTCGCATTTCCGCGCCACCGACATCTGGCTCTCCGGATCCAGTTACAACGAGTACCTGCGTGACGGCTGGCTCGGCCGCTTCCTCGACATCGATTACCCCGGCTACCCCGAAGGCTACCCCAACCCCGCGATGCCCGATCCCCTCGCCATCCAGATCGGGGCCGTCGTGTCCACCTCCCTGCAGGGGCCGGATCAGATGATGGCCATCGCCATCCAGGATCCCGATGCGTTCTACGCACTCGTCAATGGCGTGCCAGGCGGCGGCACGGACGACCCGCCGCAGACTCCGGCCGGCCGCGAGCTTACCTACATCCGGCACATCCAGCAGGAGGCCCAGCAGTTCTCCACCGTCATCAAGGCCGCAGCCGACAAGGCGGCCAACAAGGCGACCTGGCCGACGGCCGGGACGAACCCTCTCGCGGATCAGCTCAGGATCGTGGCACGTCTCATCGGTGGCGGCCTCAAGACGCGCATCTACGTCGTCAGTCTCGGCGGGTTCGACACGCATTCGGGACAGGTGCAGACCTCGCCCACAGTCGACACCACGCTCGGCTCTCACGCAAAGCTCCTTGGCCGCCTGTCCGATGCCGTGTCCCTGTTCATGACCGACTGCGCTCTCCTGGGTGTCGATGATCGTGTGCTGGGCATGACCTTTTCAGAGTTCGGACGACGGGTCGTCTCCAATGCCTCCCACGGCACCGACCATGGCACCGCCGCTCCGGTGTTCCTCTTCGGCAGCAGGGTCCGCGGCGGTGTTGTCGGAGGCAATCCCAGCCTCACCAACCTCGACAACGGCAACCTGAAGATGCAGTTCGACTACCGGCAGATCTACTCCGCCATTCTCCAGCAGTGGTTCGGCATGAGCGTCGACGATTCACGCGGCATCCTGCTGCGCGACTTCGCCCCGCTTCCTCTCATCACCACATCCACCGGCATCGCCGACACCGGCATGCCAGCGGGCTTTGCTCTCGAACAGAACCACCCGAATCCCTTCCTCTCATCCACCACCATCCGCTTCTCCATCGGTGCCACCGCCGAGGCCACGCTCACCGTTCATGATGCCGCGGGTCGCCGTGTTGCACTGCTCGCCGCGGATCGCTTCTCCCCCGGCATCCACGAGCGCCGCTTCAACGCCGCGGATCTGCCGGCGGGACTGTACATCTGCCGACTCGAAACCGGAGGCATGCAGACGTCGATGAAGATGCTCCGTCGATGAGTGCTCCGCATGGGCGTGACGGGCATGGGCAGATGGCCGGAACCTGAGCGCCCATGGTGTCGATCACTTCACTTCTTCCCATCATCAGTGAATCGTCCGACCGACTCCGTCCGCGTCATCCCGCTTCGCGCAGAATGCTGGCGCAGGCCTCAGGTGTGGAGGTGTTGATGAAGATCCCCGAACCGATCTCGAACCCCGCCGGGTGGCCGAGCTTGGGAATCAGCACGAAATACCAGTGCAGGTGGCGCACATCCTCATCCCCGATCGGGGATGAGCGGATGATGAAGTTGTAGTCGACATCGCCAAGCACGGCGTTCATGCGATGGAACAGCGTGCGGAGGATGGATGCCAGCGCCTCCACCTCGTCATCGAGAATCCAGCCGAAACTCGCCGTGTGACGCTTCGGGTAGATGCGCATTTCATACGGCGATCGTGAGGCAAACGGACAGAATGCGACGAAGGAGGCGTTCTCCGCGAAGACGCGCTCACGCTGGCGCAGCTCCTCGGCGATGATGTCGCAGTAGACGCAGGTGCCGTGTGTGTCGTAATGCGCCGCAGCCTTCTGTATGGGATCACGGATGTGGGGCGGGATGATGGGGGATGCGATGATCTGTGAGTGCGGGTGTTCAAGCGATGTGCCTGCCGTCGCTCCATGGTTTTTGAAGAGCATGACGATCGCGATCTCCGGCATGAGGGCGATGTCCAGCGAGCGATCGCGATAGGCGTGAAGAATGGTCACGATCTGCTCAGTGGAATACGTGGGCCAACGGTCAGAGTGCACAGGTGATTCAATCACCACTTCGGCGCGTCCGTGGGAAGTGGCCTTCAGGAACATGCCCACCGGCACGCGCTGCATTTTTGTATCGGGCGTCAATGCGGGAAAGCTGTTCTCCACCACGCGCACGCTCCATGCATGCTGCACTGTCGCTGTTCCGCTGACTGAATCGGATGCCAGCGGCCCGGCTCTCCAGAGTTCGGCTCCCGTCCTGTCCTCGTTGCCCGGGCAGAAGGGGCAGTCGTCCCGCTGCGCAACGGGTGCGCGGGGGATGAGGTGAAGCGAGGCATCGTGTGGGCGGGCTGCACGCTCGGGCGCGATGAGCACCCATTCCCTGGTCGCATGGTTCTGGCGGAATTCGGACATGACGGGTTTTCCGGTGAGTGGTGGAGCACCATCGATGCTGGAATTTTTTGTTATTTTGACTCGGATCAAAACGTGCAGGAGCGTGTCGCCGGCGCCCCATTCATCAGGCCTCGGACGACATCCACTGCCATGGCGCCCAACAGTATCAAGGCTCTGCGACAATGTCGAAAATCCTTCTCTCCTCCGGAACCGCCGTCCTCGACGGCAACGAGCTGATCGTCAAGGGTGCCCTGGAGGCGGGCGTGGCGCTCATCACCGGCTACCCGGGTTCTCCGGTGGCCTCGGTGTTCGACATCATCGAGGCAAACCAGGAGATGTTCCGCGACCAGGGCATACGCGCCGTCATCGCGAACAACGAGAACCAGTCGGCCGCCATCCTCCACGGGGCCATGTCCATCCCCGGTGTGCGGGCCATGACGGTGATGAAAAGCGTCGGGGTCTACGTGGCGCTCGACGGTCTCGCGATCGTCAACTACACGGCCCCGGAACGCGATGGAGCCACACTGTGCGTCGCGGGCGACGACCCCGCGCTCTCCAGCACCCAGGTGGGTGCGGATTCGCGCCTCACGTTTTCATCGGCCAAGATCCCCGTCATCGAGCCATCGTCGAATCAGGAGATCAAGGACTGGATCGCCGCCGCCTTCGAGCTGAGCCGTGCGTCACAGATGCTCGTCGGCTGCATCGTCACCACGAACCAGGCCGACGGTGGCGGCACTGTTGTTGTCCGGGAGAACATCGCTCCTGCGATCAACCTGCATGCACGTGTCGCGATCGACACCGCCGCCATCGAGCTCCATCGCCGCGTGGCCGTGCCGCCCAACTCCGCCTGGATGGAGCGCGACCTCCTGCAACGCCGCATGCCGCTTTTCATGGAGGCGCTGCGTGCATCCCGGCTCGACCGCATCGAGGCTGGCGAGGCGCGCACGGGCTTTGTCACCTCCGGCAACGCCTACAACTACCTGCGGCATGCGCTCCATGAGCTCGGCAGTGATCACCATTTCCCGCTTCTCAAGCTCGCCTGCACCTGGCCCGTCGACGAGCGCATCCTCCTGGAGTTTTCACGCCGGGTGGATCGGCTCATCGTCATCGAGGAGAAACGCGGGTTTGTCGAGGCGCAGATCAAGGAGATCCTCCACGATGCCCGCCAATCGGGCGGGCGGACACCCGAGGTGTGGGGCAAGCGCTTCCCCTCCACGCTGAACGGCATTCCCGAGGAGGGCGGACTCACCCCCTCCATCCTCATCGACCGGCTGGGCCGCCTGCTCCTGCATCCGGGGCATGATGCAGATGGCCGGTGACCGGCCTCCTCCGGCAACGCCCGCTCCTGCGTGTCATCGGTGTCCATCCCATGCCCGCCATGCCCATCGTTCACCGTGCATTTCATCCCTGACCGAGTGAATCCCCTCCCTCCAACAACCACGACGTGACCATGATCCATCCCGATCTGTCTGCCGTCATCCCGGACATTCTGAACGCTCACGCCTCCTTTTGTGCGCGATGGCCGGAGTTCGAGCCGCATCCCTCGCTGATGGTCGATGAGCAACAGCTTCGTTCATCCCTGACGGAGCTGTTCACGCGGCTCGACGACAACTACCCCTTCTTCCATCCGCAGTACATCGGGCAGATGCTCAAGCCGCCGCATCCGGTGGCGGTGATGGGATACCTCGCGGCCATGCTCATCAACCCCAACAACCATGCGCTGGACGGGGGCCCAGCCACGGGGCGCATCGAGAAGGAGGTGGTGGCCGACATCGCCGCGATGTTCGGGTACGAAACGCATCTGGGGCACCTCACATCCTCCGGCACCATCGCCAACCTTGAGGCGCTGTGGATCGCACGGGAACTCCACCCCGGGCGCGCCATTGCCGTGTCGGATCAGGCGCATTACACGCATCGCCGCATGTGTCAGGTGCTCGGCGTGCGGTGCATCGAGGTGCCCTCGGATATGCAGGGCAGTATGAACCTCGACGCGCTGCGGCACATCTGTCTGTCAGAAGATGTGGGGACCGTGGTCGCCACCATCGGCACCACGGGACTCGGCACCCTCGATCCGCTGCACGAGCTCGTGGCCATGAAGGCCGATCTCGGTTTCCGCATCCACGCCGACGCGGCCTATGGCGGGTTCTTCACCCTCATCGCCGGTTCGGATCCCGACGATACGGATGGAGCTGTCTTTGGCGCCCTGCGGCATGCCGACAGCATCGTGGTCGATCCCCACAAGCACGGCCTGCAACCCTACGGCTGCGGGTGCCTCGTCTTCGCCGATCCATCCGTCGGGCGCTTCTACCGGCACGATTCCCCGTACACGTACTTCACGTCCGACGAGTTGCATCTGGGGGAGATCAGCCTCGAGTGTTCGCGGGCCGGCGCCGCGGCCGCAGCACTGTGGCTCACGCTGCAATGCCTGCCCCTGCACGGGAGTGACGGACTTGGCGACGTACTGCGCGCCTGCCGAAGCAACGCCCGCGAGTTCGCCTTCGCCGTGCGCGTGTCGGCAGGGCTGTCTCTGCTCCTCGAACCGCAGCTCGACATCGTCGTGTACTTTCCATCCGCGGAGTCGGCTTCCGCCATGACCGAGGCAAGCGACCGCCTGTTCGTCCAAGCCGGGCAGCATCCGGAGACCGCGCTGTACCTGAGCAAACTGCGGGTGCGCACCGAGCTCATCACCACACGCTATCCCGAGGTGACGCCCGACCGTGAGTGGACCACTGTTCTGCGCTCCGTGCTCATGAAGCCAGGGCAGGGTGTCCACGCTTCGGAGTTCGTCTCCATCCTTGAGACACTCGCCCTTGGCGGGCGCTGATCACATCACTCCCGAGTCCCCCGAGGTATGACGATGGAAGCCCTCATTGAATCCCTGATCATCCTCGCCGTCGGCATGGCCGTCGGCATCATCCTGCGTGTCATTGTCGGCAGGGCGTTGCTCACGTGGGCGCGGAAGACGCCCATGGAGGACGACGATGTGGTGGTGGGGCACATCCGGAAACGGCTCTTCTGGCTCGCAATCTCCGTCTCCCTCTGGTACATCTTCCGCGTCGTCCGATTCGGGGACGTTCCATGGATGGTGAAGAGCGAGATGCTCGGCGTCATCATCACCACGCTCACGTTGGTGATCGTTGTCGGCACCATCCTCGACAGCCTTTACAAGCTCCTCACCCTGCGGCACCCGCAGCTTGTGCAGAGCACATCCCTGATCCGCGTGATGATCTACGCCGGAGTCGGACTGATCGGCCTTGCCTTCGTGCTCAACACCTTCGGGGTGTCGGTGGCGCCGGCGCTCACCGCCCTCGGAGTGGGAGGACTCGCCGTGGCCCTTGCGTTGCAGGACACGTTGAGCAACCTGTTCTCCGGCCTGTACATCGTCCTCGCCAAGCGCATCCGTGTCGGCGACTATGTGAAGATCGAGTCCGGTCACGAGGGCACGGTGAACGACATCACCTGGCGACACACCACCATCCTGCAGCTCAACAACAACCTCATCATCGTGCCCAACGTGAAGATGGCGCAGAGCATCGTGGTGAATTACACGGTGGTCAACCCCCACACCAGCGTCGGCATTGGTGTGAGCGTGGCGCATGGTACAGACATCGATCTGCTTGATGCCGTGGTGCTGGATACGGCCCGTATGGCCCGCACCGAGATCGAAGGGATGAAACCCGATGCCGATCCCGTGTTGCGCTTCAACCCCGGCTTCTCGCCGTCGTCCATGGACTTCACGCTCTACGTCGAAATCACCTCCTTCGAGAGCCAGTTCGCCGTGACCGACGCTCTGCGCCGCCGCCTTGTCCGCCGTCTCGCGGAGGAGGGCATCCACCTGGCAAACCCCGTCCTGCGTCTGCTCCGCGACGACTCCTGACAGTAAATGGACGTGGAGTGTGGCGTCTCTGCCACACTCCACAAACGCACAACGCCCCCGGAGGGGCGCTTTGCGTTTGTGCGTGGTGAGGCGGGGATTCAGATCAGTTGTAAGCGGCGGTGACGTCGAAGGAGCCGTTGTAGAGGC
>CAYUYM010000046.1:0-19405 GCA_964449305.1 uncultured Chromatiales bacterium | reverse complement strand
CGATGGACCCGCCGGTGAGCACGGCGGCCAGACCATGCGATGCCTCATGGAGCACCACCACGAAGAGCTTCACCGGTGTGACAAACAGTGTGTCCCAGAACACGATGGCCAGAACGATGAGCGCCAGCAGGGCGATGACGCGCATGCGCATGGTCGGTATCCAGGTTGAAGAAACGAGGCGCATGGCAGGCCTTCCAGTGGTTGGATGAAAGGGGTCGTTCAACAGCCGCGGGTGACGATGTCCCGCTCCCGGGCGTCGTAGCGCACATCGACGAGGCACAATCCGTGGGGGGGGGCGAGGGCAGGTGTCATGCGGCGATCGGTGGACGCGAGAAGTGCGGCAAAGTCCGCCGGTGTGCGCCGGCCGCGCCCCACATCCACCAGGCCCGCGACAATGGCCCGCACCATGCCATACATGAAGCGGTTCGCGCGCATGAAAAAGCGGCTCCCATCGGTGTCATCCATCCAGCGGGCCTCGAACACAAGGCATCGATGATGGGCCACGTCTTCATTGCGCTTGGAGAGAGCGGTGAAGTCATGCATTCCAGGGAGCGCATCCACCGCCTCCCGTATCCGCTCCCCGTCGAGGGCGGCATGAAGCAACCATGCGTACTGTCGGCCGATGGCCACGCGGCGCTGCGTGATGGCGTACTCGTAGGCCCGCGACGAGGCCGAGAAGCGTGCATGGAAATCCGGATCCACCTCCTCCACCCCGTGGATGCAGACCTCCGGTGGCAGATGGGCGTTCAGTGCGTTGCGGATGACACGCGGTTCGAGGCGGGTCTCCACGTCGGCATGTGCCACCTGCCCGCGTGCGTGGACACCGGAATCGGTGCGCCCTGCTCCATGGATGCGGACAGGGCGCTGAAACACGGCTTGTGCAGCCGCCTCCAGCACGCCCTGCACAGACCGACCGTTCGCCTGGAGCTGCCAGCCGCAGAAATCGGTGCCATCGTATTCGATCTGGAGTTTGATGCGCATGAAGAACGTCGTCCGAGTGGTGAGGGGGGCTGACGGTGTGGCAGGCGTTCAGAAGCGGAAAATACAAAAAACCTGGAAGGTGATGCGCTTCCAGGTCTGTCCGTATGGTCGATGGGCGTGGTCTGGCCCGGCGGACGCAGGTCAGTACACGCGCCAGCTCGTTGTGTGAAAGGTGACCTTCGGTGTCTCCATCCGGAGGATGGCACTGCCAGGGATGATATAGAACGTGGCCTGCTTGATGCCGTGTTCTTTGATGTCGTACCGGTAGGTGTTGTAGGAGCGCGTCCCGGCGTAATCCATGATTGAGGTGTCCTTTGCCACCACCAATACAGTCGTGTTGCCGCGTTCCCAGGACATGCCGACGGCAGCCGGGTAGATGAGGGAAAACTGCAGCTCGGGGGCGCGGAGATTGCCCAGCGAATCGAGACCAGACGGGCGGTCGTAGAACCGGATGTTGGTGGAATCAGCCTGCAGAAGCGGTGGAAAGGGAATCTCCTCCCGGTACGGAGGTTGATTGTCACGATAGGCGAACTTCATCTCGTAATAGAGCTTCCCCTGATACGAGATCTCGGTGAGCACCGCTGTATTGAGGGGGAGCACCTGGCCGCCCTTGAGCACCGGCACGTAGTTCCACCTGTTGCCCAGGGAGATCGGTAGAAGGCAGCGCGCGGAGTCGATGGTGACGGGAGTGGGAGGGGGCGTGGGAGTCTGCTTCAGGGGCGGATCCGCGGGGAAATCGCACCCGGCGAGCAAGGCGACCGCTGTCAGGAGAAGGAGGGGAAGCGGATGGCGGATACGCATGTCAGAACCTCACCGCCATGCCGTAATGGATGCCGAGCTTCGTCGACGTCTCGGATTTCAGATGCATTGTGACCATGGGAAGCAGGTACATTTCCACCGCAGGAAACAGTGATGAACGGACGCCGATGCCGACATCGATAAGGGGGGCGGCGCTGGTGAAGCCCACGGTGGTCTGCACGATCGGCTGGAAGTGATTCTCCGAGAGGGCCAGGCGCAGGTATCCGCCGGCGTACCCATACGTGATCCCGACCACACCGCCGTAATCGGCGATCTTCTCAACATCCACCTTCGACGACGGCCGCTCGTGAAATGCCTCCTGACCGGCGACCACGCCGAGCTCGACGCGCGGGCTGAACCGGTAGCCCAGCCGCACCGTGAGATGCGTGAACATGTTGCGGAAGCCGTTCGCATTGTCGGCCGGGAACTGGTAGCCCAGACCGCTCTCAATGGCGAAGGCGACGTGGTGCAGGGTCGCCGATGGTCGTGTCACAATGACGTCGGGCGCCTGATACGACGAGGCACGGTGATCCCGCGTCAGTGCGATGGTGGCGACCGGCACTGCGGCTGCACCCTCGTCCGCCGCGGTGAGCGTCAGGGAGTACACGCCGTCGGGGATGTCGCCGGCCTTCCAGTCCACAGAATACCGGCCGGCGTTGCGGACACCGGAATCGAGCGTGATCTCGCGTCCCAGGATGGTGATGCTGAGGGTGACCGTGCTGCGGCGTGGCACGGCGTAGGTGATGAGGGTGGCCTTGTCGAAGGGTTCCGGCATGTTGCGTGAGAACCCGAAATGGCGGGGTGTCTCGAGTGTGATGAGCACGGATTCATTCACGGATTCGGACACCACGGCCGAAGCGCCGCCCTCGCTGTCCCAGGTCGGGAGCGCGAAGTTGAGCGGCTCATTGCCGGTGAGCGTCACCTCGCGGGCGAACACCTCGCTGCGTTCCACATCCACCATGGTGCCGACGGCACGCACCACGGCGCGCTCGATGACGATGCGGGCCCGCATGGCGCGGTCGGTGTATTCCAGCGGGACCACGGCCGCGCGGACCATGTAGCGCCGGTCGGGTCTGGTGGCCGACGGGGCACCCTCCACCTCACCCGCGCGCGGCAGATCGATGAGGAGACCTCCGACGAAGCGGGAATCGGCGAGATCCACCGACCCGGATTCCGGTTCCGACACAGGCATGATGACCGGACCGTTGCCGGCGGCGCCATACTGCGCAAGGGGGATGGGGCCGCGTCGGTACATGATGTCGTTCGTCGCCGTGCGGCGCAGATATTCGATGGAGCAGTCGAGAAGAGGCAGATTGCCCCGGACGTCGGGTGATTGCAGCGCGCGTTCGAATTCACGCACAAAAAGGTCGTTACCTGCGTGCACCGTATACCCGTTGATGTCCTGTGCCAGGACGGCGGTCCATGGAAGGGCAAGAAATGCGACGAGCAGCGCCGCGAGTCCATGCAGCGGGTGAAGGAGCAGGCGTGTCATCGATCAGTCGCGCACCCGGTCGGCGCGGGAGAGGTCGACCCTTTCGAGCGATGCCAGCATCACGCTCAGCTGGTGGATGAAGGATTCCTGTTCAGGGGGCCTGGTGTCGAGTGTCAGGTTGATGGGCTCCTGCGTGGCGGGTTGAACGACGATGGGTGTGGTGAGGGATTCACCCGGCTGCACGGTTGTGGGCGGGGGATTCGTCTCCGCCAATGTGCCGGCCTCCGGCGCCACGTCGACGCCGGGCTTCGCGACCTTTCGGTCCACATACACAAGACGCACCTGCGGCACCTCGCGGATTTCCGTCACGGTGCGGGTGTCGACAACACGGACAGTGTCATGCACAACGGCGTTGGACGCGGTGGTGACCGTTCCCGGATCCGGTTGGAAGGCGACGAAGGCGAGAGCGGCAAGGGCGGCGCCGGCGAGCGCCGTGCCAAAGACGTGACGCCACTGGAAGATGCCGGAGCGGACACCGAAGGAGGGCCGGGCGACCGGTGCCGGTTCGGGTTCCGGCTGAAGGGCGTTGATGCGTGAGAGCAGGGAGTTGCGCAATTCCAGCGGCACCTCGGTGGTGTCACGCAATTGACGGAGGCTCAACGACAGCGACAGATGTCTGCGCAGTTGCGCGGCGATGCCGGGGTCGTTCGAGCACGCCTGGAACAACTCCTGCTCCTGCTCCGGTGTCGTGCCCCGATGGAGGTAGGACACGATCAGTTCTTCGATGCGCTCATTCATGGTATTGTATGATGGGTTGCAAAATCGTCTGGAGTTTCTGTTTGGCCCGATGGATGCGGACCTTGACGTTTGACAGGGAGGCCCCTGTCATTTCCGCGATCTCCTTGAGGGAGAAGCCCTCGAATTCCGCGAGCAGAAGCGCTTCGCGCTGTTCGCTCGAGATCATGGTGAGCGCCTTGCGGACGTGTTCCATGTCGTCGTTGTAGCCGATGGCCGCCGTTGCAGGGATCGAGCTCTCCACCGCGTCGTCGATCTCCACAGAACGGCGCTCGTTGCGTTTCGACACCTTGATGGCATTGAGGCACTCGTTGCGTGCGATCCGGAACAGCCAGTTGGCGGCCTTGTCCGAATCCCGCAGTGTATGAAGCGACAGAAAGGCCTTCACAAAGACCTCCTGGAACACGTCGTTCGCCTGATCGCGATCGCCGGTGACGTAGGTGCAATACGCCAGCACGCGCTTGTCGTACTGCGCGTACAGATCGTCGAACATCCTCCGTCTTTCTGCTTCTGTCATACATCGTTCTATGGAGCGTGGCACCATCTCCGTGTCGTTCGTGGTGGGTCAGTCTGTGTGTGTGTCACTGACTCATGGATGACAAGGAGGCAACAATCAAGGTTACAATAAACCCGTGCCATATCCAACTGTCCCGGGTGCCTCTCCCACACCCGGAAATGCGTCAATCTGCGCGCAAACGCGTGCGGAGATCGATGAGGAATTCCTTCATGGACTGCAAGTCTTCACGCAGCCGCCCCTCAGCCTCGAAGAAGATGGTCGTCTGCTGGGGATCGGGCTGCGGCTTCTCCTCCTCCATCGGGATCGTCTCGAACTCGAGCATGCCGGGGGAGTAGGATTTCAACACCTGCTTCGCACCCTCGATGGTGTAGCGTTCCTCCCGGAGCAGCTTCTTGATGAAGAGGATGAGCTGGATGTCCTTGTTCGTGTAGATGCGATTCCCTGCCCGGTTCTTCTGGGGTTTGAGCTCATCGAATTCCGATTCCCAGTAGCGCAGGACGTATTGCTCGAGGTTCGTGATCTTGCTCACCTCGCTGATCGAGTAGTAGAGCTTCTTTATCGCAAAGTCTTTCATGGGAACTCTCGCACCTTCTGTGGAGAGACAAACTAAATAACGAATTTTGAACATGCAAGATTCTCCCTCATGATTCCTTCATGAAGTGCCCTCCACAAACGCTTGTTTCTTCATGGATAACCTCCATCCGCCTCCCCCATCACTTCAAACATGGCCCGAGGCACCGCCAATTCACCTTGCGCTGTATGGACTCCCATGGTAACTTGTCCGCACTTCTCAGGCGCATTCGCATTGTGCGCGCTTCTCTGAACAACTCCGGACGACATGGGACGCACCCACCTCCCTCCCGCTTTCCCGCATCGACACACACTGACGCTCATCGTCGGCCTCGCCGCCCTGCTGTGGACTTCACCCGTGACCACACTGGCCCAGACCGTGAAACAGACGAGCCGTTTCGTGATTGCCCGCGTGAAATACAGCGGCGGGGGCGACTGGTACAACGACCCCTCGTCCGAGCTGAACATGCTGAAGTTCCTCAGGGAAAACACGAACATCGATGTGGATGTCCGCAACGAGGTCTTCATCGAGGCGGGATCCGACAAGCTCTTCAACCATCCCTTCGCCTTCATGACAGGCCATGGGAACATCAACCTCACGGATCAGGAGGTCACCAACCTCCGCAACTACCTGCTCAACGGAGGCTTTCTGTATGTGGATGATGATTACGGATTCGACCAGCCCTTCCGCCGGGAGTTGAAGAAGATCTTCCCCGACCGCGAGCTCGTCGAGATTCCCTTCAGCCATCCGATCTACAAGGCGCACTTCCCCTACCCGAATGGCCTGCCGAAGATCCATGAACACGATGGCAAACCACCGCAAGGCTTCGGCATCATCCACGAGGGACGCATCGTGCTGTTCTACACGTACGAGTCGAACCTCGCCGACGGGTGGGCCGATCCGGACATCCATGGCGACCCCCCGGAGGTGAGGCGCAGGGCCCTGGAAATGGGCACGAACATCATCGTCTACGCGTTGACGAAATGACGGCGGCAGACGCAACCATGAAGCATCGATCGACATGACGAACGAACCACAGCCGAATTCCGAAGCCATCCTCGCGCGCCTCAACCATGTGCGCACGCGCCAGGCCGGCGTCCAACTCCGTCGCGCCGCCGCACTGGCCGCCACCGCCGTGCTGGGAGTGCTGCTTGCCGCCGCCGCCACCGAGGCCCTCGCGCACCTCTCCATCACGGGCAGGACGCTGCTGTTCGCCGGGATCGTGCTCGTCATCGCCGGCGTCGTTGCTGCCATCGTCGGCGTGCCCTTCCTGCGGCGCATCGGCATCCTCCCGGGCCCGTCGAACGACGCCATGGCACTCAGCGTCGGCAGCCACTTCCCCGGAATCCGGGACCGCCTCCTCAACGTGCTCCAGGTGCGACGCGAGCTGGATGCGGCAACCCATCCGGCCTTCTCGCGCGCCCTGGTGGACGCCTCCTTCGCCGAGGTGGCGCGGGAGTTCGCGGCGCTCGATCTCGGCCCCATCGTGGACACCACCCCGGCCCGACGCAGCGCCCGCATCCTGCTCATCGGCATCGGCGTCACAACCCTGGCCGCCATCCTCCTGCCCTCGAGTCTGTCCGGCGCCCTCGAACGCATCATCCATTTCCGCACCGATTATGCGCCACCCGCCCCGTTCGAGTTCCTCGTGCAGCCGGGCGACTGCCAGGTGGTGAAGGGCGAGGGCCTCACATTGACCGCCTCCACCACGGCATGGAATTCTCCACGGATCACCTTCGCCATCCGCGAGGAGGGTCGGCAGGAGTTCGAGTCCCTGGAGGCACGCGTCGACAGCGCCGGCCGCCATGTGCTGCAGCTCGAGAGCGTGCGGACGGGCTTCATCTACCACGCTGAAGCCGACGGCTACCGCTCCCGGCAGTACCGCGTGGAGGTGGTGGACCGCCCCTTCGTCCGCAATCTGCGTCTCCGCCTCACGTTTCCCGCCTACACCCGCATGCAGCAGCAGTATCTGGACGACAACACCGGCGATGTGACCGCGGTGACCGGCACCACGCTCGGCGTCACGCTGCATCTCAACAAGGAGGTCGCTTCGGCCACACTCCTCTTCAGCGACAGCCAGAGCGTGCCCCTCACACTGTCGGGGCTCGACGCCACGGGGTCGGTGCGCCTGCTGAAGGACCGCACCTACACCATCCGCCTCGTGGATCACGCCGGTCTGGAGAACATCAACCCCGTCACCTACACCCTGCGGGCCGTGCCCGACGCGCCCCCCTCCATCGCGCTCATCGAGCCCACGCGCAACGGGACGCTCGACGAACAGTTGCGCGTGGCGGTTCTCACACGCATCGCCGATGACTACGGCTTTTCGAGGATGCTGCTTCATTACCGCCTCGCGGCCTCGAAGTTCGAGAAACCGGAGGAGACGTATCACAGCGTCCCCATTCCGCTTCCCATGCAGCAGAAGAACGAGATGGACGTGCCCTACGTCTGGAACCTCCGCGCGCTGAATCTCGTGCCCGAGGACGTGATGGAGTTCTATGTGGAGGTGTATGACAACGACGTGGTGACCGGCCCGAAATCTGCGCGCACGTCGGTGGTGTCGGTGCGTCTGCCGTCGCTCGATGAGGTGTACGCACAGGCCGACAAGGTGCAGAACAAGGCTGTGACCGACATGCAGAAGGTGACGAACGAAGCGACACAGCTCCAGAAGGAGATGGAAAGTCTTCAGCGCGAGATGCGGCAGAACAACCAGGAGAAGCCGGACTGGCAGCAGCGCAGGAAGGCGGAGGACCTGGTGAAGCGGCAGGAGAAGATGCTGGAGAAGCTCAAGGAGGTGAACGAAGAGATCGCACGGCTCACCGAGGACATGCAGAAGCAGATGGCGGTGACGCCGGAGACGATGGAGAAGTACGACGAGTTGCGCAAGATGATGGAGGAGTTGAATTCGCCGCAGTTCAAGGATGCCCTGAAGCAGATGCAGGACAAGATGCCGCAGATGAATCAGGACCAGATGAAACAGGCGATGGAGAATTTCCGCATGAACGAGGAGGCCTTCAAGCAGAGTGTGGAGCGCACCATCGAGCTTCTCAAGCGGCTGCAGATCGAGCAGAAGACCGACGAGCTGGTGAAGCGCGCCGAGGAGCTTGCGCAGAAGCAGGAGGATCTGGCGAACCGCACGGAGAATGCCGACCCGAAGAACCAGGCGGAGCTGGACAAGCTGGCGAAGGAGCAGCAGGAGCTGAAGAAGCAGGCGGAGGCCATGCAGCGCGAGCTTGATGAGCTGCGCAAGAAGATGGAGGAGTTCCCGCAGGAGATGCCGCTGGGCGAGATGAAGGACGCGCAGAGCGAACTGAACCTTGCCGACATGCAGCAGCAGATGAGTCAGAACTCCAGCGAGTGCCAGGGAGGCAACTGCAAGAACGCGGCCAAGGGTCAGAAGAAGACCGCCCAGCAGATGAAGAAGTTCCAGAAGAAGATGGAGCAGGTGAAGAAGAAGCTCAACGAGGACATGAAGAAGCTTGTGGAGAAGGGGTTCAAGAAGGCGCTGGAGAACATCCTGACCCTGTCCAAGAAGCAGGAGGATTTGAAGAACCGCATTGCGCGACTGCCGCAGAACAGCCAGCAGTTCCGCGACGCCACGCAGGAGCAGCTCGAGACCGCCGAAGAGCTGAACCAGACGCTGGAGGATCTGATGGAGCTGGCGAAGAAGACCTTCGCCATCGATCCGAAGATGATGCAGCATCTGGGTCAGGCGATGAAGAAGATGCAGCAGGCGCTCGAGAAGATGCAGGAGCGCAACAGCCAGGCGGCATCGGACCAGCAGGGCGGCGCGATGACCGAGCTCAATGAATCCGCGAAGCAGCTTTCGAACACGATGAAGTCGAGTTCAAGCTCGGGCGGGTCCGGATCGATGATGCAGCAGCTCATGCAGATGGCGGGGCAGCAGCAGATGATCAACATGGGCTCGATGCAGTTCGGTCCCGGTGGGATGAGCTCCGAGCAGGCGGCGCAGATGGAGCGGCTGATGGGGCAGCAGAAGGCGCTGCAGAAATCGCTGCAGCAGCTGAACGAGGAGGCGAAGAAATCCGACGAGGGCCGCAGGCTGCTGGGCGATCTTGAGAAGGTGGATCAGGAGATGTCGGAAGTGATCCGCGACATGGAGCAGCAGCAGATGTCGCCGGAGACGCGGCAGAAGCAGGAGCGCATCCTCTCGCGCCTGCTCGACGCCTCGCGCTCCATGCGCGAGCGGGACTGGGAGAAGAAGCGCAAGGCGGAGACAGCCAAGGGAGCGCCCGCACGGAATCCCGGTGAGCTTGATCCATCCCTGCTCGATCCCACGCAGGCGCCCCGGACCGACCTCCAGCGCGCGGTGAACGAAGGGTATTCGAAGGATTACGAGGCGATGATCCGGAAGTATTTCGAGGAACTCCAGAAGGCGCTGCCCGGGAAGTGACGAAGCGACGTGGGGACCTATAGGTCTTCTAAGAAGTCTAAGAAGACCTATAGGTCTCCATAGGAAGTACTTAGAAGACCTATAGGTCTGCTAAGGAAGTACAAAGAAGACCTATAGGTCCCCTCCCCCTCCCCGTTCGGAGAATCCGTATATTGGCGCGGTTCTTTCACTCACCGGAGCGTTTTCGATGACCCGTTTCCTTTCCTCTCTGCTCATCCTCCTTCCCCTACTCTGGAGTACCACCATGGCCGACGTCCCGCCAAACAAGGTCTTTCCCTACCCGTACCGCGTCGAGACGCTCGACAACGGCCTCAAGGTGATCCTCATCCCCATGTCGAGCAAGGGACTCGTCTCCTACTACAGCGTGGTGCGCACCGGCTCGCGCGACGAATGGGAGGCGGGGCACTCCGGGTTCGCCCACTTCTTTGAACACATGATGTTCCGCGGCACCAAGAAGTATCCCGGCAGTGTCTACGACAAGATCGTCACCGAAATGGGCGCCGATGCCAATGCCTACACCACCGACGACTACACCTGCTACCATATGTCCTTCACGAATGTGGATCTGGAAAAGGTGATCGAGATCGAGAGCGACCGCTTCCAAAACCTCCACTACGAGGAACGTGAATTCCAGACGGAGTCCGGAGCCGTCTATGGCGAATACCTTAAGGGCCGAACATCGCCGTGGTCCGTGCTCGAGGAGAAGCTCCAGGAAACCGCCTTCGATGTGCACACCTATCGCCACACCACCATGGGCTTCGAGGCGGACATCAAGGCCATGCCCACCATGTATGCCTACAGCCAGGACTTTTTCCATCGCTACTACCGCCCGGAAAACGTCGTGCTCCTCATCGTCGGGGACATCGATCCGGAGGCCACCATGTCCCTCGTGCGCACGTACTACGGGCCGTGGCAGAAGGGGTACATGCCGCCGAAGATCACGCCGGAACCCGCACAAAAGGCTGCGCGCACGGCCGATGTCACCTACCCCGGAAAGACGCTGCCCATCGTCGCCGTGGCGTACAAGGGCGACCGCCTCGATGCCGCCGACACCCGCATGGTCGCCGCCCTCCTCCTCGGTGAACTGGCCTTCGGCGAAAACAGCGAGATCGCCAAACGCCTCATCCTCAAGGACCAGAAAGTCCAAATGCTCGGTGGCGACTTCGGCATGAACCGCGACCCCTTCCTCTGGACCGTCTATGCAAGCGTCAAGAAGGACGAGGATGTGGAGCTCGTGAAGAAGGACATCATGAAGACCTCCGCCACCTTCGCCTCCACGCTGGTGGATCGCGATGCCCTCGAGAATCTCAAACGCCGCCTGCGCTACGGCTTCCTCATGAACCTCGACACACCGGAGAAGGTGGCCGGCTCCCTCGCACGCTTCATCGCCCTCACCGGCGGCATCGAGATCGTGGACCAGATCCACGCCGCATACGACAGCGTGACTCCGGAAGACATCCGCGACGCCGCACGGCACTTCCTCCAGCCCGAACGTAGCACTGTCCTGACCTTGAAGGGGAGCAAATGACCATGAAACGTTCCATCATCTCCAGCCTCATCCTCATCCTCGGATTTGCCATGAATGCCTCCGGCCAGCTCAACTCGCCAGTCCTCTACCCTGTGAAGGACGATCCCACCATCTCCCTGCGCATCTGGTTCAAGGTGGGCGCGGCACAGGACCCCGCAGGCAAGGCGGGCCTCGCCGAGCTCACCGCGTTCATGCTCACCGAGGCCGGCACGACGAACAACTCCTACGAGCAGATCCTTGAGAAACTCTACCCCATGGCCGCCTCCTATGGCAGCAGCGTGGACAAGGAGATGACCATCATCTCCGGACGCATCCATCGCGACACCTTCGATCCCTACTACGCGCTCTTCATGGATGCCATCAAGCATCCCGCCTTCGATGCCGCCGATTTCGCCCGCATCAAATCCGACATGCTCACCGCCATCGAGAAGAACCTCCGGTACTCGAGCGACGAGGAGCTCGGCAAGGCTGCACTCTACGACTTCATCTACTCGGGCACATCCTACGGCCACCTCAACAGCGGGCGCGTCCACGACCTCACATCCATCACGATCGATGATGTGAAGGCGTTCTACAGGACATACTACACGCGCGACAACGTGGTGATCGGCCTCGGCGGCGGATACGACCCCGACCTCCCCGACCGCATCGCCAACGACCTCGCCTCCCTGCCCGCCGGAACGCCCGCACCCGTTGCCAAACCCATGCCGGCCGCCATTGATGGCATCAACGTGTTCATGGTGGAAAAGGACTGTGACGCCACCGCCATCAGCCTCGGCTTCCCGATCGATGTGCTGCGCGGCAGCGACGACTTCTTCGCCCTTGCGCTCTTCAACTCCTGGTTCGGCGAACACCGCAACTCGTCGAGCCACCTCTATCAGGTGATCCGCGAGGCCCGCGGAATGAACTATGGTGACTATTCCTACATCGAGATCTTCCCCAATGGCGGCCGCCTCCAGATGCCGCGCCCGAACAACGCGCGCAGCCGCCAGCTCTTTGAGGTGTGGATCCGCCCCGTGAAGAATGCCAACAGGCACTTCGCCCTCCGAGCCGCCATGCGCGAGCTGCAGTTGGTGATCGACAACGGCATGACGCGCGAGGCCTTCGATCTCACAAAGAAGTTCCTCGAGAAATACGCCCTGCATTTCGCCGTCACAACCTCGGATCGCCTCGGTCATGCCATCGACAGCCGCTTCTACGGCATCGATGGCGACTACATCGACCTCTTCCGCTCACGGATCCGCGCGCTCACACTGGAACAGGTCAATGCCGCCATCAGGCGCCACCTGACCTTCCGCAACGTGAAGATCGCGGTGATCACCAAGGACGCCGCGGCCTTCCGGGACGCACTGGTGAAGAACACACCGAGCCCGATCACCTATGACACACCGAAACCCGAGTCCGTGCTCAGGGAGGACGCGATCATCGAGACCTGGCACATCCCTGTCACCGCGGAGAAGGTGACCATCGTCCCTGTGGAACAGATGTTTGAACGATGAGGCCCGCCATGGCAGCAACGAAGGAATCCCCCACACGCCCGCTCATCCTCGTCTCCAACGACGACGGCTTTGATGCCCCGGGCATCCGTGCGCTGGCGATGGCCATGATGAAGCTCGGCGATGTGGTGGTGGTGGCCCCGGCCACACAGCAGTCCGCCGTGGGACATGCCATCACCGTGCAGATGCCCCTCCGCGCCCGCCGCTTCGATTTCGGGAAGGGGCACACAGGCTGGGCCGTGGAAGGCACGCCGGCCGACAGCGTCAAGCTCGCCGTGCTGTCGCTGCTGGACCGACGGCCCGACCTCGTGGTCTCGGGCATCAACCATGGCATGAACACCTCCATCAATGTGATCTACTCCGGCACCGTGTCCGCCGCGACGGAGGGCGCGGTGCTCGGCATCCCGTCCATGGCCGTGTCGCTGGCCACGCACTCCCTCAAGGCCGACATGGCCGCCGCCGCCGGCATCGCTCGCCGCATGGCGTCGGTCATCCTCAAACGCGGACTGCCGAAACACACCCTGCTCAACGTCAACGTCCCCAACGTCCCCGCTTCCGAGATCCGTGGCATCGCCCTCACACGGCAGGGCCGCTCCACCTGGGACGACGGCTTCGAAAAACGGCACGACCCCGCGGGCCGCGAATACTACTGGCTTGTCGGCACCTACGTCCGCGACCTTGATCCCCTCTCCGATGATGTCGCCCTCGCACAGAACATGGTCTCCGTCTCACCGCTCCACTTCAACCTCACTGCCGACCGCCTCTTCGACGAACTGAAGGAGTGGAAGGGGGTGTGGAAGTGAGTGATGACGGATGGGCCGGTGATTGGATGAGCAACGAATGAGGAATGAAGAATCGTCTCACGAGAGACGAACCCTCCGCGTCGCTTCCCCACCCTCCTGCCGCTGAGGATGGAGGTCGCATGATGCGTGCGCGGTGGCTGGTTGTGGCGGTGTGTGTGCTGGCATCCTCGGGATGCGGCCCGCAGGAACGATGTCAGCCGGCGGCCCGCAGCGACAGCGCCACGACCGTGGTCCGCATCGTGGCCGTGGGCGACCTCATGGTGCACATGCCCCAGGTGAGCGCAGCGCGGCGCGGGGGGGCGTTCGATTTCCACTCCACCTTCCAGTACGTGAAGCCTTTCTTTTCCTCGGCCGACATCGCGATCGCCAATCTCGAGACCACCTTCGCCGGCCCTCCCTACACGGGCTTCCCGCTCTTCTGCGCCCCCGACACCGTGGCCGCTGCACTGGCCGACGCCGGCATCACCTTTGTCGTGATGGCCAACAACCACGCGGCGGACAAATGGCCCGCCGGCATGAAGCGCACCATCGACGTCATCGAGCGGCATGGGTTGCGCCACACGGGCACCTTCGTGGACACGACGGAGCGCGTGCGCCTGTCCCCGGCCATCGTGGAGGTGAAGGGGATGCGAATCGCGATCCTGAACTACAGCTACAGCACCAACGGGGTGCCCGTCCGACCGCCCTGCTACGTGAACCTCATCGATTCAACGCTCATGAAGGCCGACATCGCCGTGGCACGCTCCCGTCGGGCCGATGCGATCGTGGTGTGCATGCACTGGGGCAACGAATACCAGGCCCAGCCCGACACCGTCCAACTCGCGTATGAACGCGTCCTGCTCGCCCAGGGGATCGACGCGATCATCGGGTCACATCCTCATGTGGTGCAGCCGGCGGTGCTGCGACAGGTGACCTTCGAGGGACGGGAGAAGACGGTGTTCGTTGCATACTCCCTGGGCAACTTCCTCTCGCATCAGAAAGACCGCGGCTGCGACGGAGGAATCATGGTCTCATTCGATCTTGTGCGTGACGCCGACAGTCGTGTGCTCGTGCGCAACGCCGCCCACCTCCCGTTCTGGGTCAACAAGGGCGTCCGTGGACAGCGCTCACACCAGGTGTTGCCGGTGGCATTGTTCGAGTCCGCAGATGCGCCGTTCACGCTGCCGGCAGCGGCGCGCGCACAGATGCAGGTGTTTGCCGGCGACGCGCGCCGACGCATGGCCGGGCTGCCTGAGTTGCAGGCTGCGCCCCGCAACACCCCATGACACGCTGACCGCAACATCCTTCAGAACGGGATGACCTGGAATCCCAGCACATCGCATCCTGGCATCCGGTGTGACCTTCTGTATCCACGGCCGGAAAAGTGCTACATTTGAGTCGCACGCGCCCGACGAATGCGTGTCCTGCCTCACCTTCACCACGCACCACCATGTCATTCTTCTGGAGATCCTGATCATGCTCAATGAGCGCATCGCAGAAATGGCGCGCGCGCACGTCGTGCTTGCGTCCATGCAGTTCGACCCTGTGGAACTGGACCGCGGTTATGCAAACCGCACGCTGCGCGTCGACCTCGACGCCAACACCATCGAGATCCGCCCCGTCACACAGCAGATGAAGGACCTCTGGACCGGAGGCAAGGGTTTCGATCTGTGGCTCACCGTGCAGGAGATCGACGACCACACCCGCTGGGACAGCCCGAACAACCCCATCTGCATGTCCTCGGGTCCGCTCGGTGGCACCACATCCTTCCCGGGGTCAGGCAAGACGATCGTGACCGCCATCTCTCCGCTGACCAATGTGATGATCGATTGCAACGTGGGCGGCTACTTCGGTCCCTTCCTCAAGTTCGCCGGCTTCGATGCGCTCACCATCGTGGGCAAGGCGAAGGAGGAGACCATCCTCGTCATCAACACGCCCGAACGGCGCATCTCCATTGAGACCGCTCCGCTCGAGAGCATTGATTCGCACGTCCTGGCCGAGGAACTCACCCACATGCTGGCCGACAACGAGCTCGACATGCGCAACATCTCCGTGGTGTCCGCCGGGCAGGCGGCCAACCATGCACGCATCGGACTGCTCAACTTCTCGTTCTGGGACTGGCGCCGCAAGGCGGCACGCCTCAAGCAGGCCGGCCGCGGCGGCATCGGCTTCGTGTTCCGCGACAAGAAACTCAAGGCACTCGTGGTCAAGAACCGCGGGATCACGCCGGCCTGGCGCGTGGAGGAGAACAAGGTTGCCAACCTCATCACGCCGAAACGCATCCACACCCAATGCCAGGCCGAGTCCGCGGTGATCGACGGCATCATCGACCGCTGGAACCGCAATCCTGAATATGTCATCGAAATGATGCAGGACATCCAGGAACGATACCGGCACATCTCCTCCACGGCCATCGAGCGTCTCTGCTCACGGACAGGCACACCCAAGGCCTACCTGTACCACATCGCCACATTCTACAAGGCCTTCAGCCTCGAGCCGAAGGGCGACACCGTGGTCCAGGTATGCATGGGCACCGCCTGCCACGTGAAGGGCGCATCGCTCATCCTCGACAGCTTCGAACGCGTCCTCGGCATCCCAACCGGACAGACCACCACCGACGGGAAGTACAGCCTCGACGCCGTCGCCTGCCTCGGTGCGTGCAGCATCGCCCCCGTGGTGAAGATCGGCGACGAAGTGTTCGGTGACGTGCACGCCAAGGATGCAGAGAAGCTGCTGAAGAAGGCCGCCGCGGCGAAGGCGAAGGAGGAGGCTGCGGCCCCGCCTCCGGAACGCGAGCGCCGTCCGCTGCTGCCCGTCGACATTCCCGACATCGCGGCGCGCGAGCGCGCCATGATGGACCGCTACCGGGGTCTGCTCATGGTCTGCACGGGCACCGGTTGCGTCTCCGCCAAGGGCTTCGACATCCGCGACACCCTCATCCGCACCCTTGCCGGGCGGGGACTGCAGGACGACTACCTCGTGGTGCAGACGGGCTGCAACGGCTTCTGCGCCATGGGCCCCATCGTGGTGGTGCAACCCGGCGGGGTCTTCTACCAGAAGGTCCGCGAACACGATGTGGCGGCCATCGTGGATCACCACCTCATCGGTGGCACAGTGGTGGAGCGGCTGCTGCACAAGGATCCCGTGACGGAGACCGTCAGCACCACGGTGGAGAGCGTCCCGTTCTTCTCGAAGCAGCAGCTCATCGCCCTGCGCAACAAGGGGCTCATCGATCCGGAGAACATCGACCACTACATCATGCGCGGTGGCTATGGCGCGCTGACCAAGGCCCTCACCACCATGACCACGGAGGAGGTGCGACGCACAGTCCTGCGATCCGGCATCCGCGGGCGCGGTGGCGGCGGCTTCCCTGCCGGCGTGAAGTGGGAATCCGGCTGGAAGGCCGCGCAGGCGCGTGACGAGGAGATCTTCGTGGTGTGCAACGCCGACGAGGGCGATCCGGGCGCCTTCATGGACCGCAGCATCATCGAGACCGACCCCCATGCCGTGATCGAGGGCATGCTCATCGGCGCCTTCGCCGTGGGCGCACGCGAGGGCTTCATCTACATCCGCAAGGAGTACCCGCTGGCGCTCGAGCGCCTGCACAAGGCCATCGACCAGGCCCGGGCCTGCGGCCTCCTCGGCGACAACATTCTCGGGACGGACATGCGCTTCGACATCGGCGTGCACCGCGGCGCGGGCGCCTTCGTGTGCGGCGAATCCACCGCGCTCATGATGTCCATGTCCGGCCGCGCCGGCGAGCCGCGCGCGAAGTATGTCCACAACGTGGAGTACGGCTATCGCGACAAGCCCACCGTGCTCAACAACGTTGAGACCTGGGCCAACATCCCCGTCATCATCGACAAGGGGGCGGAGTGGTATGCAGCGATCGGCACAGGCGACGTGCGCGAGAACCCCTGGAACGGCTCGTCGGGCACAAAGGTGTTCTCCCTCGTGGGAGACATCCGCAACACGGGGCTGGTGGAGGTGCCCATGGGCATCACCCTCCGGGAGATCATCGAGGACATCGGCGGGGGCGTGCCGCACGGACGCACCTTCAAGGCCGTCCAGACGGGCGGGCCGTCGGGCGGGTGCATCCCGGCATCCATGCTCGACATGCCCGTGGATTTCGACTCGCTGACGGAGGCGGGCTCGATGATGGGATCGGGCGGCATGATTGTGATGGACGACAAGACCTGCATGGTGGACGTGGCACGCTACTTCATCAACTTCCTCGTCGATGAATCCTGTGGCAAGTGCGCACCATGCCGTGAGGGCCTCCACGCTCTTTCCAACACGCTGACGCGCATCTGCAACGGCCAGGGCGCGGAGGGCGACATCGAGTTCCTCGAGGAGCTCTCCGCCACCGTGCTCGAGGCCAGCCTCTGCCAACTCGGCGGCTCGGCACCCAACCCCGTCCTGTCCACCATCCGGTACTTCCGGCACGAATACGAGGAGCACATCCATGAGCACCGCTGCCGCGCCGGTGTGTGCAAGACGCTCATCCAGTACAGCGTGAACGAGGAGACCTGCGAGATGTGCGGTGTGTGCCGGAAACACTGCCCCGTGGGAGCCATCGAGGGTGAGAAGAAGAAGATGCACTTCATCGATCCGTCCAAGTGCATCAAATGCGGCATCTGTCATGAAGTGTGCAACTTTGATGCGATCGAGGTGAAGTGACATGGCACCACAGAAATTCGACATCACCATCAACGGCACCTCCGTCACCGCGCTCGAGAACTCGAACCTGCTCGATGCGCTGTTCACCGCAGGTGTCGACATCCCCACCCTCTGTGCGCACAAGGATCTGACGCCAACGGGCATGTGCCGCCTCTGCATGGTGGAGGTGGAGCAGCGGGGCAGGAAAAAGCTCGTCACCTCATGCAACTTTCCGGTCCGCGGGGAGATGCGCGTGGAGACACATTCGCCACGCGTCATGCAGCATCGCCGCATCGTGGCGCAGATGTACCTCGGCCGCTGGCCCAACGTCCCTGTCATCCGGCAGGTGGCGGAGAAGTGTGGCGTGACCGACGCCTCCCGCTTCCGCAGCGAACTCACCGACGAGAACCCCCGGGCCTGCATCCTCTGCGGCAAGTGCGTCAAGGCCTGCGAGGAATTCATCCAGGAGCGCATCCTCGACTTCGCCGGGCGCGGCATCAAGCGGCACCTCACCATGCCCTTCGGCGAGGTGGATCCGCATTGCGTGGGCTGCACCTCGTGCGCCTACGTCTGCCCCACCGGCGCCATCCAGGTGGTGGACGACCTCAACCACCCGGTGGATCCCATCCTGATCCGCAACCACGGCATGCGCGTCAACGCCGAGATGGCCACGCTCGACGCCAAGCAGAACCGCATGCGCTCGGTGGGCACGGCCAACATCGTGGAGGTGATGGATGCCTACGACCTCCTCCCCGTGCACAACCACCAGTACGGTGCGCATCCCGACACAGCGCTCATCAGCTCGCGCGTCATGGCGAGGGACTGGCTCACGCAGGGCCAGCCGGACCAGTGCTGGCACGGCTGTTCCATGGCCTGCGCCAAGGCCGCCGACAATTTCGAGTTGTACACCGGTCCCTACAAGGGCGACAAAGTGGTTGTGGACGGACCCGAGTATGAGACGGCCGCCGGCGCAGCCAACATGGGCTGCTTCGACATGCACTTCGTGCTCGAATACAACTTCTACTGCGACACCTATGGCATCGACACCATCTCCTTCTCCACCACCATGGCCTTCGTGATGGAGTGCTTCGAGAACGGCATCATCACCACCGAGCACACCGGCGGGCTCCAGCTGAACTTCGGCGCCACCTGGGATGCCCTGGAGGTGCTCCACCAGATGGCCCGTGGCGAGGGCTTCGGCGTGGATGTGGGCCTTGGTGTGCGCCTGCTCAAGGAGAAATTCATCCGTGAGTATGGCGCCGATCCTGTGTTTGTGCAGGACATCGGCATGGAGGTGAAGGGGCTCGAGTTCTCGGAATACGTGTGCAAGGAATCGCTCGCCCAGCAGGCCGGGTATTCGATGGCAACAAAGGGCCCGCAGCACGACGAGGCCTGGCTCATCTTCATGGACATGGTCAACAACCAGATCCCG
>CAYUYM010000045.1:0-19579 GCA_964449305.1 uncultured Chromatiales bacterium | reverse complement strand
CATCGTCTCCAACAGCACGGCATTCAGCGTTTTTCCCTCCGCGGGTGCGACGTGGTACAGGGAGTAGGCCATCAGCAGGCCGAGCACGGTGACCGAGAGCGACACGGCCATGTAGCGCATGGTGGACCGGGCGGTCTCCACTCGTGGCTCGCGAAGAATGGGCAGACCGTTGCTCACCGCCTCGATGCCGGTGTAGGTGCCGGCGCCCATGGAGTAGGCCCGAAGGAGCAGCAGCAGCGTGCCGACGATGCCGAGTTCGCTGAACGAGCCCTGGAGCTCACTGACCGCGGTGCCCGTCACCGTGCCAAGGTCCATCGCATGGATCACGATCACATAGAGGATCATGAACGCGTGCGTGGCGATGAAGATGAGGAAAACCGGCATGATGGCGACAACGGATTCCTTGGCGCCGCGCAGGTTGAGGACGATGAGAAGAATCACGCCGGCAAGCGCGAATTCCATCTTGAAGGCATGCATGCCCGCGGGCAGGAAGCTGAAAAGCGCGTCCATGCCCGAGGCGATGGACAGCGTGATGGTGAGGACGTAGTCGATGAGCAGCGCCGCGCCGGATACCATCCCCACAACCGGATGGAGGAGCTTGGAGGCGACGAAGTAGCCGCCACCTCCGGAGGGGAAAAGCCGGATGATCTGGGTGTAGCTCGAGCTGATGATGAACACGGTGAGCACCGAGGCGATCCCGATGAAAATGGCCAGGGCCGGATGCGATCCCAGCGCCCGGAAGGCCTCCTCCGGGCCATAGGCGGAGGAGGACAGCCCGTCGGCTCCAAGCCCGATCCAGGCGAAGAATGCAACAAGCGACAGCTTGTGGAAGATGGTCTGATCGTGGACGTCACGCGCCCTGCCGAGGACGAGGCGCGTGAATCGATGGCGCAGGGTGGTGTGGTCTGGTGTGTCGTGCATGGTCCGTGTGGTGCCTGATGGTGCCCAGGCACCGCCGCCATGTCTATCAGTGGGATGTGGCGGGGACGAGCCCGTCGGCATGCGTGGCGTGTCAGGGATAGCCACAAAACTACCATCCCCCGGAGGGGGAAGCAAGTTTTTTCCGGGCCTCTTGGAATCCGCATCGCGCAACCGCTAACTTGCGTCTCCGCCCGCTTGGGCGGTGTTTCGCCAACCAGGAACGAGGTGCATCCCTCCATGAGCACGCAGAGCAATGTGAACGGACGCGGCGTCGGCGCGGCTCTCGCCGCGGCGGTGACCGTCACCGCCCTTCTCAGGATCATCGGGGTGTTCCTCGCTGACGGTCGCATGTGGGGGATCGACATCATGGCCGGGATCGGCCTGCCCGCGGCTGTCGGCTTCGGCGTGCTCGCCGTGCTTGTCGTGTCGCCCGTCGCGACCTCGGCGCTCGATGCCGCTGTCCGCCGCATCGGGTCCCGGAGCGGGCTCCGCATCGCCGTGGGCCTCGCGCTCGCCCTGGCGGCTGCCACGCTCCTCCTGCCCATGTCGACCTTCTTCTACGGCGATGGCTCCATCCTCATGCCCCAGGTGTACCGCATTGCGGGTGCGCTGCCGGCGGACCCGGGCATCATCCTCAACGTGAAATCCGCCCCGTTGGCTGGCCTCCTTCTCCGTGGCGCCATCGAGGGCGTGCCGTGGGTGGCGCGCGGCCTCTCCCTGCCGCTGCCCACCACGGGGTTCTATCCGTTCACCACACTCTCGCTCGTGGCCCTCATCATCTGGGCCGTCGCCGCCATTCGCAGCCGCGACCGCGTCGATGCCGTGTCGCTGCTCCTTGTCGGGTTCGGCTCGGCAGGTGCGCTGTTCTTCTTCTCCTATGTCGAGTTCTACGCCCTGGCCTACGCATGCATCGGTCTGTACCTGCTCATGGCCGCGCGTTTCATCCGCGGAGAGGCCACACTGACTCCCGTGGTTGTTGCCTGGGGCGTCGCCGTCGCAGCGCATTACATGGCCCTCGCTCTGCTGCCATCGCTCCTCTGGCTTGTCCTGATGCGCGTGCGACCCGCCGCGCCGCTGCCGCGGCTCCGCACCGTGGCGCTCTCCGCCGCAGGCATCATCGCAGCCTTTGTGGCGCTGGAGCTTGTCACCGGTCTCGCCCATGCCGACAATCGCATCCTCGCACCCTTCACACCGATCACGACGGATGCCGGCACCTTCGCCTACACGCTTCCATCAGGGCGGAGGATGCTGGACCTCGTCAACATGCTGCTGCTGGTCGCTCCCGTGCCCGTCATCCACCTCTCGATCGTCCTGCCGGTGCGGCGTCTGCGGCCACAGGCTCCCCGTGGCGCATGGGCCTTCCTCCTCCTTGCAACGGTGTTCCTCTTCGCCTTCCTCTTCTTTTCCAACCTCTCCCTCGGGCTGGCACGGGACTGGGATGTTGCCGCCCCGTTCGGCCTCGCGCTCACGATCGCGGCATGGTGGGTCGCCCGCATGCGCGATGCACACACCGGCCGCCGCGAGGCGCTGGCCCTCGGACTCGCCACGGTTCTGCTCACCATCCCGTGGCTCTGGGTCAACATCCAGGCCGACCGGTCGGCGGAGCGTTTCGAGCGCATCGTCCAGCTTGATGACGACGTCATCTTTCCCGACTATGCCCTGAGTGGCTACGAGGCGCTGAGGAAACACCACCAACATGTGGGCAACGCAGCGAAGGACCTCGAATGGTCGAGGCGGAAGATTGAGCTCCTGGGGTATGAGCAGGACTACAGCGAGCTCATCGCCCAGGCCACCTCGCTTCAGGCAGCCGCACCGGACACGGTGATTGCCCTTCACACCTTCATGCTGGAAAACCTCGCGCGGAAGGCGGAGGATTTTCGGTCTCGCGGTGTCACGCGTGACTACGCCATCACGGCCTCACAGATCGACCGCCTCGCCGAGATGATCGCCTTCAATGCCTACATCAACGGGCAGTATCGCCGGTTGGAGCCCCTGCTCGCGCGCATTTCCGCCGCATGCCCCGGTTCCACGGGCTTCCAGGTGATACGCGGGCTCGAGGCATACAGGAACCGGGACTACGCGCGCGCCATCGAGGAATTCCAGATCGCGCTGGACCGCAGGTTTCTCTATCCCGTCATCTACGGGCTCATGGGATCGGCACTGGGAATCGAACATCGCTATTCGGAAGCCTTCCGCATTTATGAGAAGGGGGTGGAGACCTTTCCGGAGGATCCCCTGCTGCGGTTCGTCCTCGCGCAGAAATACATCGAGGCAGGCATCAAGCTCGACGTTGCCGTCAGTCTCCTGCAGTCCTGCCGTGCATCGGAGACGAACGCCGACAAGGTGCGGGAGATCGATCAGCTCCTTCAGGTGGCGGAGGCGCGTCTGCAGTCGCAGACAGCGGCACCCGCACAGCCGTGATGCGATTGCACAACAGCACCGCATTTTCTAGCTTGGATCATGGCACACGGCACTGACCCCCTTCATGAACGCCTGCTGGCCGGTCTGAAACGATCGCCCGCGGAATTCCGGACCATCAGCACACGCATCAACCGCGTGCTCGTGATGCTGTACGGCATCGCCATCGTCGCGCTGCTCATCGACCATGGCTTCCACCTCTCAGACTGGGAGCAGGATGTGGTGAACACGGTGAACATGGTGATCATCGGATTCTTCCTTGTCCACCAGGTGATCAAGATCGCCATGGCGCCCAACCGTGGCGCGTATGTGCGGGAACGGCGCTTCGAATATGTCCTGTCGGCTGTGCTGCTCGGCATCGTTGTCTTGTATCCGGTGTTGTACCCGGCGCACGCGTGGCTGGCGGATGTGTTCAACATCCACAACTTCGACTCGCTGGTCTACCTCATCACGCAGGGCTTCATCCTGCTCAGCATCGTCTTCTCCCTTGCGCGTTACAGCAGGAGGCTGCCGTCGATGCGCATCCAACCTGCACGCCTGTTCGTCGGGAGCTTCATCTTCGTGATCCTGCTTGGCACGTTCGGGTTGATGCTGCCCAAGTCCACCGTCGGTGGCATCCGCTTCGTGGACGCCCTCTTCACCTCCACCTCCGCCGTCTGCGTCACCGGCCTCTGCAGTGTCGACACCGGGGCCACATTCACCTACCAGGGGCTGACGATCATCATGCTCCTCATTCAGATCGGCGGACTCGGACTCATGACGGTCACCACCTTCTTCGCGATCTTCCATGGCGTGCTTGGTGTCCGTGAGCGCGTCTTCATCCAGGAGTTCACCAACAGCGAGACGATGGGGCAGGTGAGGCGCACGCTTGTCAACATCATTCTGTTCACCCTCGCGTTCGAGGCCGTGGGAGCGGTGATCCTGTTCCTTTCCTGGGAGCCGACCCTCTTTACGACCGTGCCGGAGCGCGTCTTCGGCTCGGCGTTTCACGCCGTCTCCGCCTTCTGCAACGCGGGCTTCTCCACGATGAGCCTCAACATCGCCGATCCGCGCGTGCAGTTCAACCCCGGTGTCAACCTCACCATCTGCAGCCTCATCGTCTTTGGCGGGATGGGGTTTGCGGTGATGGCCAATGTTGTCGGGGTTCTGCGCAACATGCTGCGGCGGCGCCGGAAGCTGCGCCGGCTCACCGTGCACAGCCGCATCGTGCTCATTGCCACCGCCATCCTCATCTTCGGGGGCATGGCGATCATCTACATCCTGGAATACGGCAACACCCTGGCGGGGTTGTCACAGGGCGACAGGCTTCTGGCTTCCTTCTTCCAATCCATCACCACCAGGACGGCGGGTTTCAACACCATCAACATCGGCGCACTGGCCACGCCCACGGTGTTCATCATGATCATCTGGATGTTCATCGGCGCCTCACCCGGATCCACCGGCGGCGGCATCAAGACCACGACGGCCTCCATCATTTTTTTGTCGGCGCTCAACATCGTCCGCGGGAAGATGAAGATCGAACTCTTCCACCGGCGCATCTCCGAGCCCTCGGTGGAGCGCGCGTACGCGATCGCCACGTTGAGTTTCATCCTGGTGGTGGTGTCGACATTGCTGCTCACCATGATCGAACCGTGGGTGTTCAGCGATGTGCTCTTCGAGGTGGTGTCCGCGTTTGGCACCGTCGGCTTGTCACGCGGCATCACGCCGCAGCTCACCGATGCCTCGAAGTACATCCTCGCCCTCACCATGCTCATCGGCCGGGTGGGCGTGATGATGCTGGTGATGGCGGTGAGCTCGCAGGTGCGGACGCAGCGCTACGAATATCCGACCGAGGACGTCCCGGTCGGCTGACCCTGACATTCGACCTTCACGACACTGTTTGGAGACAACATGACAAAACGATTTGCGGTGATCGGTCTCGGGTATTTCGGCGAAAACCTCGCTCTTGCGCTCACGGAACGTGGCGCCGAAGTGATTGCGATCGACAACACCATGGAGCGCGTGGAGGAGATCCGGGACAAGGTGGCGTACTCGATCATGCTCGACAGCTCGGATGAACGCGCCCTGCGGTCGCAGGGGCTCGAGGACCTTGACGCCGTGATCGTGACCATCGGCGAGAATTTTGAATCAGCGCTCCTCACCTGCGTCCACCTCATCCAGTTCGGCTGCAAGCGCGTGATCGCCCGCTCCACGGCGCCGATCCACACGCGCATCCTCCAGAGTGTGGGCGTGGAGACAGTGGTGTCGCCGGAGGAGATCGTGGCCGAGCGCCTTTCCTACAGCCTGGTCACGACCAACCTCGTCGACCTCGTTCCGTTGACAGACGAGTACTCGATCGTCACGATGACGACGCCGAAGTGGATGGCGGGGAAGACGCTGTCGGAGCTGGACATCAGGCGCAAGTTCGAGGTCAACCTCGTCACCATCAAGCGGAAGCGTGAGGTGGTGGGGAAGAACGGTGTGACGCGGACCGAGGACTACATCGCCGGCGTGCCGAAACCCGATCAGCGCATCGAGGCCGACGACACGCTGGTGGTGATGGGGCGGGATGTGGACATCCAGCGGATGATCGAGGAATGGTAGGAAGCGGATCGCGTGATGGCGGGGAGCCGTCCCTGTTTCTCCGCCTGCTCGTGTCGCACCTTCTCGTGGTGCTTGCCTGTTTTGTGGCAGGAGTGCTGGTTGTGGACCATTTGTTCGCCCCGGGCGTGTCGATGTTTCTTGAGCGGCATCCCATCATTCTGGTGCCGACGGTACTCATCCTCATCGGCATCGCCGGTCTGGCCGCCAACTGGAATGCGGCATCCATCGGGCTGCCGATCCACCGGCTCACCGTGCGTCTGAAGGAACGGGCCGGCCGCCCACTGGATCCGGCCCCGGAAGCGATGGGCAGCGAGGAGGCCGCAGAGCTGCGCGATGCGGTGGCCGCGTGGCAGGCCGCGATCATGGCACACCGGGGTGGGCGGAGGCGCGTCCACCTGCGGCGCCTCACGCGGCTGGAGCCCCGGAACACCCCGGCAGCCGGGAGCGGAGTCGATGCCGGGGGGCAGCGGGATGATGGATGATCAGTGTCTGATGATCAACGTGTAGAATTTCGTGTTCTCCTCCCGCCGCGACATGTCGAGTGTGTGCCTGAAGCGGTGGGGGAGGTTGAGGAACCAGCCGACCATTTCGAGGAGGGCGGCGATGGCGTCGTCCTCGTTGGCGCCCCAGGCCTCGCACTCGGCGATGCTGGGGATGCGCGCAACAATGCCGTCGATGCCGAGTTCGGTGACCACCTGGAATTGCAGCATCACTTCAACACGGCCCGGCTGATGACCAGGCGCTGGATTTCGGACGTGCCCTCGCCGATGGTGAGCAGCTTCACATCGCGGTAGAATTTCTCGACCGGGTAGTCCTTGGTGAAGCCGTAGCCGCCGAGGATCTGGACCGCCTCGCCGGCAACCCAGGTGGCCGTTTCTGAGGCGAAGAGCTTGGCCTGGGCTGCGATGAGATTGATGTCGCGCCCCTGATCCTTCATCCAGGCCGCCTTGTAGGTCATCATGCGGGAGGCATCGATGCGCGTGGCCATCTCGGCAAGTTTGAACTGGGTGGCCTGGAATTCCGACAGGGTGCGCCCGAACTGGCGGCGCTCCCTGGAATAGGCGAGGGCGGCCTCGTAGGCACCCTGGGCCAGACCCACAGAGAGCGCGGCGATGGCAATGCGGCCGCGGTCCAGCACCTGCAGGGCCTGGCGGAACCCCCTGCCCAGCTCGCCGATGAGGTTCTCCCGCGGCACCTCCACGTTCTCCATGATGAGGGATGCCGTGTCGGAGCTGCGCATGCCGAGCTTGTTCTCCTTCCTGCCGGGAATGAGACCGGGCATGCCGCGCTCAACGATGAAGGCGGAGATGCCGTCGGTGCCCTTGCTGGGATCGGTGGCCGCCATGATCACGCCGGTGTGCCCCACGCTGGCATGCGTGATGAATGTCTTGTTGCCGTTGAGCAGGAAGTGATCGCCGTGATCCTCCGCATGCGTCTGCAGGCCGCCGGCATCGCTGCCGGAGCCGGGTTCGGTCAACCCCCACATGCCCAGCTTCCGCCCCGTGGCCAGGTCGGGCAGGAAGCGCTGCTTCTGCTCGTCGGTGCCGTAGAGGTTGATGTGTCCCGTGGCGAGTCCGTTGTGCGCCGCCACGCCGAGGCCCGTGGATGGATCGACGCGGGAGATCTCCTCCACGATGAGCGCGTATTCGATGTATCCGAGACCCGCCCCGCCGTACTCCTCCGGCACCACCACACCGAGAAAGCCCATGTCCCCCATCCTGGCGAACATGTCGAGCGGGAACATCTGGGATTCGTCCAATTCCATGATCCGCGGACGCACCTCACGCTCCGCGAAATCACGCGCGGCGTCCCGGATGTTGCGTTGCATTTCATCGAGATCGACATTGCAGGGAATGTTGTCAGAAGTGGACACGTCGCCTCCGGTGGTTGATCAGTTTATGGATACGGAAGATCATAATTCCCCGGCACAATGTCAAAACACGCGTGGGGGCGGCATCGGCATGCCACACCACCGCCCGTTGCACGTGGCATGAGCGATGCGGTCCGTGGCTCCTGCATTGCATATCTGACTGCCCGGTAATATTTTCACGTTTTGCCACCAATTGGAAGAGACATTGGACCTACCCCTTCATCCCACACCATCCCCGACCGAAACCGCCGGAACGCCGTCACCCCCGGGCATCTCGATCGTCGTTCCGCTGTTCAACGAGGAGGAGTCGCTGCCGGAGCTTGCCGCGCAGGTGTCCGGTGTGCTCGAGGGCATGGGGCTGACGTGGGAGGTGTGGTTCGTGGACGATGGCAGCACCGACGGATCCGCCGCCGTCATCGAATCGCTGCATCGCCGCGATGCGCGCTTCAAGATGATCCGCTTCCGCAGGAACTACGGCAAATCCGCCGCGCTCGCCGTCGGATTCGAGCACGCCTCCGGGGAGTATGTGATCACGATGGATGCCGACCTGCAGGACGATCCCCACGAGGTGCCGCACCTCATCGCCAAGCTTCAGGAGGGCTTCGACATGGTGTCCGGCTGGAAGAAGAAGCGCTACGATCCGATCTCCAAGACGATCCCGTCCAAGTTCTTCAACTTTGTCACGTCCAGGATGTCCGGGCTGAAGCTCCACGACTTCAACTGCGGACTCAAGGCCTACCGGCGTGAGGTGGTGAAGAACGTGCATGTGTACGGCGAGATGCACCGCTACATCCCCGTGCTGGCGAAGATGGCGGGCTACTCGGTGACGGAGATCGTGGTGACGCACCATCCGCGGAAATTCGGGCACACGAAATTCGGCCTCTCCCGTTTCTTCAAGGGGTTCCTCGATCTTCTGACCGTGGTCTTCACCTCGCGCTACACGCAGCGCCCGCTCCATGTGTTCGGCACGGCCGGGTCCATCCTGCTGGCCCTCGGCATCTTCATCAACGGCTGGCTGTCGGTGGAGTGGCTCTGCGGGCATCCGGTGAGCAACCGCCCCATCCTTCTTCTTGGCATCCTGCTCATGCTGGTGGGCGTGCAGCTCATTTCCACCGGGCTCCTCGCCGAGATGATCACGAAGCGGGATTACACCTCCAACGACTACGGCATCAAAGACATCCTTCACTAACCCCGGCGGCATCCGACGCATGATCATCAAAACCCATTGCCGGCATTTCCGCGGCGACGTCCCCTGCAAACCGCACAAGCGGGAGGGGGTGCACTGCGAGGACTGCCCCCATTTCGCCCCGACGGATCTCAACGTTCTCATCATCAAGCTCGGGGCGATCGGTGATGTGATCCGAACGACACCGCTGCTGCGCCGGCTGCGCGAGGTGTATCCTTCTGCACGGATCTGGTGGCTCACGCGCACACCCGAGGTGCTCCCGTCGGACGTGGATGTCGCCCTCGAATTTTCGCTCGAAGCCATCGTCAGCCTGCTTGCCGTCAAGTTCGACCTGCTCCTGAACCTCGACAAGGATCGCGAGGCGTGCGGCCTGGCCGACAGGCTTGAGGCCGGCATCAAGAAGGGCTTCACCCTCATCAACGGCGTCTGCGCCCCCATTGACGGCGATGCGCGGCACAAGTTCCTCACCGGCGTCTTCGACGATCTGAACCAGGCCAACACGAAGAGCTATGTCCGTGAGATCTTCGAGATCGCCGGCCATGAGTGGCGGGGCGAGGAGTACATCCTGGAAGCACCCGAGGCCGGGCTGTTCAGCATCCCGCATCACCGCCCCGTGGTGGGCCTGAACACGGGCTGTGGCGGCCGCTGGACCTCGCGTCTCTGGCCGGAGGACTCCTGGGTGGAGCTGGCCCGCGGCCTTCAGAACGCGGGGTGCACGCCCCTGCTGCTCGGAGGCGAGCAGGAGCATGAAAAGAACCTGCGCATCGCGGAGGCATCCGGAGCCATCCATGCCGGCCACTTTCCGCTGCGGACGTTTCTCTCGCTCATGAATGAATGCGACGTGATCGTGTCGGCGGTGACCATGGCCATGCACTTCGCCATCGGTCTGCGCAAGCCGCTCATCCTGTTCAACAACATCTTCAACCCGAACGAATTCGAGCTCTACGGACGCGGGGAGATCGTGGCCCCCTCGAAGGAGTGCCGGTGCTACTTCCGACCCACCTGCGTCAACTCCGAGTATCAGTGCATGAACCACATTGAACCGGACCGCGTGCTGGAGGCTGTCCGCCGCTGGCTGCCCGGCGCCACGCGCTGACGCATGAAGATCGTCATCATCGGAACGGCTCATCCGCTGCGGGGTGGCATCGCGCATTACGTCGGCCTCTTGTGGAAGTACCTGTCCCGCCGGCACGACGTCACCATCGTCACCTTCTCGCGGCAGTATCCCCGTCTCCTCTTTCCCGGCAAGACGCAGGAGGAGAGCGGCGATGCAGGGATTCCGGTGGACAGCCTGCAATGGATCGATTCCATCAACCCGCTGAACTGGGTGCGCACGGGGCTGCGCATCCGCGCGATGCATCCGGACCTCATCCTCTACAAGTTCTGGATGCCCTTCTTCGCGCCCTGTTACGGTGTGATCGCCGCCATCGCCCGCCTGGGCCGCCACACGCGCACCATGTTCATCTGCGACAATGTGATCCCGCATGAGAAGCGCCCGGGCGACAAGCTGCTGACGCAGTTCGCCTTCCGCTTCATCGACAGCTATGTGGTGCAGTCCCGCGCCGTGGAGCGCGATCTTCACCAGTGGAAGCGGGACCCGCTGACGGCGTACCTGCCACATCCGGTGTACGAGATCTTCGGCGCCGAGCTGACGCGCCGCGAGGCTCGGGAGCGGCTGCACGCGATCCACCCCCGCATCGCCCTGGGGCCGGATGAGCGTGTGCTGCTCTTCTTCGGCTACATCCGGGACTACAAGGGGCTGGACGTGATGCTCGAGGCCATGGCCCTGCTGCCTGCCGATGCCGGCATCCGACTGCTGGTGGCAGGGGAATCCTACACCGACACCAGTGGCCATCTGCGGCGCGCCAGGGAGCTGGGCATCGAGGACAGGGTGATCTTCCACTTCGACTACACGCCCAACGAGCATGTGGCGCTGTTCTTCTCTGCGGCCGACGTGCTCACGCTGCCCTACAAATCCGCCACGCAATCCGGCATCATCCAGATCGCCTACAACTTCCACCGCCCGGTGATCGCCACCGACGTCGGCGGCCTGGGGGAGGTGGTGGTGGACGGATGCACGGGGCACCTGGTGCCCGCAAACGACCCGCAGGCGCTGGCCGCTGCGGTGACCGCATTTCACACGAACGATGAATTCGCCACCTTCCGCGACAACGTGATCCTCGAGAAGCGGAAGTACTCCTGGGAGCACATGGTGGAGGGGATCGAGGAACTGTACCGACGTTCAGCAGAAAAGGAGTGACAGGACAGATGGCCAAGAACAAGACCACCAAGCCGTTGACGGCACGCGCCACCAAGGCGCAGCAGGCATGGGAGCAGTTCGATCTCGACCAGTGGATCGGGCGATACATCTGGGTGCTCATCCCGGTCCTCGTCATGCTCTACTACCTCTTCTCCCAGGGTTCCACGGGGTTCTACCAGGACGACGAGATCGGTCACTATCGCAACATCCGCCAGTTTTTCGGGGATCCGTTCAGCATCATGGGCAACCAACCCAAGCCGGGCTGGAAGATCCTCATGGTGCTGCCGTCCATGTTCGGCGTGACCGGAGTGCTTCTGGCGCACTGCCTCATGGCCGCGCTCACCGTGGTGGCGACCTACCATCTCGGCCGTGCGATGAAGCTGCGCAATGCCTCCGTGGGCGCCCTCCTGCTGGCGGCGCAGCCCCTGTTCATCCAGCTCTCCTTCCGCACCTACAGTGAAATCACCGCCGGGCTGTTCGTCGTGCTCATGCTGCTCTTCTATCAGCGCAGGAATCATGTTCTCGCCGCGATCTTCTCGTCCTACATCTTCAGCATCCGTCAGGAGTTCGCCCTCGTCACCATCGTGCTCGGGGTCATCTTCCTGGTGAAGCGGAGGTGGGTGGCCTTCCTTGTGCTTGGGTGGACCCCTCTTGTGCTTGCCCTCATCGGCTGGCTGTCGACGGGCAACATGATGTGGCTGATCGACGACATGCGCAAGATCGGGCTTGGCGTGGAGGTGCCGCATCAGTCCTTCTGGCACTATTTCGGAACCTACATTCACATGGTGGGCCCCGTGTCGCTTGCGCTCCTCGTGGTGGGGTACTGGTCCTTCCTCAATCGGGGGAGTCGCTGGAGGGAGGCATTGCAGGAGCATGGCTTCGTGTTCTTCACCTACACCGTGATGTGGGCATGGGCGGTGATCTCGGCGTGGGATGTCCCGAACTTCGGTGCGAACCCCGGGCACTGGCGCTACATGCTGTCCATCGCTCCGCTGACCGCCATCTACGTGATGATGGGTATCAACGTGATGCTGTCGGAGAGCGGGCGCAGATATTCCGGCATCGTGCTTGGCGTGTTCACCTTCATCACGCTCGTTCTGCTCTCCCGCGAGGCCGATGGCTTCAAGCTGCTCGACAAGAGCTCGTACACGAATTTCTTCGCCGTCTTCGGCGTGCTGGTGATCTTCCTTGCCTCGTCGGTGGCGCGCATCCTCAAGCCCGGACCGGCGGTGGCGCTGGTCACCGCCCTCGGTGTTGTTTTCACCATGGCCACGATCACCCCACTCAAGCTCAACACCGAGGCGGAGACCGTGAAGGAGGCGGCACAGTGGTACGGCGGGCAGGGGCTGGCAGATCGGAGACTGCTGTGCAACCACGTCCTGTTCAGCTATTTCTCGGGCATCGATGTGACGGACCGCAACCGCGGCCAGTACATGTCGGACTCCACCATCCGCGTCTCGCCTGCGGGCACGCTCATCGTGTGGGACAGCCACTATGGCAACAACCAGTTCGGCGGTGATGTGGACTACAAGGACATCAGCACGGACACGACGCTGACGCTTCTGAAGGAATTCCTCAGCCGCGACCAGACCTTCTATGTGGGGGTGTTTGAAAAGCGGTGATGGGCGCGGCGGGGTTGCGCCATCCCTGTTTGGATGAGTGTTCCTAAGCCCTTGCAAATCAGATCCTTGCATGTCCTCGCTTCATTGATTTTCTCAATGCCGTTGCGTAGCTTGTTTCGCTGTCATTTCCCCTGCACCTGAAAGCGGTGGTTCGGCAGCGCGAATCACAGCCCAACGCTCCGGAGGATGTCGATGACCATGAAGTTCCCACCGCCGGCGGTATGCATCCGTCGCCTCATTCCCCAGGCCGCGCGGCGACGCATCGCTGCGTCGTTGTTTCTTCCTCTGATCGCCGCCGTGATCGTGGCAGGCTGTTCATCGGCACCGGAGGTGACCGAGACTCGACCCGTCGTGACACCGGCGCCTGTTGACACATCATCGCGTGCGGAAGCGAAGCCAAAGTTTCTTCCGAAGCCGGTGTTGCGGGATTCCCTGCCACCGGCTTCTGAAGGCACCTTGACGGACTACCGATCGCTGCTGGACCGCGCCCGTCTTCACATCATCCTCGCATCGAAGGCGTTGTCGAAGCAGGACACGCTTCAGGCATTTCGCGAATGCGAGCTGACTGCATCGCACCTGAGTCGGGCGGGGAACTTCATCGAGGCGGAAAACGACTCGCTCTTCGCCCGCCTGTCACAGAATCTTGCCGGGTTGTACAACCAGTGCTCCGCCGGCATCCCGACGGGGAATTACGACCTCCCAGCCGTGGCCCTGCGCGGCATCTTCGGCGAGAGCATCAAGGCCGACACCACGGATCTTTCGCGCCTCGTGTTCACCCCTCCGCCGCCCACCACCATCCCACTGCCGCTGAACGAGCATGTGGAGCGCAACATCGTCTACTTCACCACGCGCGCGCGGGGCACGATGACGCGCTGGCTGGAGCGGTCGGGGCGCTTCTTCCCCGTGATGCAACCGATCCTGAAGGAGGAGGGCGCCCCCGCGGAGATCATCTACCTTTCCATGATCGAAAGCGGCCTCAATCCCACCGCGCGCTCCTGGGCCAAATGCGTGGGCCTCTGGCAGTTCCTCAAATCCACCGGGGAGAGCTATGGCCTGCGGGGCGACTGGTTCTACGACGACCGCCGGAATCCGGAGAAGGCCACGCGTGCCGCCGCCCGCCACCTCCTGGATCTCTACCACCGCTTCGACGACTGGCATCTTGCGCTGGCCGCCTACAACTGCGGCGCCGGGCGTGTGGAGCGCGCGATACGCGCAAGCCGCATGGACCATCCCTCGTACTGGGACATCCAGCCGCTCCTGCCCCAGGAAACACAGAACTATGTTCCGATCTTCATCGCCGCCGCCGTGATTGCTCTCAACCCGGAGGCCTACGACTTTGTCCAGATCGATCACCTCGATCCGCTCGACTATGAAAGCATGCCCCTCACGCGGAGCTATCAGGTGCAGGATCTGGCCGGGTGTGCAGGCGTGACGCTCGAGGAATTCCAGGAACTCAACCCACATCTCCTCCAGTCGGTGACGCCGGCTGGCTGCGATGGCTTCGAAATCCGCATCCCACGCGGGGCCCGACGCACCTTCGCCGAACGACTCAAGGACCTGCGCGAGGTGAACTTCGCCGAGAAGGGGCTGCATCGCGTGTCGCGCGGGGAGACGCTGGCAAAGGTGGCGAACCGGTACGATGTGTCCGTGGCGGAGCTTCGGCGCGCGAACGGGATGAAACGCAACCGTGCCCTCAAACCGGGGGAGATGCTCTCCATCCCGCGTAACAACGACCCCACCGAGGGCAGCCTCACCGCCCTCGACAACGTCCGCAGCACGTCGGGCAGGGCGAAGGTCGATCCCACGCGCAACACGCGCGGCCGGGACAGGTGCACCATCACCGTGGACAAGGGCCAGACGCTGTCCACTCTTGCCGCGAAGCACCAATGCAGCGTCGCCGATCTCATGGCGTGGAACAGTCTTGAGCCGGACGATGTGGTGAAGGCAGGGATGCAGCTCACCGTGTGGGTGAAACCCGACACAGGTGCCGCCCCGACGTCAGCTCCCGTGGCGCAGTCCGCCCCGCCCCCCGAACCACTGCAGCCGGTGCAGGCCCGGTCGACACAGCGCTCGGGACAGCCGACGGAGGAGAAACACCGTGTCCGCCGCGGCGAGACGCTGGCCAGCATCGCCTCCGCATTCAATGTGACGATCGACAACCTCATGGCGTGGAATCAGCTCACCGACCAGCGCGTCCAGTCGGGGCGTGTGCTGAAGATCCACCCGGCCCAGGGCAGCGTCGCCGGCCGCCCGCTCTATGACAGCTCGCGCGTCCGCACGGAGGCAGCCGCAGCGGCAGCCGCGCCCGCCGTGGTGCGCGTGGACCGCACCCCGAACGCGGCGCACGTGGTGAGGCAGGGGGAGACCCTGTGGAAGATCTCCGAGATGTATGACGTGTCGCCGCAGCAGATCCGCGAGTGGAACTCCCTGCGCAATGACGAGATCCGATCAGGTCAGAAACTCGTGATGCGTCCCACGGATCCTGGGCGGGCGGGGAGGAGCCGCAGCCCGCGAACAACACCAAAGGTGCACACCGTGTCCGATGGCGAGGGCCTGTGGAGCATCGCCCAGAAGTACCATCTGTCGGTCGACAGCCTCATCGTCTGGAACGATCTCCAGACCGCGTCGCTGCAGAGCGGACAGCACCTGCGTCTCACCGCCAACCCCGCGACGCAGGAGACGGCGGCGACAGGCGCTCCGACCAGCGTGCCGGAGACCTACACGGTGGAGCGGCATGACCGCCTGCCCGCCCTGGCACGGCGCTTTGGCATCTCCGTGGACCAACTGCGTGCATGGAACGAGATCAAGGGCAGCGACATTCGTGAGGGCCAGGTCCTGCGCCTGCGCAAACCCGCCGCACCCGCCATCCAACAGAAATCCCCCGTCCGTGTGCAGGGATCCACCGAGCTTCTGCCGCAGTCCTACACTGTGGAATCGGGTGAGACGCTCTACGGAATCGCGAAGAAGCTGGGAGTCCGCGTGGAGGATTTGCAGACATGGAACACCCTTCAGACCAATGCCATCCGTGCCGGACAGGTGCTGACCTGGTACCAGTCACACTAGGCGATCCAGGACGATCGCCGTGCGACCTGCCGGCGCCGGACCGCTTTCACCACCACGTGTGAGGAGATGACACCAGCACGACGTGCATCCCGCGAGGGACTCCGTCCACTCCAGACGGTCGTGGTGGTGCTTGTGTTGGCTGCGCTGGTGGCCGCCCTCGTGCAGGTGCGTGATTGGGCGGGCCTGAACCGGCACCCGCTGTGGGTGGCACGGACGCAGGTGCGAGATCTGGCCGTCACTGCACTCTCACTCATCAACCCCGTCTATGCCGGCATGACGAGTGCCGACCGGCAGGGAAAGAAGGACCTCGTCTTTTCCATGCATCACACGAACCCGGGGGCGACTCCGTCCATGCCGGGATCGGTCACAGATTCAGCGCATGCCACGGCAGCCATCCCGGACAGCGCCGATGGCGCCATGCCTGGATGCCTGCCCGATGGAGTGGTGGTGAACATCCTGGTCATTTCCAACCAGAACGCCCCCGACGAGGATCCCCTGCACGCGTTCACGTTCCACGTGTTCCGCATGGATCTGTCACATGCATCGATGAGTGTGATCACCCTGCCGGGCACGGCCGAGGTACGCCGGGCGGGCGAGGCGCCGATGTCGCTGGTCCAGTCCTACCTGACACGTGGCTACGCCCCGGTGCTGGAGCATGTCCGCCGCGCCTGCGGGCTGCACGAGCTGCCGTACTACATCTGCCTTTCCGCGAACAAGACGCGGGCCATCATCACGACGCTCGGCCTGACGGTGGAGCAGACGGCGCTGGAGCGCGTGGTGGCGATGCGGCGTGCCGGCCGCTCCGATGCGGAGGTGGCCGAGGCGACGGGACTGTTTGCGCGGGACCTGTTTCTCCACATCCTTCCGCTGGTCAACGGCCTGTCGGGGGAACTGCTTGTCCGCGCGGGGTTGACACTGATCGACAACAACATCCCGCGGGACGTGTGCCTCGGTCTGATCTACACGTTGAACGACGCGGGCATTCCGCGGGACCCCGCACAGGTGCGGCACGAACTGTGGCGGTGAGCCCGGTCAGTCGCCGACTGATGGGATGTTGGCGATCTTCAGCACCTTGAGCACGGATGGCGCGGCATGGGTGATGCGCACATTTCCGGCACCGAGCGTCTTGATGGAGGTGAGCACGATGCGCAGGAACATCGAGCAGATGTAGTCGACCTGATGGAGGTCGAATTCCACCGACGTGACGTCCGTGAGATGGGGTGCAAGCTCCGCTTCCAACGCCTGTGCGGCGGGGGTGTCGAGCCGGCCGACAGGGGTGCAGACAAGCGTGGAGGTGGTGATCATGTATGTGGTCATGCGTGGATTCAATGGTTGAGATTGTAGAGGGGGAGAAGCTCGTCGGCGGTCCGCTCCTCGTCGAGGTAGAGGGCGCTGTCGAAGCGCATGAAGCGCTCGTTGGGGCGGCGGCGCGAGATGCGCTGGATGTTGAGCAGATGCCGCGCGGTGACGTTGTCGGTGGTGATGTTCTTGCCGCCGGTGCCGCATCCGAGCGTGAGAGATGGTGAAAGGCGGTTGAACATGCCCCCGACGGCGCCCTGCGACGACGGGGTGTTGACGCAGATGCGGCCGGCATTCATGTGCGTCGCGAAGCAGGTGATGCGAGCGTCGTCGTTCGAAAAGATGGAGGCCGAGTGCCCGATGCCACCATGGAAGTTCAGTTCAATGCAGCGGTTGATGGCGTCCTCGAAGCTGTCCTCCTCGTACCATGCGAGGATGGGGGCGAGGATCTCCGACGACAGCGGGTGCCCGGCTCCGACCGCCGGGAGGGGGGCGATGAGGACTGTCGCATCGTCGGCATCGGGGATGCCCGCCATCTGCGCGATGCGCGGGGCCGACTGCCCGACCACCGCGGGGTTCATCACCCCCGTGACCTGGTTGACGACCACCGCGTTGAGCCGCGCGATCTCTTCGTCGGCGAGGAAGCGGGCGCGGCGTGCGATGAAGGCTTCGCGCACGCGTGCCCCGATGGAGCGCTCCACCACGATGGCCTGTTCGCTTGCACAGATGGTGCCGTTGTCGAAGGTCTTGGACAGGAGGATCTGCTCCACGGCAAAGGGCACGTCGGCCGAGGCCTCGATATGGACGGGGACGTTTCCCGCACCGACACCGATGGTGGGGGTGCCCGAACTGTACGCCGCCTTGACGAGCCCGGAACCGCCGGTGGCGAGGATGAGGGCAAGGTGGGGATGTGCCATGAGGCTCTGCGTCTCCTCATGGGCCACAGAGGTCAGCGTCTGGATGCAGCCCTCCGGAGCGCCGGCGGCGAGGGCCGCCTCGCTGCAGATCCGGGCCGCCTCGCGGCAGGACTTGCGTGCCTTGGTCGATGGACACACGATGATGGGGTTCCGCGTCTTGAGCGCGATCAGGATCTTGAAGATGGTGGTGGAGGTCGGGTTCGTGACGGGGATGATCGCGAGGATGGGGCCCATCGGCTGGGCGATCTCCACAATGCCGCTGTCACGATCGTCACTGATGACGCCCACCGTCTTCAGGTCGCGGATGTCCTCATACACGAGCTGCGAGGCGACCACGTTCTTCAGGACCTTGTGTTCCCACACCCCCAGGCCTGTCTCCTGATGGGCGAGCTTCGCAAGCGCGACGCGGTGGTTGAAGGCAGCCTCGAACACCGCGCCGACCACGCGGTCGGTCTGTTCCTGGGTGAACTGGGTGAATTCCGCCGCGGCGAGCGTGGCAGTGGTGATGCAGTGTTCGATGCGATCGTTCATGGTGCACCGTGTCTGTGAAGGGGGAAATGGGGCCGCATGGCCGGGAGAGGATCGCTGGCATCCGGGTTGCGGGCAATACTACGAAAAAACTGTGGCAATCGGGAGTGCGCGGCGATGGCAGCCAGAAATCCCCCCGGACCGCCATTCGCATCCTTGGCCGACAGGCCGTATATTTCCGCATTCGACGAGCCCGGACACCCCTCATTGCCGGCTGACCCATCCGTCGCGACACACGCCGATGTCTGCATCACCTCCATCTCATGACCGTCTCATGTCTGCGATGTCTTCTGCATCACGGATCCGCCGCCTGTTGCGCTTCATGGCGGTGGTGCTTCTCCCGTGCCTGGTCGTGCTGTCGGGAGGGTGTGGTGACGGTCGTCATCCGGTGCCCGATGCCACAACCCGGCAGGATTCGCTCGCCCCGCCCATCGTGGTGCGCGTCGGCGAATGTCCCTCCGTGCTGCTGGCATTGCGGCCCGTGCCGCAGCGCATTCCCGCGGGGTGGGACGACACACGGCCGGCGGATTTCACGATTGCGATGCCGCAGTACAACACCGAGCAGGGTCTGGCTCTGAGTGCGGTGACCTGCGGGTACCGCGATCGCCTGGGACATCTCTGGTTCGGCACCGGCGGAGGTGGGGTCAGCCGCTTCGACGGCTACACCTTCACCACCTTCACCACCACGCAGGGCCTGGGTTCCAACACCGTGTGGAGCATCTGCGAGGATTCCGTCGGCGCCATGTGGTTCGGCACCACCGGCGGCGGTGTGTCGCGCTACGATGGTGTCACCTTCACCACGTACACCACCGCGCAGGGGCTTGCCGGCAACACTGTCTACTCCATCACGTTGGACCGTCGCGGGCACCTGTGGTTCGGGACCTTTGGCGGCGGTGTGTCCGAGTGGGACGG
>CAYUYM010000044.1:0-19718 GCA_964449305.1 uncultured Chromatiales bacterium | reverse complement strand
AATCTTCGTCACATCGCGATAATCGAGATCGAGACTCATGCGCATCCTCGTGGATGTGGAGCAGCTCCCATGGGAGGAGGCCTGGGCCATCACCACCGGCACCTTCGCCTACACGAACCATACAGTGCTGCCCGAGGCGCTGGAGCGCTGGCCCGTGCGTCTGCTCGAGGAACTGCTGCCCCGGCACATGCAGATCATCCTCGAGATCAACCATCGCTTCCTGGAGGAGGTGCGCGCCACGCAGATGGATGACGCCATGGTGCAGGCCATGTCCATCATCGAGGAGGGGGATGAACAGCGTGTGCGCATGGCAAACCTCGCCATCATCGGCAGCCACGCCGTGAACGGTGTGGCAGAGCTGCACACGCGCATCCTGAAGGAATCGCTCTTCGCCGCCTTCCACCGGCATCAGCCAGGCAAGTTCACGAACAAGACGAACGGCATCTCCCAGCGTCGCTGGCTGCGGAAGTGCAACCCGGGACTCGCGGAGCTCATCACGGAGGCCATCGGCGATGGGTGGGTGAAGGATCCGATGCTGCTCCGCGGCCTTGAGCCCCTGGCGGACGACGATGTGTTCATTGCACACTGGATTGCCGTGCGTCGCGCCAACAAGAGGCGTCTCGCCGAGCTTGTCCACCGTGACACCGGCGTCATCATCGAACCCGACTCCCTGTTCGATGCGCACATCAAGCGCTTCCACGAATACAAACGCCAGCTTCTCACCATCCTCCATGTGCTGACGCTGTACACGCGCATTCTCGACGCACCGATGAAGGCGATGGTGCCGCGGACGGTGATCTTCTCGGGCAAGGCGGCACCGGGCTACCTCGCCGCAAAACTCCACATCAAGCTCATCAACGCCATCGCCGACCACGTCAACACCGATCCGGTGACGCGGGGCAGACTGCGGGTGGTGTTTCTCAAGAACTACTCCGTGTCCCTTGCCGAACGCATCATTCCCGCGGCGGATCTCTCGGAGCAGGTGTCCACGGCGGGGTACGAAGCGTCGGGCACGGGCAACATGAAATTCATGATGAACGGGGCGCTCACCATCGGGACGCTCGACGGAGCCACCATCGAGATCCGGGACGCGGTGGGAGAGGAGAACATCTTCACCTTCGGTCTCACGGACGAGGCGGTGCGCGTGCTGCGGCGCGAGGGCCATTCGCCGCAGGAGCTCTACTGGTCCACGCCGCAGTTGCAGCGGGTCATGAACCTGCTGCGTGACAACGTGTTCAACCCCGGCGAGCCCGGCATCTTCCAGCCGGTCTTCGATTCGCTGTATCACACGGACTGGTACTGTCTTCTGGCCGACTATGCGTCCTATATCGCAACGCAGGATCGCGTGTCCGAAGCGTACCGTGACGCACGCACCTGGGCACGCATGTCCATCATCAACACGGCGCGTTCGGGCCGCTTCTCGTCGGACCGCACCATCCGCGAGTATGCGGACGAGATCTGGCATGTGCAGCCCGTGCCGGTGGATCCGACCTTCGGATCCGCACCCGGCGCACTGGACGGCGCGGAGTGATGCACACGACGGCACCGGCCACCGATGATCGAGCGACGCGGGTCGCCGACGTGCCGGATCTTCTCTGGATCTTCCTTTCGGGGATGACGCTCGTGCTGGGTTGCTGGTACATCGTCTGGCGCTGGGATGCGACGCTCCTGAACACCAGTCCGTGGTTCTCCATTCCTGTCATCCTCGCTGAGACCTTCGCCGTCGCGGGTGTGGTGATCGCCAATCTGCGGCAGCGTCTGCTGATGGGCATCACGTCCGGAGCCGGAACGGCGGGCGGCTCGCATGCGGACGATCCCGACACGGGGCTGCGCTTCGACATCTCGCCGCGCTGGGCACGGCACGACAGGCCCGCGCCGGTACCGGCCATCGGCGAACCGGGGGCACTGCGCCAGTGGATGGTTGTGTGGTACAACGACACCTGCCGGGCATGCGACAGCTTCATCCACGACGATCCCCTCTTCCACGGTGGCATCGGTCTGCGGCAGAAGCTGTTGTACATCACCGCGATCTGGCCGCACCTCACCGGTCCCATGTCCGGCATTCTGCTGGCGACCCCCATCGTCTTCTTCTTCACGGGCATGCTGCCCGTCACCGCCTGCTCGCCCGAGTACCTGCTGCATGCCGGGGCGTTTCTTCTTGTCAGCGAGATCACCGTGCTCGCCAGCCCGGCGACGCGGGGCGGGGTTGTGCGGCTGCCCGGGGCGACGGGCTTCCTCCCCGTCCACTGGGTTGCGTTCGCGCATGCCATCCATGGCCGGCAGGCCCGGCGTGGAAGGGTGCCGGCGCGCCTGGCTCGCGGTTCCATGACGCTGCTCGTGCTTCCGCAGCTCATGCTCATCATCGTGACGCTGGCCGGCATTGCCCATGCCGTCTGGCGGTCGATGTCCGGCATCGGCTACGACTATCCCGGGCTGATCGTCTTCATCCTGTGGGGCGCGTTCATCACCATGCACCTGGGGAGAGTGGTGTGGATCGCGCTGACGCGGGAGCAACCACCCATCGCATCATGAGAGGTTCCGTGGCATCCATCATCCAGCGTCTTCGGCGGTTCAGTTCGCACCTTGTCTTCCTTCTGGGGTTGCTCGCCGGTCTCGGCGTTCTGGGCGTGCTCGGCATGCTGGAGCCGGTCACAACCAGCCTCAAGGAGATCCGCATCACCTCCACCTTCAACCTGCGGCTCCCACGGCGGGCGCGTCTCACGCACGAGGAGCGACGCTGGGCGGGCATCGCCTGGAGGTACTTCGAGAACAACTACCAGAAATCCACCGGCCTCGTCAATGCGATCGACAGGACCCCGTCCACCACGCTCTGGGATGCGGGGTCGTATCTCATGGCCCTCATTTCCGCGAACCGGCTCGGGATCATCGACAGCAGTGTGTTCCATCGGCGCGTCTCGAAGGCGCTCACCGCGCTTGCGCATCTGCCGCTGGTGGATTCCACGGCGCCGAACCTCGTCTACAACACCGTCAACGGCGGGATGATCGAGGAGAACAACACGCCCGCCCCGGAGGGCACGGGGTGGTCGGCCGTCGACGTCGCCCGGCTCTTCGTCCCCTTCACCATCATCGTGTGGAACCACCCGCGGCATGCGGAGGAGGTCAAGGACGTCATCCGGCGCTGGGCCTTCGACGTTCTTGTGCGGGACGGCCTGCTCTATGGCGCCTCGGTCAACGCGAATGGATCGGTGGAGCTGATGCAGGAGGGGCGGCTCGGATACGAGGAGTACGCCGCACGGGCGTTCTCGCTTGTGGGGATCAACGCCTTCCGCGCACTGCGTGTGGACGACTTCCTCGACTTCCAGGAATTCCGCGGCGTCAACGTCCCGGTGGACAACCGCGGGCCCGACGCCTCCGTCCGTCACGGTCATCTTGTGAGCGAGCCGGCGATTCTCACGGGCATCGAGTTCGGCTACGACCCCGTGTGGCGCGAGCTCGCCTTCCGCATCTATCTTGCCCAGGAGCGCCGCTGGAACTTCACCGGCCTGCTCACGGCCGTCGCGGAGGATGTGATCGACGAGCCGCCCCAGGTGGTGTACAACACCGTGACGGCAAACGGGCGCATGTGGAGCTGCATTGATGGGAGGGGGGACGATGTGCCGCAGTTCAAATCGCTGAGCACGAAGGCCGCGTTTGGTTGGCACATGCTTTTCACCACGTATTACACCGACACGCTCATGACGCGTGTCCACGCCCTCAACGATTCCACCCGTGGATGGTATTCCGGGATCTACGAAACCTCCGGCAGAACGAATGCCACCATCACCTGTGCCACGAACGCCATGGTGCTTGAGGCCCTCTGCTACCGGCAATACGGCGCCTTTCTCGACCTGACACGTCAGCACCGGCCTCGTCCCACACCCTGACCGCCGGATGCGCCGGCATCCCGCACACGGATGGAATCAGGGGATGGCCCAGATCCGGATCATCCGTCCAGCAGTGGCGAGCCGTCTCCCATCAGGGGAGATGGCGGCGGCAAAGGGGGTGTCGGACCAGGGCCAGATATCGTCGCGGTGGGTCACCGTCAATCGGATGGTCCCGGTGCGTGCGTCGATGACGCGGAACTGGCGTGAGCCGGCTTCATGCATCCAGTAACACGAGCCGTCGGGGCTGAAGTCGGCGCTGAGGAATTCCGCCTGGGGTGACGTGGAGAGCAGCCTGCCTGTTCGTGCGTCGATGAGATGAAGCTGCTGGTTGTCATACCCCGGTTCGGCAAAGAGCATGATGATGTCGCCGGCGGGGGAGAGCTCGAAGCGGTACGCCGGGAGATCGACGGGGATGAGCATGAGGCAGCTGTCTGCAGCAATGTCGAACACAAGGATGTGGTTGCTCGTCAGCGCCACGCAGAGGCGGCCGTCACGACTGATCTCCGCCTGCTGCATGTCGAAGTACGCATCGTCGGCGCTGCCGAACGCCGCCCGCATGATGCGTGTACCGTCGGTGGCGCGAAGGACGAAGAGCGAGTCGGCTGTATGGACGGCGAGGAGCGGTGTGCGGTCGGGTGCGAAGCCCACGGACATCGGGCGATATCCATCGTAGGAGGGAAGTGTCACGCGTCTCCGCTGCTGCACCAGGTCGATGAGCAGGAGGGAATCGGCAAGCGCGGTGAGAAGCGTGCCATCGGGGGAGATGCGGAGCGAGGTTTCATCCACGTTGTATGCCTCCTCGTGCAGGAGGCGGCTCCCGGATGCGAGCGCGAACACATCCACCTCGTCGCTCGACACGATGGCGATGGCATCGCCCCCGGGTGAGAGGATGAAGCGCGAAGTGAGCCAGGTGAAGTCGGAGAGGCTGGTGCTGCGCTCCATGCGTGTCACATCCCAGATGATGACCGGGGGATCGTCGACGCCGAGGCCGCTGCCATCGCGTGACACGAGGAGGCTGCCATCGGGCGAGAAGGCCATCTGATCCACGATCGCTGTGTGCGATCCGAGGATCAAGGACCCCTCCGAATCCTGGGTGTTGTGCACCACGAGCCATGCGACGCCACCGCCCGCGATGAGCAGAATGGCGGCCAGCAGCAGGGGCCAGCGTCGCCTCCGCGTGGTGGCGGCCTCCATGCTGATCGTGTCCATCGGGGCATCCGTGGGGGCCGGCCTGGGGACGGGTGAGGGACGCTGGCGGCGGTGGAAGCCGCGCGTGGCCTCGGCGTCACGCCGGATGGCCGGAAGCTGGCTGACGATCTCCTCGGCGCTGCGCCGCTTCCCGGCGGGGATGGGGATGCGCACATTGTAGCTCGTGCGGCCGTTGCGCGAGGGCAGCGAGTAGACAATGGTGATGAAGGCGGGCCAGCCGTCGGTGATCGTGACGCTTTCCAGGCGGGCCGTGCTGCTGCGCCAGGTGTGGAACTGCCTGTTGAGAAACACGCTCTCGCGGCCGATCCACACCTCCCGCGGGGAGCGGCGCGCCCTGCGCCCCTGCACATGCGGCAGGGCGAGTGCGATGAATCCGAGGAACACCACCACCGCGATGATGACGGCAAAGGGGATGAGCACCTCCACTCCGGCGACCAGCGCGATGAACACCGCCAGGATGGCCATGCCGCCGACGGCGACGGTGAGCACCCGGTTCTCCCGCAGTCTGCGCTGTGTCTCCTCCTGCCAGAAGCGCGACCACTCCTCCTCGTCACAGGTCCAGTGGGCGAGCTGGTTTTCGGGAAGCATGAGCCGTTGGAAAGCTCGGGAGCGCGAGAAATACGCGACCGAGGTGATTCCACCGACGATGAACAGGACCGCCCCCAGCCCGATCATGACCCCGCCGCCATCGTCGATGTCGACCTCCGCCACCACCGCAACGAGAAGCGATGTCAGACCGATGATGGCCGCAAACAGCCATGCCTTGGACACCGTGATCTGCGTGTTGCGTACCTCTTCCATGTTGGCCTCCGAATGGGAATACGCAAACATCGTCATTTCCACGGGATGTGCCAAGGGGGTGGCGCGACGTCGCAGGTGCAACTATTTTCCGCGGGGGGCCGTAGACAGCAGCAGATCCGGTTGTTTCCACGCACCACACCGGCCGTCCATCACACGAACAGAAGAGGTGACCATCATGACACAACGACTCTATCGCAGCAGAAAGGAGAAGATCTTCGGAGGTGTCGCTGGAGGTCTGGCGGAATATTTCGACGTCGACCCCGTGCTCGTGCGTGTGGTGTTTGTCCTGCTCGCCATCATGGAGGGTGTCGGCTTCCTCGCCTACATCATCCTGTGGATCGTCGTCCCCCGGCGGCAGGAGCTTCCGCCATGGCTTGCCACTGAGGCGGCAACTCCGAACGCCGGGCTGGCAGCCGTGGTGGCGGACGCCCCCGCCACGCCGCACCGCCGCAACAGCATCGCCGGCCTCGTCCTCATCCTGCTCGGCATCCTCTTCCTCGCCGAGAACATCGTGCCCGGCTTCCACCTCGGCAGGTTCTGGCCCGTGGTGCTGATCGCCATCGGCCTCATCATCCTGCTGCCCCTCCGCCCTGTTCCCCTCGCCCAGCCGAAGGAGGAACTGTCATGAACAACGGCAAGACATTCTGGGGCATCCTGTTCGTCGTCCTTGGATCCCTGCTCCTCCTCAACAACTTTGTCGATCTGGCATTCGATGCCTGGGTGCTCTGGAAATTCTGGCCCGTCATCCTCATCCTCGTCGGCATCGCCTGGTTCACCAAGAGCAGCAAGTTTGCCTGGGTGAGCTTCGCCGTGGCCGCCGCCGTGATCGCAACCATGATCTTTGCCTCCGCCCAGCGGGGCTGCAACGTGGTGAGCATGCGCCACGGCAACCAGAAGCTCCACAGCCAGGCGCTCATCGTGGACATGAACGACTCCTCACGACACAGCCTCCTCCAGGTCAATCTCGGCGCGGGATCCTTCCGCCTCATCGACACCACCACAAGCCTTGCCGCCGTCCGCACCGAATCCACCTTCGGCCTCTACTCCCTCTCCCGCTTCTACGACGACGACAGCCGGGCCGTGGTGGAGCTTTCGATGGAGGACAACGATGTGCACATCGCCGACGGTTCGATGAACAACAATGCCGACATCAGTCTCAATTCCACCGTGACCTGGGACATGGATTTCGACGTCGGTGCAGCATCCGTCAACTTCGATTTCACCCCCTACATCCTCAGGACCATACGGCTCGATGCCGGGGCCGCGTCCATCCGCCTCAAATTCGGCGATCGTGCGGACACCTCGCGCGCCACGCTTGATGTGGGCGCATCCTCCATCGTGCTTCTCATACCCGACAATGTGGGATGCGAGCTGCTCTCCAACATGCAGCTCTCCAGCAAGCATTTCGACGGCTTCCATGAGGCGGGGGAGGACGGGGACTACGTGATCCACCGCACCGACGGCTTCGAGGCATCCTCGAAGCGGCTGTTCCTGACCATCGATGGAGGCATCTCCTCCATCAAGATCGAGCGCTATACCGCCGGAGACGGGAAGGACTTCTAGCCCCGGCGTCCCTCGCGGACGATGATGACATATTCGCGTTTTCTGCCGTCCTGTTCCGCCCAGAGCAGGGCGGCTTTCGTTGTGCCGTGGAACACGACCTCGTCCGGCGATGTGAGGTCGCAGGCGAGGCACACCTCGCGCTCGGGGCCGAGCACGGCGACGATGTCGGTGAGCACGGCGCGCAGGCGGTAGGGGGCGTCGAGAAACACGACGGGGTGTGGGAGTGTGCGCAGGGACAGCAGCTCATGGCGGCGGCGATCGTGTTTCTGGGAGAGAAAGCCGTGGTAGAGGAAGCGGGATGTGGGGAACGGACACAGGGCGAGGGCCGTGGTGAGCGATGTGGGCCCGGGGATGGCGGTGATGCGGACGCCGGCCGCACGTGCTGCCGGCACAAGCGTGGTTCCGGGATCGGCGAACACGGGCATCCCGCAGTCGGAGATGAGGGCCGCCCGCGCGCCGCCGGCCAGGCGTGCCACAAGCGCCGGTGCCTCGTCGGTTTCGTTGTGCTCGTTCATCTGGACGAGTTCGCGATCGATCCCGAGCCGCCGCAGGAGGGCGCGCGCCGGCTTCCATTCCTCGCAGATGATGAAATCCACCGATGCCAGCACCTCACGGGCACGCGGGGAGAGGTCGTCCGCATGGCCGATGGGCGTGCCGACCAAGAAGAGCGTGCCGTGCGTCATGCGATGCGCCCCTGTCGGCGGAGGATCAGCTCGCAGATCGCGAGATCCTCCGGTGTGGTGACCTTGATGTTCCACCTCGCACCCTCCACGACATGCACCGTGTGCCCCATGCGGGTGAGGGCGGCCGCCTCGTCGGTGAGGATCACCCCCTCGCGGATCGCTGCATCGATGCACTCGAACAGCACCCCGGACGGGCCTCCCTGGGGCGTCTGCGCATGCCACAGCGTTGACCGGTCCATCGCTCCCGTGATGACGCCATCCTCGACGAGTCGGATCGAGTCCGTTGCCGGAGCGGCCAGAATGGCGAAGCGGCCGGCGCCGATTGCGACGCGGAGGCGTTCCACATCGCCGGCGAGGATGCAGGGCCGTGCCGCGTCATGCACCAGGGCGGGGATCCCGGGATCCGCCGCGGCAAGGGCGTTGCGGACGGATTCCTGGCGCGTGGGTCCGCCGGCGACCACGTCGCAGGGTGTCGCGATCGTATGGCCTGCAAGCAGCATCCGCACCTGCTGTACATCATCGGCGGCGATCACGATGTGCCGGCACGACGGCAGCGCGTCGAACACCGCGAGCGTGTGGAGGAGAAGCGGCACGCCGGCGATCGGGAGATACTGCTTCGGCAGGGAGGAGCGCATCCGGGTTCCGGAGCCGCCGCTTGGGATGCACACTGTGAAGGGGGGGATGCTCATGGCCGGGAAAATGAAGGGCGGGGTACGACCCCGCCCTGGTTCTGGAATGACTGTGGTGGATCAGAGAATCAGCATCGCGTCGCCATAGCTGTAGAGGCGGTACTTCTCCTTGATGGCCTTCTTGTAGGCCTTCATCATCAGGTCGTAGTCCATGAATGCCGCCACCATCATGAGCAGTGTGGTCTTGGGCATGTGGAAATTCGTGATGAGCCTGTCGGTGATCTTGAAGTCGTAGGGCGGGTAGATGAACTTGTCCGTCCAGCCGCGCGCCGGGGTGAGTTTGCGCATGGTGGTGACGGAGGATTCCAGAGCGCGCACGGTGGATGTGCCCACCACGAAGATGTTCTTCTTCATCTCCTTCGTCTTGTTGACGGTGAGGCAGGTCTGTGGCGGGATCTCGTAGAATTCCGAGTCCATCTTGTGCTTGGTCAGATCCTCCACCTCCACGGCACGGAAAGTGCCGAGGCCGATGTGGAGCAGGATGCTCGAGAGGTTGACGCCCTTCTTCTTGAGGCGGCCGAGGAGCTGGCGCGTGAAGTGGATGCCCGCAGTGGGGGCGGCCACGGCACCGATGGTCTTGGCGTAGACGGTCTGGTAGTTCTCCTTGTCGGATTCCTCCGCCTCGCGCTTGATGTATGGCGGCAGCGGTGTCTGCCCCACCTGGTCGATGAGCTTGAAGAAGTCGCCGCTGTAGTTGAAACGCACCGTGCGTCCCCGCGATGTGGTGTTGTCGATCACCTCGCACATCACGTTGTCGGAGAAGTAGATCTTGTTGCCGATGCGCACCTTGCGGGCGGGATCCACGATCACATCCCAGATGCTTTCACTCTTGCTCAACTCGCGCAGAAGGAACACCTCGATCCGGGCGTTCGTCTTCTCCTTCTTGCCGATGAGGCGTGCGGGGAACACCTTGGTCTCGTTCACGACCATCGTGTCTCCCTTCTTGAAATACTCGTGAATGTCCGAAAAGAGCCGGTGCTCGATGTCGCCGGTGGCGCGGTCGATCACCATGAGGCGTGCGCTGTCACGCGGTGTGGCGGGATACTTGGCGATGAGGGACTTGACAAGGGGATAATCAAAGTCTGTAAGCTTCATGTCTCTATCAGAAAGTGATGAAAAAACACTCGCGGGGCCGGAAGAACGTTGAAAAATTGTATAGTACGCCCAGTCTACACATTTCATGCAAAAATACAAAGGTGGCCGGCCGATAGCAATTTTTTGGCCGGTTTAATTGAAGAGATGCGCGCGGGGATTGCGAAAATCCGAGTGTTTCGGTGCTTTTCGATCCATGTTGTTTCAGCGATGGATGCGTCCATGGGCCAGGCCCCGGTCACAATCCGACGGTGACACTCCCTCCGGATAAAATGGTGGAAATCCCGATGGAGAAGTTCCTGCCCGTGTCGAGATGGTTGAGCCGCCACGCACAATCGAGGTTGAGAATCGACAGGATGCCGGTGATTCCGAAGCCGGCCTCGTAGAGGGGATGCCCGGTTTCCATGACAGGCACCGTCTGGAGCGCGCGCGTGGCGGCGGTCATCGTGGTCAATCCGGCCCGGGCAAAGAGCCGCAACCCGAATCCACTTGATTTGAGGAAGGGGATGCCAAGCCGACGGAACAGGTAGTCCCCGAAATCCTGCTCCACATGGGCCATGACGCGGCGGTCGCCACCATACTCGCGGAAGTCCACGGTCATGAAGCGCCCAGGCGCGGCGAGGTACTCGGGCAGCCCGGGGAGGTTCATGAGGAGCTGTGTCGGAAGCGCACCGTTCGTCGTCTCGCCCTCGATGGACCAACTGAAGGTCCCCAGCGGCTCCCAGCGTGCGCTGCCACGCACGCTTGCCCACCACGACGTGATGTCCCACGAGCGGCCGCCGAGGTTGGCGCGGTGCCATGTGAGGCCGATGCGCGGATCCACGGCCCGCCCGCCTCCCAGGCGCGTGATCTGCCCGGCGTTGTCGATGAAGTCGCGCGAATCGTGGCGCAGGTTGGCGCTCACGGTGGTGATCCACCCGTCGTTGATGGCAGGGTTGCCGCGAAAGCGCCAGTGCTGGCGAAGGATGCTCCAGTCCGTGGACTTGTCCACAGAGCCGTACTCCCGCCGTCCCCACGCCACACCGCCGGCAAAGCTCGATGTCAGGTCGCCATCCATCCATGCGTTGTATCCCCTGCTGTGGAAGAAATCCCGCGGGTCGTACTTGGAGAGCAGATTTGTCCATGTCGCCGTGCCCTCGGACCAGAGATCGCGCCCTTCATCGATCCAGCCGATGCGGTCGTGCATGCCGCCGCCGATGCTCATGCCGTCGAAGGGGAAGCGCGGCAGGCGCAGGTTGACCTGCCAGGTGAGGCGCCTGCTGTCGAAGCCGTAGCCCACCTCACTGCGCAGACGCGAGTCAAAGACGTCCCGCGTCCCGATTCCGACCGCGCCGCGGATGGTGTGCCCCTCCACCCTGTTGAAGCGGTAGAGATCGAGCAACCCGGGAACGGAGAAGCGCAGGTCGCCAAGGCTGAAGGTCTTGCCCTGAAGCAGGGAGCCGAACCCATAGTCGTTGCGCTGCGCCTCGAAGACAAGTTTCAGACTGTCGGCCCTGCGATACTGCTCGAGTTCCTCGCTTGTGTTGGGGATGAGTTGTGCCTGCGCCCACCAGGTGGAGTCCCTGTCGTCGGCCTCCTTCAACACCTTGATCACGGTCCGGTCAAAGACGTCGTCGTTCATCGGCACGTTGATGGCGTAGTCCTGCAGCACCGACATGCCCTCCACATCCACGGCCACATTGACGATGATGGAGATCTCGGCGCGGGCGCTCACCACCACGTCCACCGGCATCCAGAACTCGCCCTCGAACAGGCGGAACTGCTGCCGGAAGGAGAGCTTCCGGAACATCATCGGGAGGGCGGCGTCGTTCAGCGACACATCGAACAGCACCGGGGCGAAACTGTTGTCGGCGATGTAGATGCGCCCCTTCAGCAGCGGGTCGTCCTCGTCGAGCGGGGCGATGTCGATGATGTACACCGGTGAGCCGTCGTAGCTGGTCGTGCCCTTCAGCGTGTAGGAATACTCACGCAGGCCGGCGGTGGAGATGGGGCCGGTCACCATCCTGCCACCGATGTCGAGCACATCCTGCGAAAAGTCCATCGTGAAGAAGGCGCTGATCATGAGGTTGTTCCGGGCACGCAGGAAGGAGCTCTGCTTGCGGGCCTTGATGATCTCCTTGTAGCGGTCGGGGCGTGACCAGAAGGCGTCCGTCTGCGATTCCAGGATGGCCGTGACCGAGGAGTCCTGCATCCTGTCACGCACGGATTCTCCCGCCACGGTGACCACCATCTTGGAATGCGAGCTCAGGGAGTAGTTCCGCAGTTTCTCCCGACGCTTCTCGCGATGCCCGATGGCCTGCCGGATGATCTCGAGGGCAGGGTTGTCCTCGGGGGTGACGAGCACTTCGGGCAGCGTGATCTCGCCGCGCGTGAGGCGGAACACCACGTCCCCTGCGTTCTGCTCCGCTCCCAATGTCTGTGTGGCACTCGCATAGCCCATGTAGGTGGCCGTCAGGGTCCAGGTACCGGGGTCAAGATGCAGCACGAAGCGCCCGGTCTTGTCGGTGGTGGTGCCCCGTGCCCCGCCCTCCACGCGGATGCCGGCATACTGGAGCGGGTCGCCCGTCTGGGCGTCGAGCACGCGCCCGGTGATGGTGCGCTGCTGGGCGGCGCCGTGCGCAAGGGGCAGAAGGAACAGTGCGGCGAGGAGAAGGAGGCGTCGTGTCATGGGGCTGCGGTGGGGAAGGGAGTGATCCGAAACGTGGGGAATGGAAGACGCATGCGGACGAACGCGCTCACTGCGTGCCGGCATGCCGGAGGAGGTGGATGCCCACGGCCACGGTGCGTCCGTGCAGGCCCGCCTCCCGCACACGGCTCTCGATGCGGAAGCCGCGGCTGATGATGGCCGTGAAGAAGGATTCGGCGATGGATCGGTTGGGTTCGGCGAGGACGACGATGCCGTCCGGCGCGAGCGCGCCCCTCAGGAATTCAGCGAAGGGGTCGAGGTAGCGCCGCTCGTAGAGCACGTCGGCGGCGATGATGACGGGCCAGGTGCGGCGTGGCGGTCGGCGGAAATCCTGGAGGTGGAAGGACGCCTCCGCGCCGGGGGCGTTGCGCAGCAGGTTGATGCGTGCTGCGTGGAGGGCGAGCGGGTCGTTGTCGGTGAAGGTGACCTGCGCCCCGCAGAGGGCCGCGACGATGCCGGGGACGCCCAGACCGCAGCCCACCTCCAGCACCTCGTGCCGACGCACCATGCCGGGCGCATCGGCAATGGTGCCGGCCACGGCGATGGCGGAATGCCAGAGCTCGGCCCAGTACGGGAGCTGCTCATCGACACGGAATTCGTCCTCGGTGATGGAGCCGATGAGTTCCTCCACATCCCGCGCCGTGGTGAGCTCAAGCCGCCGATGCGCGTCGATGTCCACGGAGAAGTTCCGCAGCGGGAAGCGGCGCAGAAGCGCGTGCAGTGCCGGCAGCGCCTCATCGCGCACCGCGTCGGGGATGGAGGCGGCGATGGCATCGGCTGCTGCTGCGCGCCTCCCCGCCTCGTCGCGCCACAGTGTGCGCTGGGCGGCAGCCTGGGCCTCGAAGAAGATCCGTCCGTTGTGGTATGCACAGGCAGTGTGTGGCGGAGGTTGTGCATCGCGGTGGTGGAGGTCGAGCCATGCTCGGCAGGCGGGGGCGCCCTGCGCTGCGGGCGCGGCCGGCCCGGCGGCATTGACGATGAGATCCGCCGCTTCCTCGCCGCGCCAGCCGGTGCGGGGCTGCACGCGTGCCACCGGTGTCCATCCGCGGGATGCCAGGGCGCGCTCCACGGCGGGAACCACGCCGCCGCTGCCAAAGATCCACGCCCGCCCCGGTCCCACGCCCTCCGCCTCCACGGCGGCGAGCGCGGCATCCATGCCCGCCTCGTCCGTGTCCGACAGCACCCAGCGTCCGTCACACCGCGTCAGGGTGTTGCCCGCGGGCAGGCGGTCGGGGTTGTCCACACGGGTCGATTCGGCCACCACACGCTTCAGGGGTGCGGTGACGGAAAGCCCCGTCACACCAACCGTGGTCAGGACTCCCAGGGCCGCATCCACATCCTCCTCCGCCACGGGGATCTTCACGTAGGAGGAGGGCGGAGCGGGATCCGCATCCGCGAGGACACGGTGCCACATGTCGCCGATGGACTGCGAGACGGGGAGGCCGATGAGGCCGGACAGCTCCGCCGGGGATGCTGGCAGGGCGTGCGGCAGGAGCAGTGGGAAATCCGGCGGCAGAGGCGCATCCCCCGCATCGTCGCCGTCATGCACGTGGATGTAGTTCCAGCGGTTGCTGCTGTTGGCCAGGATGATTCGCAGCCAGTACCAGTTCCCGCCCTGCGGCAGAAAGGTGCCTGCGGGTTCGGCATCGCGCAGGGGGTCGACGGACGCGAGGCAGGCGCGGAGCTGCCGCCACGAGCTGATGCGCGGGGCGTACTTCCAGGAGAGCTCACGCGCGAATTCCGGGTGGCGCGTTCGGACGTGGTGCAGGGCGTCCCCGAGTGCGTCGATGTCGCCGGGGGTGCAGACGTCGGGGTGCAGGGAGAGGATCAGCGGGCGGGGTTCCAGCCCGTCGAGCCTGAGCTGCCCCAGGAAGCGGATGTCGCAGTCGAAGGCACGGGCCCCGTGATGGCGCAGAAGGAAGTCCGGGTCGGGTGTGCGGAGTGAGGCGAGCCAGGGGGTGCCGACCGGCTGCGTGTCCATGATGTCGCTGCGGATCTCGACGCCGGCGCATCCCATGAGCCGGGCATCCGCCTCGGCGCGGGCCAGGGCTGGCGTGCTGCGTGGCACCAGCCAAGACGCGGGCGCCATGAGGGATTGGGGGAAGCAGGAGGCCATGCGCACGAGCTGCATGAGGTCGCCGAGCGCGCGGTCGACCGGGGTCCCCCGTGCGATGTGCAGCCGGGCATGGGCGGCGGCATGATAGCGCGGCGTGCGTGTGGCGCGCATCCACGCCATCTCCTCGTCGTTCGACAGCGCATCGCGAAGGGGCCCCCGCAGGGCACGGGCGCTGTCCTCCCAGCCCTCGCGGTGGATCGCAATGGTGAGGTGACCGACGGGGATGGGCGCCATCCCCGCGCCGCAGGCGATGACCGCGGGTGTGGTGGACTGCACGATGTCCGTGATCGTCGCCTGCTCGACGCGGCGGAAGGAGGCCTCGTCTCTCCGGGCGAGCGTGGCGCAGGGCGCGCCGGTGGCGGCCTCGATGCGGGCATCGACATCGATGAAGGGCGAGCCAAGGCGCGCGGCGAGGAGGGAACCGAGCGTCGTCTTGCCGGCCGTGCGGTGCCCGATGAGGAGGATGTGTCGGCCGCCGCGGCGTCCATGGAGTGCGTCGGATTGGATCATGTGCAAATTTGCCGAGGGGGATGATGCATGGCAAGCCACATCGTCATTTCCCGAAACATTTGTAGATTTCTCCGTGTGAATGTTCTCGAAATGGTTGTCACGAACACCAGCAGACAGTTGTACCACAATGGACCACGTGCATGCAGGATCAGATCACGGCCGCAAGCGGATTTCATGATGCACGAACGCCTGTACGGCTGTTCGGGGAGCTGGTTGCGCTCGGATGTCACCCTGTCTGGTTCTGGCAGGCACCCGGCCGTGAGGCCATGCTGGGGTGGGGCGCATCCGCCCGCGTGACCATCGGACCGGGTCGCGGCTGGCGTCGGCGCCTCGCCGCGCTGCCGGAGGTGCTTCTCGCCCGGAGGCGGGACGACGCGCGCGTGCGGACGACGGCTTTCATCCGCTGCGCCTTCGATCCTGGCCGGCTGCCCGCAGAGGAATGGCGGGGGCTCGGCGGCATCAGCGCACACATCCCCGGCGGTCTGCTCCGCTGGTCGCCCGGGGGTTCCGAACTCGACATCCCCGCGCACGTTCCCGGATCCCGCGAGGCGCGGGATGCCTGGGAGGAGGCTCTGCGCCGCGCCGCCCGCCGACCGTCGGGACGCGCCGCGGAGATCACGGATGTGGACTGGCACGACGACGCATTCGCCGCAGCCGTGCGTCAGGGGTTGACCGCCCTCGAGGCGGGCGTGGTGGCCAAGGTGGTGCTTGCGCGGAGTGTCGACGTGCGCTTCCGCACGGCGCTGGATGCACCCCGGCTTATGAATGCGGTGCTGCGCAGGAATCCGACGAGTTTTGTTCTGGCCATCGCGGAAGGCGATGCCGTGTTCCTCTCCGCCACACCGGAGCGCCTGGCCCGCGTGGAGCAGGGGCGGGCGTTGAGCGAGGCGCTGGCCGGCAGCCGGCCTGCTTCTGCGGATGCCGTGCAGGCTGAGCTCGCGACGGGGAAGAACACCCGTGAGCATGCCAGCGTGGTGCGCGGCGTGCGGCGCGGCCTCGCGGCGTGCAGCGACGGCCCCGTGCACATCGGTGAGGCGCACGCCCTGGAGCTGCCCACCGTCACCCATCTGCGCACGCCGCTCGAGGCCGCCCTGCGACCGGGGCTGGGGCTGCCCGATGTTGCGGCCCGGCTGCATCCCACACCGGCGGTGTGCGGTCATCCCCGCGAACACGCGCGGCGGCTGATCCGCCGTGTCGAGGGCTTCGACCGTGGACTCTATTCCGGCTTCATCGGCTGGTTCAACGGCACAGGGGATGGCGAGGCCGCTGTCGCCCTGCGCACCGCCCTCATCCGCGGGGCGACCGCCCGCCTGCACGCCGGTGCGGGCATCATGGTCGATTCCCGCGTGGAGGAGGAGCTTCGTGAAACACGCGCCAAGGCGCATGCCATCTTCGACGCATTATGAGAGGTGCACCATGAACGCCATCATCGAATCCTCGCCCAATGCGAACACCCTCTGGGCCAACATCCTTGTGGACGAGCTCGCGCGCTGCGGGCTTCGGCGTGCGGTGGCCTCGCCGGGATCCCGTTCCACACCGCTCATGCTCGCCTTTGCGCGTCATCCGGACATCGAGCTGACCACCATCCTCGACGAGCGATCGGCCGCGTTCTTTGCACTTGGAGCGGCCAAGGTGTCGGGCATGCCGACGGCCGTCATCTGCACATCCGGGACGGCGGCGGCCAACCACCTCCCCGCAGTGTGTGAGGCCGCGGCCACCGCCACCCCGCTTCTGCTCCTCACCGCCGACCGCCCGGCCGAGCTGCAGGATGCCGGAGCGCTCCAAACGATGCGCCAGCGCGACCTGTTCAACGGGCACGTCCGCTGGTTCCACGAAACCGCCCGCCCCGCCATCACCGATGCCTCCCTCCGCTATCTGCGCTCCGCAGTCTGCCGTGCGTTCGCAGCCTGCCTTGGATCCTCGGGCGGGCCCGTCCATGTGAACGTCCCCTTCGACAAGCCGCTCGAGCCCCTGCCCGTCGATCCCGACCGGCGGGCCATGACCACGCTCATGGACGCCGGGCAGCGCTTCGGCCTGTTCGGGCGCCGGGATGGGCGTCCGTTCACGGACATCGTCACCTCCGGTATGCAGCCCGATCACGGGGCCGTCGCCCGCCTTGCGGGCGCACTCCGCCGGGCCCGCCGCCCGCTCATCATCGCCGGCCCGGAGAACCGGCACACGAGCGACGCCCGCCACATGATGCGCTGCATCGATGCCCTGGGCATCCCCGTGTTCGCCGAGGCGACCTCCGGTCTCCGCTTCACGGGCGATGATCATCCGCTCATCCTGAACTGTGGCGACATCCTTGTCCGCAGTCCGCTGTTCCTCGAACGCATGCGGCCGGATCTCCTCATCCTTCTGGGTGAGCATCCCACCATCACCGCGCTGCAGCAGTTCATCGCCTCCTGCGCGGGCATGCCCGTGTTCTCCATCACCGACCCCGGGCGTCGTGTCGATCCCGAGTTCGTCGTGTCGATGCAGATCCAGGCGCCGCGTGTGCAGGTGTTCGAAGCGCTCGTGTGCAGCCACCTCAGGGCCATTGCCGCGGGCATTGATGCACGGTGGCGAGACACGCTCACGCAGCTCGACCGCCGCGCCCAGGAGGAACTCGTGTCACTCACATCCATCGGGGGCGAGGGCCTGCAGGCTGCCTTCTGGCACATCCTGCCCATGCTGCTCCCGCAGGGCGCCGCCGTGGTCGTCTCCAACAGCATGCCCCTTCGCGATCTCGAGACCTTTCTCAAGGCCGCCCCGCAGATCGACCTCTTCTGCAACCGCGGCATCTCCGGCATTGATGGGGTCACCTCCACCGCCTTCGGTGTGGCCACACAGATCCAGCGGCGCACCGTGCTCATCACCGGCGATCTGGCCTTTCTCCACGATCTGGAGATCCTCGCATCATCCACCCTCACCGGCTTCGACCTCACCGTCTTCGTGCTCAACAACGACGGGGGCGAGATCTTCGGCACGCTTCCCATCGCCGGGTTCGAACCGGAATGCACGAGGCATTTCATCACACCGCATGGCCTGAGCGTCGCCGCGGTCACCTCGGCGCTCGGCATCCCCGCCTTCGCCATCACCAACGATGACAACCATGCCCAGGCCCTGCGCGACATGGGCAGATCGCAGGACGCCGTCTCCGGCTTCGATCTCCCCTCGAAGAAGCGCATCCGCGTCATCGAGGTGCGCATCGACATGGCCACGAGCCTGGCCTGGCGCAGGGCCACCGTCCGCGGTGTCCGCGATGTGGTGGACGATTTCCTTCAGGGGCTGGCGGTGGAGCCGACGCCCCCCGAACGCCGGAGAGGGCTCGCATGGAGGCGATCCACACGCCCGTGCCCCACACCGGGACGCCCGGTGGTGCTGCTGCACGGCTTCACACGCTCCAGCGAATCCTGGTCGGCCATCACCCCGCAGTGCGGAAACGTCCGGGACTTCTATGCGATCGACCTCATGGGGCACGGTCAGTCCCCCTCTCCCCGATATGCCGAGGATCCCGAGGCCTACTCGATGGAGTATCAGGCCGCCTGCGTCCTTGATGCGCTGGATTCCATGGGCATCCAGAAGCCCCACCTTGCCGGCTACTCGATGGGGGGGCGGCTGGCCCTGTATCTCGCCCTCCATCACCCGGGGCACTTCACCTCCCTCGCGGCCATCAGTGCAGGTCCCGGAATCGGGGACGAGGAGAAGCGCCTCCATCGCGCCGGGCTCGATCAGCAGCTCGCGGAGGACATCGTGTCGAAGGGTCTGGCGTGGTTCCTTGATGCATGGAACCGCCATCCCATGCTGAAGGGATCCTCCCGAGACGCACGGGCCATCGACTGCCTCTCCGCCGACCGCTGGAGTCAGAGTGCTCACGGACTCGCCGGAAGCCTGCTGGGCATGGGGCAGGGGGCGCAGCAGCCACTGTGGCATCTGCTCCCCGGACTCACCATTCCCATCCTCTGCATCACCGGCGCCGAGGACACGCATTACACGGACATTGTGGCCCGCATGGCCGAACGGCTGCCGTCCCTCCAGTCCGTCGTGCTTCCACGCGCAGGGCACGACATCCTGACCGACGCACCAACACTGCTTCATGCCGAGCTCGAACGCTTCTGGGCCGGTGTGGATGCCGCCACCACCTGATGTTTCACCACCACACGCAACGACACCATGACTTCACAGCACTGGCAGGACATCAAACCCTACACGGACATCACCTTCAGGACGAACGGCGCCGGCATTGCCCGCATCGCCATCAACCGCCCCGAGGTCCGCAACGCATTCCGGCCGGAGACGCTCGATGAGCTGCTCGACGCATTCCGGCTGTGTGCCATCGACACCGCCATCGGCGTGGTGCTGCTCACCGGCGAGGGCCCGTCGAAGGACGGGAAGTGGGCCTTCTGCAGCGGCGGCGACCAGCGGATCCGCGGCGACGCGGGCTACCAGGCCGAGGCCGGTGGTGCACCACGACTCCACGTCCTGGAGTTGCAGCGCCTCATC